>DOPG01000438.1:0-53374 GCA_003513555.1 Rhodopirellula sp. | reverse complement strand
AGCATGATGGCCTGATTGAAGGTATCACTGGGACGCATCGCCTGAGCGGCCTTCGCTTTATCAGGCTGGTAATATCCACCAATGTCAACAGCGGCACCCTGAGCAGCAGTAAGTTCTTCCACGATTGTCGCTTCCGAATCACTCAGTTTTTTTGCAAGCGGTGCGAAATGTTGTTGCAAATCGACATCTTCTGTTTGTGCCGCCAACGCTTGTGCCCAGTAGAGAGCGAGATAGAAGTGACTACCACGATTATCCAACTCGTTGACCTTTCGGCTGGGTGATCGATCATTATCGAGCAATTGCCCTGTCGCATGGTCAAGGGTTTTGGCAAGCACCAGGGTGCCTTGGTGACCGGTTTTGTTGCCAAGGTCCTCTAACGAAACCGCGAGAGCAAGGAACTCACCAAGAGAGTCCCAACGCAGGTGCCCTTCCTCAACGAACTGTTGAACATGCTTTGGTGCTGAGCCACCTGCGCCTGTTTCAAACAGCCCACCGCCAGCCAACAGAGGAACGATCGATAACATTTTCGCACTGGTACCCAGTTCTAGAATTGGGAACAGGTCCGTTAAGTAATCCCGCAGCACGTTACCTGTTACGGAAATGGTATCCAATCCATCTTTTGCTCGCTGACAAGCATGGGTCGCAGCATCGACGGGAGACTGGATACTGATTTCAAGTCCAGTGACATCATGGCATGGAAGATACTCTTCGACTTTTTGAATCAGATTCGCATCATGCGCTCTCTTCTCATTCAACCAGAAAACCGCTGCAGCCCCGGTTGCCCGTGCTCTTGAAACAGCAAGACGAATCCAGTCCCTAATCGGTTCATCTTTTGTCTGGCACATACGCCAGATATCACCTTGCTGCACGGCATGCTCCATCAACACCATTCCACCGGCATCGAGGACGCGAACGACTCCAGCATCACTAATTTCAAACGTCTTGTCGTGTGATCCGTATTCTTCTGCCTTCTGAGCCATCAGCCCGACATTGGATACACTTCCCATCGTGGTCACATCGAAAGCACCGTGCTGTTTACAGAAGTCGATCGTCGCCTGATAGATCCCGGCATAGCAACGGTCTGGAATGATCGCCTTGGTGTCATGCAACTTTCCATCCGGTCCCCACATTTTCCCAGATGCTCGAATTGCTGCTGGCATCGAAGCATCAATGATGATGTCGCTGGGGACATGCAGGTTTGTAATTCCTTTATCGGAATCCACCATCGCCAAAGGGGGACGTTTGGCATAAACAGCATCGATGTCTGCTTTGATGGCCTGCTGTTGCTCGTCCGGTAATGCGTCGATTTTACTGTAGACATCTCCCATGCCATTGCGCGGCTCGATACCCAATTGTTCGAAAACGGCGGCATACTTTTCGAATACTTCGCCGTAATAAACATTGACTGCGTGGCCGAAGATAATGGGGTCCGACACTTTCATCATCGTTGCTTTCAGATGCAGGGACAACAAAATACCCTGCTGCCCAGCATCATCCATTTCCTTGGCAAGAAATTCTCGCAATGCACTTCGACTCATCACAGATGCGTCAATGATCTCCTTGCCCTGCAAGGAAAGATCACTCTTAAGTACGGTTTTTGTTCCATCCGCTGCTTCGAGCTCAATGCTGACAACCCCCGCTTGCTCCATCACATGAGATTGTTCACTTCCAAAGAAATCGCCTTCCTGCATGTGAGCTACATGTGACTTGGAATCGACCGACCAAGCGCCCATCGAATGTGGGTGGCTGCGAGCATACTCTTTGACTGGTCCGGCAACGCGTCGATCGGAATTACCTTCGCGCAAAACAGGGTTCACGGCACTGCCAAGAATTTTGGCATAGCGGGATCGAATTTCTTTTTCCTGATCACTCTCTGGTTCTTCCGGAAAATCAGGGACACTGAATCCATGATTCTGCAATTCCTCAATCGCAGCAACCAGTTGAGGGATTGATGCGCTGATGTTTGGCAGTTTGATAATATTGGCTTCCGGAGTCTTGGCGAGCATTCCAAGTTCGGAGAGCGCATCGGCCTGTCGCTGATTCTCGTCCAGATGTTCGGGAAAATTCGCCAGGATTCGCCCGGCCAACGAAATATCCTTCGTTTCAACCTGTATTCCCGCCGCACCTGCATAGGCTCGGATAATTGGCAACAGCGACTGAGTCGCCAAGGCAGGAGCCTCGTCCGTATACGTATAAATGATCTTCGGAGATTGAAGGGGCACGGTCTTCCTTTAATCGTTGAATGTCTGGCCGTATGGCGAATATCGCCACATGTAAAATCAGGCCAAATCCTAACAGCGCAGCGGTGAAGTGGGGCGGGGGGTGAGTGCGGCATTTTTTTACAGGTCTTCCATCACCGGGACAAGAACATGTCTCGGAGACACATGTTCCCCGATCGAAACAAGGGTTCCTTTGAAAAACAAGGGTTCCTTTGAAAATTGAACCCCTGCCCCGACAAAAACATCAGCAAGACAACTAAGATCGCCGTAAACTGACCGGTAGGTTGAGAGAAGCCGATCGCATAAAAACGACGTTGTCCGCGGGTTTAGAAGACTGCGCGGCTGCTTGGTACCGTATTTGCCGCTGCTCGGGGAAATAAAATTGTCAAACTGCAACAGCCCGCTTCACTATGGCCATCATGAATCTGGGCTTCTAGGTAGTTGCTTCGTATTTCTGCTTTCAACACTGGTCCAACCTCATGATCTTTCTGCTGATGACAGGCGGGTGGAAGTCATTCGTAGCGACGGTGGCATCGTTGTCAGCGACTCAAGAATTGCGAGTCAAATAGGACGAGATGTCTTACTGGACGGCGGCAACGCCGTGGATGCGGCAGTTGCCACGGCTTTCGCACTTGCAGTTTCGTGGCCCGAAGCTGGCAATATTGGTGGGGGCGGTTTCATGTTGTTGCGTCCTGCAAATGGGAAAAATCCTGTTTGCGTTGATTATCGTGAGACTGCCCCGAATTCCATGCAGAAAGATTCGTTCACCCGGTCCGACACGACCTTCACCCAAAAAGCGGTCGGCGTACCAGGAACCGTAAGAGGCCTGGCCTTGGCTCATGCAAAACATGGTCGATTGGGATGGACGAGGCTGGTGATGCCCGCAAGTCAACTCGCATCGCAAGGCGTCCCAATCGACCTGCCATTGGCCAAATCTCTGAACTATGTCTTGAGTATTCCATCGGTTCAATCTGAAAACAAATATTCCGAACTCAGGCGAGTTTACGGCAAGCCAGACAAGTCCGATTGGAAAGCCGGTGACACACTGCTGCTGCCTGACTTAGCAAACACCCTACGGATCATCGCCCAAGAAGGACCTGATTCTTTTTATAAGGGAAGCATCGCCAAGCAACTGGTGGAAGAAATGGGCCAAGGTGATGGAGAGATTTCACTTCAAGACCTCGACCAATACAAAGCGATCGTCCGGCCAGCCATGAAGGGCAAGTTCCATGGCTACACGGTACTGGGCGCTCCACCGCCATCATCCGGTGGCACCTGCATCATTGAAGCGTTGAACATCATCGAAAATTTCAACATGAGCAAGTGGGATCGCTACGACCCCCAGTGCATTCACTTGATTGCCGAGACCTGCAGGCGTGTATTCGCCGATCGGGCCCGTTATTTGGGAGACCCCAAGTACACACGAATCCCTGAATTCCTGACGAGCAAAAAATATGCTCGTGAGGTCGCAAAGTCGATTGATTTGAACCAAGCAACGCCCAGCGGTTTGATCACACCTGAAATCAATGTGATCAGCGAAAGTCCAGATACCACTCACTTTTCCATCGTCGATAAAAATGGCATGGCAGTCAGCAACACCTACACACTGGAAGCCAGCTGGGGTTCACGCATTGTCGTCAAAGGAGCCGGTTTTTTGCTCAACAATGAAATGGGTGACTTCAATTGGTTCCCGGGTGAAACTAACGCGGCAGGGCGTATTGGTACCAAGCCAAATACGGTCGCAGCCGGAAAACGAATGCTAAGCTCGCAATCCCCCACCATGCTTGAAAAAGATGGAAAGCTGGTATTGGTGACCGGCAGCCCGGGCGGTCGCACCATCATCAACACCGTGCTTGGAATCGTGCTGGGTGTGACCGAATTCAGCCTGACTCCCGAACAAGCGGTCGCTGGTGCGAGAATGCACCATCAATGGTTTCCAGATCGACTCGATCTGGAGGCCCTTGATCACCTTCCACATTCCGGCGTCCAAGGCCAGCTCGCGGAGATGGGGCATCAAATTGGCAACCGGCCCAAACAGGGATCAGCGCATACTGTCGCAATCGATCAAGTTTCGAACATGCGAATCGGAATCGCGGATCGTCGTCGCAGTGGGGGGCCAGCAGCGCACAAACACGATACTGTCGCTCGATGGGATTTTGACGATGAGATTAATACTCAGCTGCCTCAAGCAACCTACCACGGAAAAATAAAACAGCAGTGGACCAACGCACTGCCTGCTTCCACCATTGATGGCAGCGGTTGCCTGACGATCAAAAGTTCACACCCCCACGAGCGGGCAAACACGTATCTTCCCGTCAATAAATCAGCAGGCCAGATAGCAGTTGAACTCGAAGTGCGAGAGCTAAAATTTTCAGGCGACCAGAAGAATGAAATAATACGGATCGGATTCAGCAATGATCCTGATCGTCCAATAGTAGCAACGAGCATAGTGCTATCAAGAAAATCCGATGGCGACATCGTGATACAGGGCGAGTCTCCTGGGGAAGGTACAGCAGTCCCTGCCACCACAATCTCACAAGACAATGAACTTGCCCAGCCAATCACCTTGCGTCTCGAAATCAACACAACCAGGGGAATATACCGGATTTATTCCAAAAGCTTGGGTGACAGCAACTTTCAGAATCATGGTGCCGGAAAGGTCGCCACCTCACGTCCTGCGAAATTTCTACGACTCAGTGTTGAGGGAAACTTCACCGACAAGGGTGAAGTGGCAAAGATCGAGTCACTTCAAATGAACTGGAAACCAGACAAGAACCAAAATAACTAAATCAAATGGGCACAACATCCTAAAACTCACACAACGCATTTTCGAATGGTTCATGGCGAGAATGCATAGCATGACTCCTGTTCTATTACGAACAAATCAAACCCGCTGGGAAAACGACCAACGTTTTTTCACTAATTCCATCTCCAAAGTCACCATGAAACTTTTCCTTGCAACTGTTTTGCTCACCTTCCTCACCTCTAGTGTCGGCTGGACACAACAAGACACACCCAACAGTGAAAAAGATGTCGCGGCGTCTTTGACTGAACAGGGAGAGGTTCCAACCAGTGTTAAACCGGGAATCAATAGCACCTTCATTGATCCTGACTTGAATGTCGATGACTGGATTGCGCGATTCGAAGTCGAGAGCCGCGAGGTATTTCAGGCCCGCAGTGAAATCATGAAAGCCATGGCAATTCAACCCGGATCACGCGTTGCTGACATTGGTGCAGGTACAGGATTTTTCACCCTTCTCATGAGCAAGGTTGTAGGAGAAAAAGGTTGGAGCTACGCAGTTGAGATTTCACCCAAGTTCACGCAACACTTGACTGCGCTATTTGCAGAACGCAACCTAAACAACACGACGACCGTTTTTTGCAATAACCGTTCCGTTTGCCTGCCCCCCCACAGCATCGATCTTGCCTTGA
The DNA here is from genome assembly GCA_003513555.1 of Rhodopirellula sp. Classification (GTDB taxonomy): domain Bacteria; phylum Planctomycetota; class Planctomycetia; order Pirellulales; family Pirellulaceae; genus Rubripirellula. Next base: position 47,723 of record DOPG01000438.1, on the reverse strand, counting down.
TCTGTGATGTCTACCACCACTTCGAATTTCCTGAGCAAACCATGATGTCAATTCATGATGCCTTGTCCGATGGTGGGCGGATAATCCTGATTGACTTTGAACGCATCCCGGGAACATCTCGCGAGTGGACTCTCAGCCATGTGCGAGCCGGGAAACAGGCGTTCATCGATGAAATTCAAGGATCCGGTTTCGAGTTGGTTAGGGAATGCAAAATAGCCGGTTTCAAGGAAAACTACTTTCTTGAGTTTCGCAAAACAACGCTTTAGCAATCCCAAACTGGACGTCAACATTTGCTAGGTGCACCCAGCATGCCTGCCGATCGGCCTCGCGCATCGGGGCCAGTCTCACGCTCATGCCAAGCTATCACCACACACAAATCTGAGGAATAGTCGCTTGTTAGCCCCTAAACGCTCGCTGACCCTCGGGTCGGCAACGACGTTGGTAGCTGCCAGCATGATTGGAGTAGGGGTCTACACAACCAGCGGGTACACACTCGATGCATTGGGTGATCCCAGTCTTGTGGTGGCCGCGTGGCTCGTTGGTGGTCTCATCGCCATTTGTGGAGCGGTGGGTTACTCATCCTTGGCTGAGAGATTTACAGAATCCGGTGGTGAGTACCTGTTTCTGAGTAAAACTCTTCACCCAGTTGCTGGCCTCATGGCCGGCTGGGTATCGCTTCTGGCGGGTTTTACGGGTGCCATTGCCATAGCAGCCCTGGGTTTCGAGAGTTATTTGCGGCCTTTGCTCAATACAGACCCTCTACCTGATGGCAGTATAGCTATCTCATCGGTCTTGCTCGTGGCAATCATGCACACGGTCGGAGTACGATCTGCTGCAAGAGCGCAAGACTTTTTTGTCATAGTCAAAATGGCATTGATTGCTGGCTTTGTCACTTACGCAATCATACACCTTTCAAATTGGGGTGACGGTAAACAAGACGGCATCCCTACAACTTCGAATATACCGCACAGCCTTCTCGAATTTGCAAAGCAATTGGTATACATCTCATTCAGCTACGCAGGATTCAATGCAGCAATTTATATTTCCAGTGAGATTCAATCACCAAAGCGAAATGTACCCCGAGCGATGGTTGGTGGCACGCTGATCGTCACGTTGATCTACATCGCACTGAATATAATTTTTGTTTACGCGCCAGAGAGAACCGTAGCTACGGATCCGAACAACATTTCACAAATCGCCGCAACAGCTGCCGATGCAATTGGTGGTACATCCTTTGCAATCGTTGTTCGCATCATCATCTGTCTCTCACTTTTCACCTCAGTTTCCGCCATGGTGATGACCGGTCCCCGCGTGTATGCAAAGATGGCGGACGATGGCTTCCTACCTCGAACTTTCCAGTTTAGAACTGAAACACCTGTGGTAGCAATCTGGTTTCAAGCAGTCTTGGCAATCGCAGGAATCTCACTCACAACGATCAGTGATCTGTTGGGCTACCTCGGTCTGACCCTTTCACTCTGCTCAGCCCTGACGATCAGCATGATTTTCCGACTGCGAAGGATGGACGCCAAAACCAAGTTACCGTTGTTTGGAATTCCAGCAGCTATTTACGTTGCAGCAACACTATTTCTTGCGGTGCTGTACGGGATCAATGACTACAAGCAAGGGATCGCCAGTGGCATCACGCTACTGCTTGGACTGCTTGTCTATCCGTTCTTTCAACAGAGAATTTCTTCGTCGGCGGGTCGCACCCCGACGGTGGAGGTGGACAATGAAAAACCGAAGGATCGCTCTGACATTTGACGCTTCAGGCACTCAACTTCATGCCGCGTTTGGTGCCGCGACTACAGCATCTTTTATATTTCTTATTGCTCCCGCAAGGACACGGACTATTTCTTCCCACCCGACGCGCGCGAGGCTTGACTGCCGAAAGAAAGCTTCGCGTATCCTGATGATACATCTTTCGCATCATGCTATAGACCTCTGGATGACGCCGTTGTAACAGCTCAGGGTCTTCAAAAAAGTATTCGCTCAAAACCGCAAAGTACTCTGCCTCATTGGTATAGGCGTAGTCATCAATTTCTTCCCTGGCTCGTGGATCGCGTTTCAGTTCTTCAGCAACCCAGCCAATCCATGGAGCAGCCGCATCGCCGGCAACACAATTCGGAAGGCCGTCGACTGACCCATCTGCTTTGTCAACAAGATGCGCAAACTCATGGATCCCAACATTCCGTTTGTCCTTGTGATTCTTGAAGCCTGAGATCAAATCAGGTTTAGAAAGAATCATAACTCCACTGAGATGATTGACTCCGATCATCCCGAGCGTATTTCGACTGACGCCTTGATCTGTTTGATAGTCTTCATTGAAGGCGCCAGGATAAATCAGAATTTCTCCAAGTCCAGAATACTCCCAATCTTCAAATCCAAAAATTGGGATCGTTGCACTTGCTGCAACCAAAACATGTGTGATGTCATCGACATCCGTTCGGATGCCTGTCACGGGCACCTCGTCCATGAACACCTTGATGAGATTCCGGAACCGCTCGCGGCCCGCTTCATCCAACGCTTGGTAGAAGACAACATGACTCTGTAACACGTTTTCCCAAGCGTCAGGCAGAGGCTCGGCGATGACCTTGATCCGTCTCAGCGTACGCCGACGCATCAGATGGTAGATACCATAGACCAAGGGCAGAACCAATAAAACAAGGTGCCATTTCAACGCCAACACCAAGACAACACCTGCCACCACTGCGGCAAACACCAACGCCTGGCGTTGATTGCTGCGATTGCTCTGTTCAGTAACAAGCACAATGACACCTTCGTCCTGTAATGTGATTCAGTATTTAAATTCGGCTGCACGATCTTAATTCGGCTGCAAGTCACCAATGGTCATCTTGTTTTCGATGCGAATGGCACCTTCCATATCTTTCACTTCCAACGTCACCGTGGGAATGTCACAACTCCAATCAATGCGGACAACCCCATAATTTTCCCGATGATAAGTTCGTTCATCTGTCCGAAATCTATTTTCCGTTGGCGTGCCACGTGGATGAATCTGGTTAAAGCTGCTGGATGTGATTTCATACAGAGGGTATGGCGTTTGTTCACGGCAACAGGACAACTCGGCCCAATGACGATCACCGCTCAAAAATATGACACCACCTGCCTTGGTTTCCTTGACGAGGCGAATCAACCTTGAGCGTTCACGAGGCAAGTTACCCCAAGCTTCCTGCCCTTTTGCTTCAGGCAGCAACTGGATGCTGGTGCCAATCAAACGTACTTCAGCAGGTTTTTCCAACTCCTTCTTAAACCACGCCCACTGAGCTTCACCCAACATGGTTTTGGTAGGGGAATCATCGGCCACGTAAGGACCGCCAACTCTTTTCTCACCTTTCTTCAAGGGAGATCGAAAATACCTCGTATCAAGCATGATCACCTGAACGCGTTGCCCCTCAGGGCCAAAAATCTGGGCGTCATAAACACCAGGGCGAGTACGAATGGGTGACTGCGAAGGCACCTTCCAGAAACGCATGAACTCTTGCTCAGATGCTTCGCGTTGAGGAAAATCTGCCCCACCATCGTTGACTCCAAAATCATGGTCATCCCAAGTTGCCATAATCGGAAACCCAGATCGCAAACGACGGAAATCAGCATTCGCCTCAAGACGATCATAGTTCGCGCGCATCTCAGTCATATCTTCAGTGTCGGCATAGATATTGTCTCCGAGAAACAGAATAAGATCAGGAAACTCGCCTGCCATGGTATAGAAAATAGGAGTTGGCAAATCCTGCTTGATGCAGGAACCAAATACAATCTTCCGGAGGACTTGATTCGAACCCGGCAGTTCAGCCGATGTATTTGCAGGCGCAGAAAAGAACACAATCAAGATTCCGATCATAGGAAGGGCAGGGAAGCTGAACGCGCACGCAATCCCGCCTGCAGAGGCAGCATTGAATGGATTCATTTGTCCACCCTAGGGGCACGAAAACGATGCTCACCCCGCTTGGCCGCTCGATGACTCTCGGGCGTATCCTGTTCGATACCAGGATCACCTTGACTGACCAACCATCGGTCCAGTTCAAGCGAAAGAGTACGGAGAGTCTCCTTGGCACTATCCGTTCCAACCAGATTCTTCAACTCATAAGGATCACTAGCAGTGTGATAAAGCGCCTCTGCCGGTCGGTTCATATAACGTTGCACAAGGGTGTAAGTTTCTGGTGACTCCCAAGAATCCCAAACCCATGTTTGCCAGTATGGATTATTCAACAAACCGTCACCACGGACACCCATCAAGTGTTTTTCGATATAAAGATTTCCGTGCAGTAAATTTCTGACATACCGATAATTACCGTCACTGACGGTTCGCACAGGGTACGGTGGTCCTTCCGGCACATTGTTATGAACTCCATAGACAAATTTCCGATGCTGTGTAGACTTGCCTTGCAAAACATCGATAAAGCTGCGCCCATCAAAATCTGCTGAATGCTCTTCCGTACTTCCAGCAACATCCAGCAATGTGGGTAAGACATCCGCGAATTGAACCATCGCGTCAGTTCGCACACCCACAGGGACGATTCCCGGCCAACGGGCGATCAATGCCGTATGGACCCCCGTATCCCAGTTGGTCCACTTATTGCCTGGGAACTGAGATCCCTGCTCCGACGAAAACAGAACCAATGTATTGTCCGCCTCACCCGCATCCTCCAGTGCATTCAACAATTCTCCCACCTGAGAATCCATGTAAGTAATTTCAGCCAAATAGCGTGAGAACGCTTCACGAGTCAATTTAGTGTCAGCCATATTGGGAGGTAACTTCAGCTCCGCTGGTGGATAGACGGAAGCATCACCCATGACCCACGGCACATGAGGCTCCACCAGAGCAACCACGAGGCAAAAGGGTTGCTGCTTGTCACGCTGCATGAACTCGTTGACCGCCGAAAGCTCATGTGCTTTGGTTGGATTCCTCACACAGTTCGCGTCAAATCCGGAAACACGCTCAAAGGGAAATGCCTGCTTGGGGAGAACATGCACCTTACCAGCCAGACCCACACGATACCCAAGCGCTCCCAGATAGTGCGGCATGCTTAACGTCTCTGGCAGGGAGGACGAATGGTTCCACGCACAACCATTCCGCATCGGGTACAAACCTGAATACAGTTCAGCCCGACATGGTTGGCACATCGCCTCGGCAAGATAGGCCCGATTAAAAACAAGACCCTCAGTGGCCAATTGCTCGAGGTTGGGTGTCCGAGCGTTCTGACCTCCGTACATTGGCAGATCGTTATGCGTGCAGTCGTCCGCAAGAATCATCACTATGTTTGGTTTCTCAGCTCTTGTTTTCTCTACCGCTTGGGCCGGGGCAATGAGTAATAAGAGTCCACCTAGAGTCCCAAAGAATTTTTTCATGAATCGTCTTTCGCAGTGATGGTCAATTTTCACGAGCCGCGTATTCTACCTGCGACCTGATGACGTTTACAGGGAATGGGTCCCCAGCAACACAATACGGCTGGAATAAAACTTTTGACAGTGAATCGTCACCCCACGCTCGCCACAAAGGACAAAAGTCCTGCAAGCGAATGAATTCAGTAAGCTCGACGCCTGCTGTCCTTCCAGTGGAGATCGATCTCGATCGTAGGCTAACCATCTGGCAGTATGGCGAGATCATCCCGCCTTGGGAGGCTGCCAGCCGTAGTATTCATTCAGTGCATGAGACACAACTGCAGTCAGTTGCGACAGCTTAAGAGGCTTACTTAGCACATCGTAAGCACACATTCGTTCTGCCTCCTGCCGTATCTCATCATTCAGTTCCGCGCTCATCAGGACGCAAGGTAGGCAGGAGGGACCTTCATGCAAATGCCGTATGACGTCCAAGCCTGTGACATGAGGCATGTGCACATCGACGACCGCGACATGAACTCGCGAATGTTCTATGAGATCCAATGCTTCCCGCCCATCGCAAGCCTCGATTACACGAAAACCACGTCGCTGCAGCCCTTCGCATACCACCTTACGAAAAGCCTGGTCGTCATCCGTCACAAGCAGGTTTGGTACATCCATCATGGAGTCATCATCAACATCAGATTGATCTGCCATCACGATTGCATCGCGACGACTGGTGAGTTCAACAGTATGATGATAACTGCTATCGCGTCATTATTCACCACAACAACTTGATAACGTTACGGAAACGAGATGAGTGCCCCCAACGCTGATCCAACCGACTCAACCCCCCAGACGGGAACCGAAACAGGCACAAAAGCCCTAAAAAAAGCCGAAAAAAGTGGCATTACCTCGCCTTCTCGGGCAATCAAAACCACCGCTGACGTGGGTGAATTATCGAAACGAATCATTGGAAATGTTGAGCAAGCAATTGTTGGAAAACGCAAGCAATTGGTTTTGTCATTGGTCACCTGGTTCAGCGGCGGGCACATTTTGCTCGAAGATGTCCCCGGAGTCGCGAAGACAATGCTCGCCAGAGCCCTGGCAAAAAGTGTTGGCTGCAAGTTCAAGAGAGTCCAATGTACACCAGACTTGTTACCAACCGATGTGACCGGAACCTCGATTTTCAACCAGAAGAAATCACAATTCGAGTTCAGGCCCGGCCCCGTTTTTACGCAAATTCTATTAGCTGATGAAATCAACCGTGCGACTCCCCGAACGCAGGCTTCCCTGCTCGAAGCAATGGCCGAGGCACGTGTCACCGTGGATGGAAACACGCATGGCCTACAGCCGCCGTTTGTAGTAATAGCGACGCAGAACCCTGTGGATCACGAGGGGACATTTCCGCTTCCGGAAGCTCAACTTGACCGCTTCATGATGCGTTTCAGCCTCGGATACCCGTCCATGCAGGAAGAACTGCGGATGCTTGAAATGCTGCAACACTCTCATCCCGTCGATCGGCTCAAGCCAGTCGCCGAGGCAAACGAAGTGGTGGCTGCTCAACAGGTCATTCGAATGGTCCACGTGGATCCACGTGTTCGTGAATACCTGTTGCAAATCATTTCGCAAACGCGTCAGCATGCTGACCTCGCGTTGGGTGGCAGTCCAAGAGCAACGATTGCACTCTTCCGATGCTCGCAAGCGATGGCTGCGATTCGTGGTCGCGATTATGTTCTACCGGATGACATCAAGAAAATCATCGCACCGGTCATGAATCACCGCTTAATCGTTCGTCCCGAGAGTCGACTTCGCAAGATCACCGGCGAGAAAGTGATCGAAGACATTGTTGGCGAAATAGCTGTTCCCACCATCGAAGCTTCGTGACGCATGGATGACCCAAAGAGCGTGCCTGCATCGACGCCCCGATTTGCAATCCTGGCTGGCATAAGCGGCCTGCTACTGGCCGGAATGATTTCGGGGGCTGCACTGTGGATCATCGCAGCGATCACCGCTGGAATTTTGCTTTTGGTTAATTTTTTTCTCGCCAATACATGGTCACGTTCGACCGTTGCCACTCGCGCCCATGGCGATCAAGAAGTGAAAATTGGTTCGCGACTACCGGTAGAAGTCAAACTAACCAATCGAAGTAGACTACCTGTTCTGTGGCTCTTGGTCGAAGACCTGCTTCCCGCATGGGCTACCCTTTTCAATCCACCCACCCTGCAAGTTGAAGGTGAACGGATTCAAGTTCTCTTGATCGGTGCAGGCAAAACATGCTCGCTCAACTATGAGATCAAATGCAACCGAAGAGGCTACTTTCAGATTGGCCCAACGGTGATGGAAACAGGTGACCTGATGGGAATGTACCGTCGTTATCGAGTTGGCACACAACCTCAGTATGTCACAGTACTCCCGAAAATTGTGGCATTGAGTTCTTACGAAATCGGATCACGTCGTCCTATTGGTGAAATCCGCATGCGTGACAACATCATGGATGACCCCACCCGTCTCCGTGGAATTCGTCAATGGCAACCGGGCGATCCGATGCGCAGTGTCCATTGGGCAGCGACAGCGCGGACCGGAACGTTGCATAGTAAAATTTACGAACCCTCATCGATCGTAGGTGCCACTCTCATTCTTGATCTGCACGCCAGCAGCAATCCAGAAAAACACGAACCAATGAGGTGTGATCTTGCCATCACAGCAGCAGCATCAATTGCCAATTCACTCCATGATATGAATGAGCCCGTTGGGTTGGCAACAAACGGTCGCGATGCAGCGGATCGCATTCGTCTGGAAGGTTGGGTCGGTGACCACCGTGTCCGGGGGGATGCGCAGTCTTCGGCATCCATGCGTGATGAAAACGAACGACTCAGACCCGTCATCATACCCGCTGAACGTGGCCCTACCCACTTCAAGCAAATGGTGCGCACCTTGGCGCGACTGGAGCGTTCTGATGGCCTGACTCTTGCAGAATTACTGGTGGAATGCGAATCACAACTTTCAGCCGACACAACACTATTGGTCCTTCTGCAGCAATGCTCCGCCGAATCCATGGGCGCGATGCTGGATTTACAAAGACGGGGCAGGGCAGTCGCGGCGATCGTCAACACTCACGACATCAACGATTACTCAGATATCGCTGGACCACTGATCGCTGCGAGAATTCCTACGTTTCACCTCGGTTCTGAAGACACAATCGTGGATGTCTGCCGAGAAACCCTGCTGCGATAACAAACCATGCGAAGCACCGAATGCAGAAAATTACGTTGCATGATTTTGGAAATTCGTTTCAAACGAAACGCAACAGAGCATAGTTCTTCTTCCCTTTTCGGACCACCATTACCGTTTCACTTGCAAGGTCATCCGAAGTCAGTCTTTGTTTTTCGTCAGTCGCACGAATGTTATTAACGTAAACACCGCCTTCCTTAACCGCTCTTCGTGCCTCACCACCACTGCTGGCCAGCTTCGCGTCCTGCAGCGCCTGAACAATCCAGTAGCCCTCACCCTCTAGCAACTCACGGGATACTTCCTGGCTGGGCACATCGGCAAAAATTTCACTGAGACTGGCATCAGTTTGAACCCCAATTTCACCGCCAAAGAGCATCTTGGAAGCTCTTAACGCATTTGCCAGCCCTTCCTGCCCGTGAACAAATTCTGTCAGCCATTCAGCGAGACGGTTCTGCGCGGTTCGGCGTCCCGGCTCAGACTCGGTTGCCCCCTTCAGTTCGTCGTACTCAGCACGCTCGATCTCGGTCAAATAGGCAATGCATCGCATCACGTCTGCATCATCAACATTTCGCCAATATTGATAAAACTGGTAGGGACTGGTGCGTGCGGGATCCAACCAGATCGCTCCACTCTCAGTCTTACCCATCTTCCGACCATCACTGGTCGTCAATAAAGGCGCCGTAATTCCGAACAGTTGCTGCCCCAACATTCTCCGCCCGAGATCAATCCCAGCGGTGATGTTACCCCATTGGTCACTACCCCCAGCCTGAATCAGGCAGCCATGCTCGCGTGACAGATGCACAAAGTCATAGGCTTGCAAGAGCATATAACTGAACTCGGTGTAGCTCAGCCCAGCCTCACTCTCAAGACGTGACCGAACGGACTCCTTTCCCATCATTGCACCAACAGGAAAGCTTTTGCCAACATCACGAAGGAATTCAAGGTAGGAATAACCTCGCATCCACTCAAAGTTATTCAATAACATGGCGTGGTTTGATGATTCACTAGCACCATCGGATTTGTCATCTCCGAAGTCAAGAAATCGGCGCATCTGCGCTGCAACGCCATCAACATTCTTTTGCAATTGCTCCGCGGAAAGCAGATTACGTTCTTCACTTTTTCCGCTAGGGTCGCCGATCATTCCTGTCGCGCCACCGACTAACGCAATGGGACGGTGTCCAGCGTTTTGAAACCGCCTCAACATCATCAACTGCATCATGCTGCCAACATGCAGGGAATCCGCAGTAGGATCGAATCCGATATAAACCGTTTGTGGAGCACTGGCAAGTAATTTTGCCAATCCGTCCTCGTCGGTGCATTGGTGGATCAAACCACGCCAAGCCAATTCTTCCAGCAAATTCTTTTCGGGCATTGTTTTATTCAGATTGATGGGACTGAGTGGCAAGGATCGCCTCGGCCACTGACAAATCTTCGGGGTAAGTAATTTTCAGGTTATCTGCAGAGCCTTGCACCAAGGTGACATCGCGCCCAATTCTTTCGACCAGTTGCGCATCGTCCGTTGCAGGACGTCCATTGTGCTTCTGATAGGCCTGTTTCAACAACCCGATGCTAAAAACCTGAGGGGTGAGTGCAAGCCACAATTCACGACGATCCACCGTTCGACTACCACCACTTTTCAATTTCCCTCGTTTTACGGTACCCGGCACGGGAGTCGCAAGGACTGCAGCACCAGTCCGCTGTGCAACGGCAAACACGGCAGTTATGTCCTTTGAACGAACTAACGGACGAGCGGCATCATGAATCGCAACCCATTGCACCATGGGATCATCAGCCAAATGATCAAGTCCTGCTTGCACACTATCAGTGCGCTCGCTGCCGCCAAGAACCAATTCGACCCCCAACTGTTCAACCATGGCTGCGTAGCGTTTTCGGAAGACTGCCTCATCAGCTTGCGAAATCACCAACACAACACGTCCCACAGATTGGGAGTCCGCCAAGCGTGATGCAGCGTGAAACCAGAGAGGTTTTCCGGCAAGCTCTGCAAACAACTTATTGCTGGCAGCACCGAAACGTCGTCCACTACCGGCCGCCGGCAGGATCGCTGCGATGGAACCTGAGGCGAGAGTGTTTTGATCAGGTGGGGGCATGTAGGAAACGACCACTGCGAGACGTTGTGAAACGGTGCCGATGTATCAGCAGAAGAGATCGGTATAGCAGCGTAAGTGCATGGATACAAGCAAGCAGTCGCTAATGTTTCCGGCAGGACGACACTTTGCATGCCGTTTTACTCGCAATCTTCGTACTCTTCCCCATCCTCATCTTCCTCGTACTCATCTTCGCTGTACTCATCTTCGCTGTACTCGGAATCGACTTGCCCGTCTTCGGCTTCTTCGTACTCTTGCTCTTCGCACTCAGACTCGTCTTCATCTTCGTCAGCGACTTCCTGATCGGTCTGGGTCTGGTTGGCTTGGGCCTCGTCTTCCTCTTCAACCTCAAGGCCTTGCATTGCCTGCCACTGAGCCATGGTCATGACCACTTCTCTCGCCTTACTTCCGTTGTAGTCACCCACGATTCCATCTTCAGCCATGAAGTCAATGAGTTTGGCGGCACGGCCGTAACCGATCCCCAAACAACGTTGCAGCAACGAGCATGATCCGCGGCCTTCACGAATGACCACTTCGATAGCACTGTCATAAAGTTCATCTCGTTTCTTGATCTGCTCCATCGACGTGCCATCCGATCCGTCTCCTTCCTGATCGACCTTCAGCTCCATCAGCTCACCAACAAAATTCTGTTCGCCTTTGCTGCAGTGGTCGCAGATGGTGTCAATTTCGTCATCCGAAAGGAAGGTGCCCTGCCCACGAATCAAAGTGCTGGTACCTGGCCACAGGAACAACATATCGCCATTACCTAGCAACTTGTCAGCTCCATTTTCATCAAGCACCACACGGCTATCAGTCTTACTGGCAACTTGGAAACTGAGACGAGCAGGCAGATTACTTTTGATCAAACCAGTGATCACATCAACCGTTGGTTTTTGAGTAGCAAGAATCAAGTGAATTCCAACGGCACGACTTTTTTGGGCAAGTCGAATGATGTGTTGCTCAACATCCTTGCCCGCAGTCATCATCAGATCAGCCATCTCATCAGCAACAATGACGATGAAGGGGAGTTTTTCAGGTACATCTTTCGTGGCGTCTGCCTCATCAATTTCAAGGCGTCGCATGATTTCTTCGCGTCCCAAATCATTAAAGCTGTTGATGTGGCGAACGCCTACTTTGGCCAACAGGGAGTATCGCTCCTCCATTTTTTCAACAGCCCAAGCCAGAATTGCTTCTGCCTTTTTCATATCTGTGATGACAGGATGCATCAGGTGCGGTAGTCGCCCGTAACCGCTTAGCTCAACCATTTTGGGGTCGATCATCAGCATACGGACCTCGTCAGGTCGGCAGCACATCAGCACGGAGGTAATGATCGCGTTGAGACAAACACTCTTACCTGTACCTGTACGACCGGCAATGAGCAGGTGAGGCATTTTTGCCAAATCCACCACCATCGGATTTCCAGATACATCTTTGCCCAGGAACACCGGGATATTCATCTTCGCTGATCGGGTATCTGATTCCTCAATTACATCGCGGAGTCGCACCGCCTGACGTGTCTCGTTTGGCACCTCAATGCCAACAGTATTCTTCCCCGGAATGGGTGCCACAATTCGAACGCTCGGAACACGCAAAGCAATCGCAAGATCATCAGCAAGTCCAGTTATCTTGCTCAGCCGCAAGCCGGCCTCAAGTTCGATCTCATACTGTGCGATAACCGGCCCGGTCTCGATTTCGACGACCCGAATATTGAAACCAAAATCACGGAAGGTTTCCTCCAGCACATGCGCTTTGCGACGGACTTCATGGAGTTGCTCTTCGTAAGAGATGTCATCACTTTGTTCGAGCAGTTCGATACTTGGCAGACGGTAATCTTCCATACCACCTGGCAAGGACTCATTCATGTCCTCGAACATATTCTCTGATGAGTCGGATTTTTTCTTGCGTTTAGGCACCTTTACTTTGGGCTGCGAAACGTTGTGCGACTCATCTTGTCTTACAATATGTGTCTCGTTTCCGATCTCCAGTTCCCGCTCATTCGATTCAGCGGAACCATCATCGGCATCATCCCAATCTTTTTCGTCCTCATCATCGTAATCATCTTCGACGAATTCTTCCTCGACTTCCTCATCGTCCGCGGGTTCCACCTCGCGAGCATCTGCCTTTGACTTTTTCTTGGGCTGGCGAAACTTGATAGTGGGTTCACCACGATCAGCCTTCACTGAATCTCCACTGGCATCGCTTTCGACATCACCATCTCCATCGATCTTGATGGGTTCTTCCAAATCAGTGAACGGTCGCCGACGTCGTGCAGCGGGTAACGCATTGGCCGCTCGCTTCAATCCCGACTTGGAAACCTTGTGACCCTCCTTCAATAGTCGCTTGCTGGCGTACAACAGGGCGTAGTCACTGGTCATTAATGTACCGACCAGAAACAAAGTCAGCGTCAAGATCCACGCTCCGGCAGGCGCAAAATGTTCAAGCAGCCAGATTGAGGTCATCGCACCAAGAAACCCACCACCACCAACCACGGGCAGGCCAGAAGCCTGCAACGGCAACATCGCGCCGCCGGTAGCAACTGCGATGACAATGATCGTGCCCCCCAGAGACCTCAACACCGGTGCATTTAAATTGCCACGCAAGATCAACGCAGTGGCCACGCCACCCAAAGCACCAATCACAATCGCGGACGCAACACCTAAAGAATCCAGCAACAACGACGACAACAATGCCCCCCAATAGCCACATGCATTCGTAATGGTGGCATTGGGAGGGAAGATCGTGGCATCAGGAGTGTAGAACTCACTGATGGGCCAGATCGGTTTATCGAGTGGGTCAGCCGCGTTATGGGTGACAAGGGATACGGTTAGAATCAGCGTAAAAGCGATGAGCACAAGCGCGCATACATCGCGAACGAGATTTGGTTTCCGTTCCAGCTCAACAGTTTCGTCTATCGAGGCAGCCGACATGCGTGCGCGCAAATTGAGTAGAGAGACTACAACGTCTCTAAAAATCGGCTATTTGTGTCCTCGGTTGACAGCAGGAAGGCGTGAATCGCTGCAACCGCTACAACCATCAAAGTCGAACAGGCAAAGGGTTACGCTGAAATTCGCCCGCAAAGCAGCCCCAGCTTGCCCCGCAACACCGTCAATCTGGGTAGTTGCGACTAAATTTCCGCAGCATTGGTTCGTCGAAATCCGAGGGAAAAGTCAGCCTTCGTAACGAAAGTCGATGGGGGCCTGAATATCGGCATGCAGACTTTGGTGGACGGGGCATTTTCTGGCTGCTGCTTCCAATCGTGTCCTCAAGTCCGCGTCAGTCACCGCGGTCGCAGGGATCGTCACGACCGTCCGCAGTGCACCAATTCGACGCACTGGCTCAGTAATCATTTCCTTCGTTACATGGATCTGTGTACCTTCCAAATCGACATCATGCCGTTCGGCCACCAGACCAAGGATGGTCATCACACAGGTACCCAACGCGGTGGCCACCAAATCTGTCGGCGAAAACGACTCCCCTTTTCCCCCATTATCGGTGGGAGCATCGGTGCTGAGCTTCTGACCGCTGGGACTGTGGATTGCTTCACAACGAAGTTGCCCGGTGTATACGACATTTATTTCGACAGCCATCTGAGACCTACTTGGTTTTTGTTTTTTGGGGTCTTGAATATAAAAATTGAACCGTGAATAGTGAATAACAGATTAGTGCAATTATCACCCCGTAACCGCGATCAGCATCGGCAGCTACGAAACACCAAAACACCACTCATCAGGAATCGCGATTCACCAAAGAGCATCAGTGCGAGTCAAGCATTCCGGAAAAGCTTTTCACTCCGGTCCTGCCTTGCTCTTGGCTAAAACGACTCCGTTTGTCGAACGAGATATAAAGTTTCATGAGGGAACGATGGCCGAAACCGCGTTCATGCTCCTAACGAATGAGTGAACGAGTCAGCTCATCTTGGCGAAATCAGCCACTTCTTGGGGGGTAAATTTGTGCTCTAAACGGGCCCCCATTTGCGAAACAATTCTGGCTGCGGCATGGGATGCAAGATGCCCAGCCTGTTGCCAACCCATCCCATTGGTAACACCATACAGAAGAGCGCCAGCATACATATCACCTGCCCCGGTGGTGTCGATGGCTTTTGCTGCGGCTCCCTCAATCGAGAAAGCTTCGCCACCATGCATGACGAGGGAACCCTTATCCCCGAGCGTAAGGGCTACATTTTCAGCATGCTCGTGAATCTTTGCAGCACACTGTATGGGATCTGTTTCGTTGGTCAAACTTTTTGCTTCTTCTTCATTGCAAAAGAACAAATCGACCGGCCCGCGAACCAAGTCCCAAATTTCATCGCGAATCATATTCACGAGAAAGGGATCAGACGCGGTCAAAGCAACTTTGACACCGGCTTGCTTTGCAAGTTCCATCGCGCGATACGCTGCTGCTTTGGTGGTTTCCCCAGTCAGTAAGTACCCTTCGACGTAAACATATTTTGAGGATGCAACGAGCGTCTGCTCTATATCATCTTCTGTCAGCGTGGCGGATGCACCCAAGTGCGTCAGCATCGTTCGCTGTGCATCATCCGTGATCAGTACGGCGCAAGTTCCAGTGCTGCTGCTGGCCGGTGTGACATCGATACCGATGCCTAGCTCTCGCATGTCACTCAGGAAAAACGCCCCAATTTCATCATCGCCGACCTTACCGACATAGGCAGCAGAACCACCCAAGTCAGCCAAAGCCACGATGGTATTGGCGGCAGAACCACCCGCACAGCGATGCAGAGGAGAGCCGTCAAGCTTACCTAGCACACCCGCCTGCTGCTCCTCATCAACCAGGGTCATCACGCCCTTTTCGATCTTCAGCTCTTCCAACACCTGATCGGCGACTTGCGTCTGAATATCGACCAGGGCATTACCAACTCCGTAAACGTCTATGTCAGCCATTATCAATCGCCTGTGGATTGCGAGGATTGAGGATTGTTGAACCTTGTGTGATATCAGGTTGCCGTACCGCAGTTTGTTTGCGGACACGGTTCACGGCAACGGGTCCCGACAAAGTGTCGCAGTCGGCAACTGTTCCAGTCGGCCCCTGCCAGCCAAGAAGGGACAAAACGCGAATTGGGACTTTCCACGGCGACAATGACCTGCCACTGATCTGCTGCGGGTCAATCAGCCCCCCCTTCCAGCATCCAGCCCGCATCGGTGGGTTCAAGGTAGTCGAACCAAGGTTGTGCAGAAAAGGGATCAAAAGAAGGGGAGTGAACACAGCTATCGTGGGGCCTCTCAACCGGACTTAGCGGCGTTTTTTCGGGCTCAAACTTGCGTTCTCGGCCGCTTCCTCTTGCCAAAATCATTCTTTCCAGCGACACTTGCGGGCTGAATGAAATCCAGCATGCGACCCGATGGCCTCGATTGTCGAGGCCATGCTCATTTCAGACAGCTGTTTGACAGCCCACTGAGAGCAGGGATCGCATCCTGCGAGCAGGCGAATATCCTGTTCCGCACCCCCTCCAACAGCGTCATAAGTGACGTAGAAAGGTTAGCCCATGGCCCGTTATACCGGCCCAAAAGCTCGTATCAATCGTCGACTCGGTACCCTGATTTACGAGACAGCGGGTGCCGCCCGTGCACTGGATCGTCGCCCACAACCACCAGGAATGCACGTCCGTGGCCGTCGCCCCAGCAACTACGGCTTGGCGTTGATGGAAAAACAGAAGATCAAGCACTATTACGGCCTTGGTGAGCGTCAATTACGTCGTTATTTCGATGCTGTTGGCCGCAAACCGGGCAACACGGGTGAATTGCTGCTGTTGATGTGCGAGCGACGACTTGACAATGTGGTTCGCCGCGTTGGGCTGACCAAAACACGCCCACAAGCTCGCCAGGGGATTACGCACGGCCACTTCCTGGTCAACGGCACCAAAGTCACGAAGCCCAACTATCTTCTGCGCCCCGGGGACATCATTGAGGTTCGCGGTCGCGAAAATCTCAAAAACCTTTATCGGGGTGTCATCGCAAACGCAGCACCTGACGCCCTCGATTGGGTGACTTTTGACAGTGAAAACCTGAAAGCGACCGTTTTGGGTCTGCCTGGACCAAGTGATATCAGCTTGCCAGTGGACGCCAACAGCGTGGTCGAATTCCTATCTCGCTAGTCAACACGTTATATTGTTTTCAGGAGGCGTTTGCCGATCAATGTGGTCACAAACGCCGCTAATTCGAGCATGGCTGACAACGATCACTCGAATCGGATCACATGATCATCAGGGTCGTCTTTTCCTGAAAAGACTTGATCCGCAATGTCATTGTCCGCTGCGAGGATCATTTCGCTTTCCTGCTGACGCGAAGCACTGATGGTTTCATGCCACGGACCGCGATGGTGAGCCAAACTCGTTCTCTCTGGAATGACGGCCAAAGATTGCTGGAATCCCAGTTCATGCATCCTCTATTCAAATTTGCAAGGTAAGCCTCGCTCATGCATGCTCCAGTTGTTGTCCTTGGTGGTGGTCCCGGCGGTTATGCGGCAGCTTTCTTGGCAGCGGACGAAGGTCTGGATGTCACCATTGTTGAAGCCGAACCGCGACTTGGCGGCACATGTCTTCTGAGAGGCTGTATCCCGAGCAAGGCATTACTGCATGTTGCCAAGGTCATCAGCGAAGTTGAAGAGCTACGTGAAGAATGGGGAGTTGTTTATGAGGAGAGCCCCAAAATCGATATCGATAAGGTGCGTGCTCGAAAAAACAAAGTGATTTCAAACCTCACTGGGGGTTTGGGACAACTTGCCAAACGCCGCAACGTGACAGTCATTCAGGCGCGTGGAAGTTTCGTTGATTCCACCACTTTGAAACTTGAAGGTGATCACGAATCGATCCCAGACGGTGGAAGACTTACCTTTGACACTTGCATCCTCGCGACCGGTAGCGTCCCAGCGATGCCGCCTTCATTCCGAATCAGTAGCGACCGGGTGATGGATAGCACCGGGGCTCTGGCTCTGGAAGACATTCCAGAGAATCTGTTGGTGGTCGGGGGTGGTTATATCGGTCTCGAAATGGGCAGTGTTTACGCTCAACTGGGCTCGAAGGTCAGCGTCGTGGAATTAATGGACGGTCTTCTGCCGGGTGCCGACCGAGACCTCGTCAAGCCTCTGGCCAAACAGATTGACAAGCTTTGTGAGGGGCGTGTCTTCCTGAATACCAAGGTCGGCTCCCTGACAGAGGTGGGCGACAAAATCGAGGTCACCTTCGAAGGACCGAACAAATTCGGGCACGAACAATACGACCGAGTCTTGGTTAGTATTGGTCGCAGTCCGGTAACACGAGGGATTGGCCTTGAAAACACCCAGGTCGTGGTTAACGACCGAGGCTTTGTCGTCTGTGACGAACAACAGAAAACAGCTGATCCGCACATTCTCGCCATTGGGGACATCGCTGGCGATCCAATGCTCGCCCACAAAGCGACCCATGAGGGCCGCATCGCCGCTGAAGTTGTTGCAGGTAAAAATGTGGCATTCGACAAGGCTGCGATCCCAGCCGTCGTCTTCACCGATCCAGAGATTGCGTGGGCGGGAATCACCGAGGAAGAGGCCAAACGAGAGGGCGTTGAGGTTGAGGTTGAAATGTATCCATGGGCTGCCAGCGGCCGCGCCCAAGCACTTGGAATTACCAACGGGCTAACGAAGTGGCTGGTTGACCCCAAGACCGACAGGGTTCTCGGTTGCGGCATTGTTGGTAGTGGTGCTGGAGAATTGATCGCAGAAGCAGTTTTAGCAATCGAAATGGGTTGTGAAGTCCATGACATCACCGACAGTGTTCATCCTCACCCAACGCTCAGTGAAACACTGATGAATGCCGGTGAAGTTCACTTCGGAACCGCAACCGAGATTTTCAAGCCGAAGAAAAAGCCTGCAAAAACCTGAATTAACCCAGCTGAGCGATTTACGGGCACCACGCAACTCCGAAAACGAGAGCATGGAAAGACGCTCAGTTTTCGGGCTGATATGACGCTTTTCCAAAATTCCTTGACTTAGCGATATAACCCAAAATATGCGGGCAAGAAGAGTTTGGGTCATGCGATAAAGTCGGTTCCGCATAGACCCCGGCAGTCAACGCTAATTTTTGTTGACCACGTCTCACACTTGCAGGGTCGAAGCGTCTACAACATCCCTCGAACACCACGTCTGCCGATCTCAAACCTGCGAGATTTCCAGTGAAGCCGCGACCGCTCCTTGTCCTGTCACTCGAAGGGCTGACTCCCGCTGCCCTTGGATGCTACGGATCGTCATGGAACAGGACTCCGGCGATTGACGCCATTGCTGATACCGGATGTGTCTGGGATCGCTGGCTGGCAACCGATGATCAGCCGTCAAATATGTTTCTGCAGATGGTTGAAAATCTGGACAAAACCACACATTGGAAAGATAAGTGGCAGGCCAGCGGAAGCATCGATCTGATCACTGATGTGAAAGATATCGCAGATCAATTTGAGAAACTGCCGTTTGATCGAATGGTATCTTTGCACGACCGCGAACAGCAACAAGAGCAGACACCAGCCGAAGACATTGTTGAAACTCAATTTGGTCAATTGGTAGCTGCCGCAATCGAACGCGATGCGGAGCAAGATGACTGGAGCATCCTGTGGCTGCACAGTGACTTCCTGACAAAACGCTGGGATGCCCCCCGATACATGGCTCTGATGGACGAAGGCGATGAGGATTCGCTCGCCCCTAGCGACGAAGTCGAGCTGCTTGAGAATGACAATGAAGTCACTGAAATGGTCGAGAAACTGCCACCCTATTTCGAGGACCTCACTCCACCAAGCTTCCAACTACCAGCCGAATCGCATCCTGATTTGGTCATGTCTTGGATGCGTACCTATGGATGCCAAATCCGAATGCTCGATGTACTGATCGAGATTCTCCTGACATCGCTGAAAGCAGAGGATCCCCATATGCTAATCGTGGGCACCAGCGGCTTCCAGCTTGGCCAACATGGTTGGATGGGCCATCGGCTTGGACCGCTGAGAAGTGCCGACATTCGACTTCCATTGATCGTTAGCGACCTCGGCCCGCTGCATCTGCCCCAACTGAGCGGTGGCGATACGTTTCCCAATCTCCTTGATCAAATCGCCAGCCATTCGTCGCCTGAGGGATCAGGCTCGCTCATGTGGTCCCCCGAACAGTGGTGCCAATCAGATGAAGGTACCAGCGTGATCACCAAGTCGAACCGAACCACACACGCCGTCACGACCCCAGACTGGTTCTATGTTCAGGATCACGATCAATCCGAACACCTCTATTTGAAACCGGATGACATCGATGACTTTAATGATGTCGCGCGGCTACGCCCCGATATTGTTGAACAACTCATCAACACACAAAAAAACCCCACCGATCAATAGATCGGCAGGGTATTTCCACTTTTGGTGGCCCAGTCAGAATTTTTGTCCCGACGTCGAGCCCTCAATGACGCCTAGGCGTCGGTTTTTGCATCAGCAACTGGTGCTGGTGGAGCAGCTTCTTCAGCAGAGTCACTGCTGCTTGCAGCTTCCTCAGCCTCTTCACATGGGCTCTCGCAGCAAGCCTTGTTGCGACGAACTTTGCTGAGCAAACGCTCGAGCAGGCAAGGCTTCTCGCAGCACTCTTCTGCACATGGCTCGGCTTCTTCAACAACTTCTTCGACGACTTCTTCCTCGGGTGCACAGCAATCAGCAGCGTGAAGAGCTTTCAACTTCGAAAGTAGTCCACCGCTACATCCACGCTGTGTAAGGCCTGACAAATCGATCTTATCAAGCATTTTCCCACCGCAGGTTTTGGCCTGCAGGCGAGAGAGAAGACCTCCACCGCAGCGACCCGCTTCGGCACTTGTGTCAGTCATAGCAAGTCCGGCACCAATCATCAGTGCGAACGCGGCAATGCCGCTCACCACAGTCCGATTCATCTTCAATCTCCAGAGTTCGGAGTTAGGTGCGATCCGAATTCGCACATTATGGTTATGGGCCTGATTCCTGAGACCCCACATCTCGTGCAGCTAACAACACGTCAACCGGCTCACGAATGCTTCGGCGGACAACCCAAAGACAACAGCTTAGGAGCTTTGCGCAGGTTATTCCGACCGCGTAATTTCGAGCGATAGGGTAACTAGCGACACATGGGTGTCAATCGGGCGTCACTTGAAATTCTGGAAATATTGCCACAAAACAGCACAGGCAAAATCTGATCCAGCCAAAGCTGTCCCCTTAAAAGACAGACTCTTCATCCTCGCAAGAACCCCTAAAGAAACAATAACCACCATTGATGGCAAACAAGGGGCATCAGGATTCCCTTGCGGGCGAATTGAGGGTTGGACTCAAAGGTCTCTACAATCAGCGTTTCAGCGTGGCCCCAGGGGCAGCAGCCTGCGACGAAACTTCGGAATTACCTGACGCAGGCTCAGCCAGCATCGCTGCCATTTGATTCCCGTCCTCGAAATTGAAGACAACGGGATCTTCTGCTTGCGGGTCGATCGTAATTGCGAGGCCGCTGATTCTCCAGCCACTTTGCTCTTGGCGGAGTGCCCATACAACTTGGGACGATGCGACATTATCGCCTTCGGCGTTGGGTTCTGACCAAATGCTATGGACCATGGCAGCAGTTGCATCTTGGGGGTGCAGTTCAAAGCGGGTAACTTCGAAGCTGGCATTGGGAGATCCGATGGGTTGGATGGTTTGCCCGATCCGTTGGAGTTCGCTTTGAGCACGCGTGGTGAGCAGTGCGTTTGCTCGGGAATCCTCACCTCCGCGGCGAATTTCGTCGAGAAATTGGCTGACGATGTCGGTCGGCGGGGGATTTAACGAGGCAGGCGATGGTGTACCGCCATTCGTCGTAACCCCTTCCGGGGTCCGCGGAGTCGGGTTGTCTGCAACAGGGGTTCCTGAGCCACAGCCCACAGCGAGCGTTATAATCAGGGTATAGCTAAGTCCAAGAGCGAAGCGAGCCATGCGAATGCCGTCCAGCGAATGGTGAAAATCAAAAACTTGAGCTTTGGATTTACTTGATGGCTGGGAATCACGTCAAGACAAACTTGATTCACCTATCGCAGCGAATAGCTTTCTTTCACAATGGGGCTTGAAACAAGACGGCGAGGCCACAAACACGAAGCCACAGATGACATCTGACAGCAAAAACACCATTTTGGTGGACGGCGAGCGAATTGATCTCCGCAATCGGCCATTGGCGGCCCTATTGGCGTGGTTAATTCCTGGCGCTGGCCACTTTTATCAAGGTCGGCACACTAAGGGTGCCTTATTCATGGTCTGTATTTTGTCCGCATGGGTGCTTGGATTCGTGTTAGGTGGCGGACATGTGGTTTATTCTTCATGGGCACCGGGTGACAAGCGTTGGCACTACATTCTTCAGGCAGGCGTGGGTGGTGTAGCATTACCAGCATTAATTCAAGCAAATCTGATCAATAATGCCACTAACAATGAAACAGGACGCACTTCAGAAGACTACGAACCGTACTGGGGAGGCTTCATGGCTCCTCCTTTGCGTCCTGTCCGCGAGAGTCAGGCAGATGAGGTGTCAGCATGGTACGCCCGTCACGGCGCGGGCTATGAAATGGGAACCTGGTACACCGTGATCGCGGGCTTGCTGAATATTCTTGTCATTTATGATGCCTATGGAGGCCCGCTGTCGATTCCGATCAGCGGCCGGAAAAAAGAGTCTGGTGACGAAGATGAACCAGCGAACAAGGAAACAGAGAAAACAGCGAGTTAGAAGAGTCATTTCCGCTGTTTCTGCGACACCCCTTCCCGTTTACAACATTTTTCCGGCAAGACTAAATGCTTCCCATCGCTCCCAGTTACCTTCTCTACTACCTTCCCCTGATCATCGCCATCGCGTTAGTCTTCGGTGGAACGCGTCACGAAAACACTCGGTTGATTTTGCAACACGCCTGGCAAACAGGTCGCTGGATTACCGGATTCATGGCAGTCATTTTCATCATAATTTGCATCCTCGACTGGTTATTGTGATCCCTGTTCACTGCCACCACGCGTACACGCGGCAAGCGTTTCCCATGCCACGGTTTCACAACCGCGACGCGTTCACCCCGGCTGTTTGATGGCTAAAGCGCGTTCATTTCCTTTCATACAGACTGAATTTCATGCGAGTTCTGACTCTTGGTGCTGGAACAGTTGGCCGCTGGGTTGCGGACATGCTTTGCAGACGCGGGCATAGCGTTACCGTTGTGGATAGCAACGCAGCCAATGTTCAACGCATCAACAACGAATTGGATGTCAAAGCGATCGTCGGCAGCGCATCGAGAAGTACTGTCTTATTTCAGGCCGAAGTCAGTTCTGCGGATATGTGCCTTGCCGTCACGGGCGACGACGAAGTCAACATCGTTGCAGCCAGTATGGCAAAAGAGCTGGGTGCACGCCGAAGCATTGCCCGCGTTTATGCCCCTGCATTTCACGACCTAAGTACATTTGATTATCAACGACACTTTAACATCGACAGTCTGCTTAGCCTTGAGCAGCTTTCTGCATTCGAATTGGCCCGTGCCATCCGGAATCCAGACGCAATTCCATTAGAGCATTTCGCGCGTGGTCAGTTAGAGGTCTATGAGGTCGAAGTCGATGGTAAATCCGTTAGCGCGGGACACAAACTACGAGACTTGAAAATATCAGGGGCAGTGCGAATTGGATCCATTGCCCGCGAAGGCCGCATGTGGATCGCCAGTGGCGAAGATGAATTGCACGGCGGTGACCGGGTCAGCCTGATTGGTGCCCCTGAGGTCATCACTAAAACAAGAAACATGTTTGTTTCCGAATCGGATTTGCACCTGAAACAGCGGGTAATGATCGCTGGTGGTGGTGAAACGGGTTATCACCTTGCCGACTCGCTTAGCCGCCGCGATTATCGGATTGTATTACTGGAACGTGATCAGGAGCATTGCAATCGGCTGGCGAAACTGTTGCCTGGAGTGACTGTCATTCACGCCAATGCCAATCGACGCAGCGTGCTGGAAGACGAGGGGGGCGGTACCGTTGACTACTTTGTTGCCTGTACCGGAAGCGACGAGAGCAACATCATGGCAGGGGTCGAAGCCCGCGAACTAGGAGCAGCTCGCGTGATGTGCGTGGTCGGACGTCCTGACTATGCTAATGTGGTCGGCAAATTGGGCATCGATCGCGCTGTCAGTGAACGAGATGTTGCAGCCCGACAGATCCTCGGATTTCTAAATGAAGGTGCCATCATCAGCCAAAGCCGAATTCCAAACGGCAACATCGGAATCTATGAATTGGAAGTATCAGAAGGCACACAAGTTACCCAAGCAACATTGGCAGAATTGCCTCTCTCAGGCCGCTGCTTGATTGCTGCTGTCGAACGCGATGGCTTTGTTCGTGTCCCAACTGCTAATGACACCCTTCAACCAGGTGATGTTGCTGTCGCGTTGATTGATCAACCAGCAGCCAAAGAAAGCTTGGCATTGTTTAATTCATGACAGTAAAAGTCTGGGCCGATGTCGGCGGAACCTTCACTGACTGCATCGTCATGGATGAGTCAACGCGATACCACACCAAGGTACTGAGCAGTGGTGTGATCCGAGCGAAGATGGAAGCTTGGATTACTAACCATAGCTTCCGCGCAACCGAACTGGCCGGACACGACATCCCCGGGTTCTGGAAAAATGCCACAGTTTCCATCCTTGATCGCGAGGGAACCCAGCGACCACTTGGCACGATCACCAAACACGAAAACGGCATACTGACGTTCGGTGAAAAAAATCGAGGCGAATCCAAGTCAGAAAATCCCAGCAGCATCACCGCGACAGTGCTGGATGGTGAAGCGGGTAACGCCACGAATCGAGAGGCAGTCATTGAACTCAATGCAAATCTTGAAGCACCTGTCCTGGCAACTCGACTGCTGCTGGGCATTCCCCTGGATACTCCGTTGCCGGCTCTCGACGTTCGGCTAGGAACGACTCGTGGCACCAATGCGTTATTAACCCGTGGAGGTGCAAGCACAGCAGTACTAGTGACGAAAGGGTTCGCTGACATCCTTCGAATCGGTGAACAGGACCGGCCTGACCTGTTCTCTCTCTCCATTGAAAAGCCCCCCCCACTCACAGACCGCGTACTGGAAATTGATGAAAGGCTCGATGCCAGTGGATCCGTCATTCAGCCAATGGACATTGATTCAGTGACCACTGTGCTTTCCAAACTTCAAAGTGAGGGGATCGATTCGCTCGCGATTTGTCTTTTGCATTCCCATATCAATGATGGGCATGAACGACAGATCGAACAATTGGCTCTGCAGTCAGGCTTCCAAAACATCTCCCGCTCCAGCGAAGTCGCACCACTAATCAAGTACATATCACGTACGGAAACCACGGTTCTGGATGCTTACCTGAATCCAATTCTGTCCGGATATGTAACGAACGTTTGGCAGCAGTTTGGTGGTGACTCCCAGTGCCGCCTCCGCCTGATGACCAGCAATGGCAAACTGGTCTCACCTGCGGCCTTTAGGGGTCGGGATAGCATTCTGTCAGGCCCCGCAGGCGGAGTCGTTGCCTTGGGCCACGTTGCAGAACGCGGCGATGCCCAAAATGCAATCGGCTTGGATATGGGCGGAACCAGCACAGATGTCAGTCGATACGAGGGTCGATTAGGGCGGCGTTACGAATCGCGTGTCGCGGGCGTGCGAGTTATGACAGCCATGATGGACATTGAAACGGTGGCGGCAGGTGGAGGATCCATTTGCCATTACAGCTCGGAACAACGACTCGCCGTTGGCCCCGAAAGCGCTGGTGCCAATCCCGGACCGGCCTGCTATGGACGAGGCGGCCCACTGACGGTTACTGATGTGAATTTGTTACTGGGTAGAGTACCGGAAAAGCGGTTTCCCTTTCCATTGAATCGCAAAGCGGCCACCGAAGCGTTGCAGTCTGTCATGCAACAAATCCCCCAAAAGTCTGGGCTGACTTCTACAGAGCAATTAGCGGAGGGATTTTTTTCAATCGCTGTGACTCACATGGCCGAGGCTGTACGTACCGTGAGCACCGCGCAAGGAAGCGATGTTCGCAACATGGCACTGGTCGGCTTTGGTGGCGCGGCGGGCCAACACCTGTGCCGAGTTGCCAGTGTCCTGGGAATGAAACGAATTCTCGACCATCCCGACTCGGGAATGCTCAGCGCCTTGGGAATGGGACTGGCAGATCAAGGTCAAGTTGTGACACGAGGCATTTACGAATTACTCAAAGATCTCACACCAGCATCGATTCAAGCAAGAGCAAAGAGTTTGATTCAAAATGCCAAACAGCAACTCGAGGATGCACTCGAACCGGGACAGCAACCGAATCATATCCTCGAAGCTGATCTCCGATACCAAGGGACCGAGGCCTCTTTAAGCATCCCTCTGTCCCCTACCGAAACACTGCTAGAAAGATTTCATCAAAAGCACCAGAAAATCTTCGGCTACATTCAGACCGAACGTGATGTGGAATTGGCAGTACTACGATGTGACGCCACACTGCATTCCGACAAAGAATATTTTTCTGAGCATCAAACAAAAGTCACTGGTCCAGCAGGCACGAGAAGGATGTGGCACGAAGGTCAGTGGATTGAGGCACTGCAAATTGATCGCGACTCTCTACCTCAAGCCACAGCCATTTCAGGCCCAGCAATGATCATCGGCGATCATTCCACCCTGGTTGTGGAACCGGGATGGCAAGCCACCAAAATTCAAGACGGAATCGTGGAGGTCACCTGCAGTGACACGGCAGTGACACGGAAAGACAGAAGCCTAAATAAAGAGCAGGAAATACTCACATCAGACCCAGTCCTGGTGGAAGTCATCGCCCGAAGATTGCAGGGCATTGCTGATGCGATGGGTGAGGTCCTGCGAAGAACAGCAATCAGTGTCAACGTGAAAGAACGGCGTGATTACAGCTGCGCGGTGTTTCGTCACGATGGCTCGTTGATTGCCAATGCCCCCCACGTTCCAGTTCACTTGGGAGCGATGGGGCATACTGTTCGCCAAGTCATGCAACAGTTTCCGGTGATGTCGCCTCATGACTGTTACCTCTCCAACGACCCTTACGCCGGTGGTTCACATCTGCCTGACGTGACTGCGATCACACCAGTCTTCTGTGACCCTCAAATGAACACCGGTAACACAGAATTGACACAAGGTCGGCCTGATTTCTATGTGGCCTCACGGGCACACCATGCTGAAATAGGTGGACGCACCCCGGGCTCCATGCCTCCGAATGCTACATCCTTAGCCGAAGAAGGGGTCGTAATTCGAAACTTCGCGTTAGTAAAGTCAGGCAACAACCATGAGGTCGATCTGAAGCGACTGCTTTCAACAGGTCGCTATCCCTCGCGGTGCGTAAGCGAAAACATGGCAGACATTGCCGCGCAACAAGCCGCAGGTGCCCATGGCGTTCGAGCATTGATAGAGCTGACTCAACAATACTCCGCAAAAACCATCGACACATTCATGGGTCAAATCCTGGATCTGGCGGGCGATTCCATGCAACGCTGGATACAGAAGTTGCCCACCTGCCCGATGAGCTTCGAAGATCATTTGGATGATGGCAGCCGCATTGCTGCCACCATTAAACGCGACGACAATCACCTCGATGTCTGTTTTGATACCTCGCCTGTCCATCCCAATGGATTCAATGCAACGCCAGCTATCGTAACAGCGGCTACTCTTTACGTGCTGCGTTGTGTTTCTGGTTCCGACTTGCCTCTATGTGATGGTGTTCTGCGAGATGTGACTATTCAGATCCCAGAAGGCATGCTGGACCCACCTCACCACACAGACCCCACAATGTGTGCTGCAGTCGTGGCCGGAAACGTCGAAACGAGCCAGCGGATCGTCGACGTACTGTTGGGTACATTGGGCGTCGCGGCTGCCTCGCAAGGAACCATGAACAACGTGCTGATTGGTGATTCAACCTTTGGTTATTACGAAACCATTGGTGGCGGAACTGGGGCTACAGCAGCACGATCGGGAGCAGACGCGGTTCACACGCACATGACAAATACCCGAATCACTGACCCTGAAATCCTGGAATCAAGATTACCCGTGCGTTT
This sequence comes from Rhodopirellula sp., assembly GCA_003513555.1. GTDB lineage: Bacteria > Planctomycetota > Planctomycetia > Pirellulales > Pirellulaceae > Rubripirellula. The sequence continues at coordinate 20,011 of DOPG01000438.1, read as the reverse complement.
AAGACGCTTTGCGATTCGACGTAACAGCGGTGGCGTGGGAGCACACCGTGGCGGAGATGGCATGATCCGGGAGTTTGAGTTTATGAAACCTCTCGTCATCTCACTTCTGACAGGCCGACGCAACGTCGGCCCCTATGGCGCAGCAGGTGGAAAGCCAGGTAAAGTTGGACGCAACCTGCTCGTGCACGATGGGAAAACGGAATCATTTGCCGCAACAGCATCTCTTTCGGTAGTTGCCGGTGATCGACTGATCATTGAAACACCTGGCGGCGGTGGTTGGGGCAACGCGTCCGGTTGAAGTAACGGCAAGAGAAAGACTGGGTGCTGAGAATCTACGTGGAACTGATGCAATTTTAACTTCCAACCCATGCTCCCGCCCATCGTGTCAACTCATGCAGCCACGTTTCATGCGGTGAGTCATCAACCCAACCCACCTCGCTACGACCTGACGAATGCCGCAAATCTCGGTTTTTCCGATTGTATGCTTTGTTCATCCACTACCTCACCACAGCTCTCGTTTGTTGGCTTCTCGTTTTCCGACGGTGGTAAACGGCGGTAGACTGTAGTGGGTGGCACTCCCAAATGTCGTCGTTCTCCCGTTTCATCCTAAATCTCAGTTGTCCCTGATACATGCTCAATCGGCCCCAACTCGTTGCCGTGACGCTGCTCGTAAGCTTGGGTACCACGGTCCTTCCCGCGCTGACGCACTGCTCTGCGGCAGAAAATTTCGAGCAAATCGACGTACCCGACTTCTCGAGGGAAATCCGACCGATTCTTTCGGACCACTGTTTTGCGTGCCATGGCCCCGACGAACAGACAAGAGAAGCTGACCTGCGACTTGACACCGCAGCAGGTCTGTCAAGCGTTGTGATCTCAGGTGATCTATCCAAGAGTGAATTGCTGTCGCGAGTTAACTCCAAGGATACTGACCTATTAATGCCGCCACCGGAATTCCACAAACCGCTTGCATCAGCACAACGCAAACGCCTCGAACGCTGGATTGAATCAGGAGCGAAGATCGAGCAGCACTGGTCGTTTCGGCCCCCCGTGCAGCCGGACCTCCCCGCTCATGTCTCGAAGGATAGTCCTGCGGCGATCGACTACCTTATTAACCAACGTGCCAAGTCTGCTGGTCTGGAACTAAACCCAAGGGCAGATCGCCGAACGTTGATACGCCGAGTCAGTCTCGACCTTACCGGCCTGCCTCCTACCCGCAAGCAGCTTGCTGCGTTTCTGTCTGATGAATCACCAAATGCGTATGAACACCTGATTGATCGCCTGCTTAGCTCTGCAGAATACGGGCGACATGTGGGACGTTACTGGCTTGACCTTGTCCGCTATGCCGACACACATGGTTTGCATCTCGACAACTATCGCGAGATGTGGCCTTACCGCGACTGGGTGATTCAGGCGATCAACGACAATATGCCCTTTGATGAATTCATGACACTGCAGCTTGCCGGCGACTTGCTTCCAGACGCAAACCTATCACAAAAAATTGCAAGTGGCTTCAACCGCTTGAATGTCACCACAGGCGAGGGTGGCTCGATTTACGATGAGGTTTTCACACGAAATGTGATCGATCGCACCGATGCCTTTGGAACCATTTTCCTTGGATTGACCACAGGTTGTGCAGTGTGTCACGACCACAAATTTGATCCCATCTCGATGGAAGATTACTACTCACTGTTCTCTTACTTCAACAGTTTGGACGGTCGAGCGTTGGATGCAAATATAAAGAATCCGGCACCGGCAATTCCAGTGCCCACGAAAGAACAGAAACAACAAGTTGATGACTTCGAAGAAACTCTGATTGATCTGCGGAACAGCATGGTGATGCCAATCAGTAGTGTCGATTCGGCTCAGCGTGCCTGGGAACAGGCCTTGGTCAAAGGCATTCCACCAAAAGTTGAACGATTGATGCCTGCAAGTGTTGATTCTGAGGCCGGCACCAAAATGACGATCCGCGAGGACGGCTCATTTGAATTCACCGCCACACCCGCCGCGAAAGATACGACCACGATCGTTGCCCCCATAAAGTCTGGCACGCAATGGCAAACCTTGCATCTTGAAGCCTTGGTGGACGAAGCAAACAATCGCGTTGGCAGCTCAACCAATGGCAATGCCGTCTTATCAGAAATCAGTGTCGAAATCACGGATGACTTGCTCGAAGGACAATGGTTGAAGGTACCGATCACCTACGGCTTTGCAGACTTCGAACAGAAGGATGGTTCTTTCAGCATCCGCCAATCTTTTGATTCCAACATAAACGACAGCACTGGCTGGGCAGTCGGTGGACACCAGAAACCTGGTGGCAGATCTGCCTGGTTTGTCATCCCCGGTCTGATGGTAGAAGGGGAAAATGGAAAAGTACGAATTCGTTTGCACTATCAGTCTAAGTTTGCAACGCATCATTTACGACGTGTCCGTCTTTCGCTAAGCGATACCAGCCCAAGAGTTCCTGTCGGCAAGCGGATCACCCTGAGTCCCGTTTCGGCAGCGGGACCTTTCACGGTCGAGAATGCAATCGCAGCCTACGGTCGCAAGTATGCTTCACAGCAAGGCGAGTTCAAACCAGATGAAGTCTTCAATCACGAAGACCGACCTTACCGGTGGCAGGAACGCGCCGATCTGACGGAAGTTCAGATTCAGAATTTGCCCACAGTTCAAGATCGCAGCAGTGTGATGGTGCTGCATCAGCATTTGTCAGCACCTCAAGCAACAAAGGTCACCTTGTTATTTGGTACTGACGGTGGCCATGTTCTTTACCTCAACGGAAAACAGATTGCCATTTCCAAGGAGCAGCAGGAGCTCAATCCACTCGCTTTGGAATACGAATTGGATCTCAAGAAAGGAGACAATGACCTGTATTTCAAGGTGGTGAATTACAGCCCCCCGTCGCGTCTTACCTTTGCATTCCGTTCGCCTGCGATCGATACTCCGCGTCAGTTGAACCAACTACTGAATGTCGCAGAACAGGAGCGCAGCGAGCAGGAACGGATTTCGCTCATGAACTTCTACCGCAAAGTATACTGCCTGCATCCTGATTGGCTTGCCTTGGTGGACCAGGAAAAAGGTGTGCGAAAAGCATTAAAGAAGGTGAATGACAGCGTATCGACGACGCTTGTCTGGAAAGAGTTGGCGAAACCTCGACAATCACACGTTCTGGTTCGGGGGCAGTATGACCAGCCAGGTACCCCCGTACCCCGAGCAACACCAACCTTCCTGCCCCCGATGCCCGCCAATGCTCCGGACAATCGTCTGGGTCTCGCCCAATGGCTGGCGATGGAAAACCATCCTTTGACTGCCCGCGTCGCCGTCAATCGCTATTGGCAGCAGGTTTTCGGAGTTGGTCTCGTCAAAACGAGTGAAGATTTTGGCAGTCAGGGTGAGCCACCAAGCCATCCTGAATTACTTGATTTTTTGGCTGTTGATTTCCAGACTCATGACTGGGATGTCAAACGACTTTTAAAGATATTGGTCATGACAGAGGCATACACAAGGTCTTCCAAGGTCAGCCCATCAGCACAAGAAACCGATCCTGAAAATCGCTTGCTGGCCCGGGGTTCACGTCATCGTCTGGATGCAGAAGTTCTGCGTGACCAGGCCTTATTCGTTGCGGGCCTGCTGACTGATCACCCCGGTGGCCCCAGCGTTAAACCCCCGCAACCAGATGGACTCTGGAAGGCAGTGGGATACTCTGGCAGCAACACGGTCAGCTTTAAACCCGACGACGGTGACAAGGTTCATCGACGGAGCGTCTTTACATTCTGGAAACGCACCAGTCCCCCACCACAAATGTCGACCTTTGATGCACCAAGCCGCGAATCCTGCACCGCTCGCCGCGAACGAACCAACACGCCGTTGCAAGCTCTGCTATTGATGAACGAGACCCAATATGTCGAATCGGCCCAAAAGCTTGCGATGCGGGTGCTGGACGCCGCAGAGGTCCAAAGTCAACCGAAGGCAGAACAGCTCGCTGGCCGAATTGCCTGGCTCTACGAGACCGTCTTATCTCGCCCACCATCCCAAGCGGAGCAGTCTGAGGTCCAGAGGCTACTGAGCGACCTGATCGCCTACTACTCCGAACAACCAGACTTGACCGCAAAGGTTTCAAAAAATGCTGATCCTACTGAGGCTGCATGGACGATTTTGGCCAGTACCGTACTGAATCTGGATGAAGCAGTTTCCAAGTGAATGACACTCCCTCTGCAACGAAGTTGAATACTGTTGATTGAAGTTTTCTCCCATGCATAACGATCCACATATCGCCGCTCTTACCCGCCGAGCATTTTTTTCACACACCTCGTGTGGAATTGGTGCCGCAGCATTGGCATCTTTGCAATCGGACGAATCCAATGCCGCAAATCGTGATGTATTGACAGGTGGGTTGGCCGGCTTACCACATCACCAACCACAAGCACGTCGTGCAATTTATCTGTTCATGTCAGGTGCACCGAGCCAGATGGACATGTGGGATCATAAACCCGCAATGGCTGATTGGTACGATAAGGATCTGCCGGATTCAATCCGTCAGGGTCAGCGTTTGACGACCATGACGAGTGGTCAGGCAAGATTCCCGATTGCACCAAGCATTTATAAGTTTGCACGGCACGGTTCCAGCGGCACCATGGTGAGTGAACTCTTGCCACACATGGCAAAGAAAACGGACCAGATTGCCTTAGTACGATCGATGTACACCGAAGCGATCAATCACGACCCTGCAATCACCTACATCTGCACGGGAGATCAATTGCCTGGCAAGGCCAGTCTTGGTTCATGGCTCAGTTATGGACTCGGAACCGAAAACGAGAATCTGCCTGCCTTCATGGTCATGACCCCAACATGGAGTGGTCGCAAGCAGGCGCAAGCGTTGTACAACCGCCTGTGGGGAAGCGGTTTTCTGCCTAGCAAATATCAGGGTGTTGCACTGCGCAGCCAAGGAGATCAGGTTCTGTACCTTTCCAATCCCGACGGAGTCGACCCAACCGTCCGACGTCGAATGCTGGACTCGCTAGCCCGCTTAAATCAAGGAACAGCTGAGCAACTCGGTGACCCGGAAACCCACGCTCGGATCGCGCAGTATGAGATGGCATTCCGGATGCAAACCAGTGTTCCGGAATTATCAGACATCAGTGATGAACCCCAGCACGTTCTGGACTTGTATGGTCCTCAAGTGACAACTCCAGGAACTTTCGCCAATACTTGTTTGATGGCAAGGCGGATGGTCGAACGTGGTGTTCGCTTCACTCAAATTTTTCACCGAGGCTGGGATCAACATGGAGGCATTCCCAAGGACTTGCCAAATCAGTGTCGAGATGTTGACCAGCCATCTGCTGGTCTTCTCACTGATCTCCGTCAGCGTGGCATGTTGGATGATACACTGGTGGTTTGGGGGGGCGAGTTTGGACGCACCATCTATTGCCAGGGTCCACTGAGCAAAACAAACTATGGTCGGGATCATCACCCGAAATGCTTTTCAATCTGGATGGCAGGTGGTGGAGTGCAGGGCGGAACCGTACATGGTGAAACTGATGAATTCAGCTACAACATCGTGAAAGACCCAGTGCATGTCCGCGACCTGAATGCGACCATTCTGCACTTGATGGGGATCGACCATGACCGTTTCCGCTATCCCTTCAAAGGGCTCGACCAACGCATCACAGGTGTGGAAGAATCTCGGGTCGTGAAAGAAATTCTTTCCTGAAACATTCGCCTTCGCGACGTCCAGTTCCTTACCTGTCAGTTCACCAAGAAATAAAATGCACCCGCTCAAGTTACGCCTCTGCCTGCAACTGACAATCACACTGACTGTATTGAGTGAGCCAGCACAGCTGATCGCACAAGAACAGAAGTCAGAAAACTTGAATCGTCCGAATGTGTTATTCATCTTTCTGGACGACTATGGCTGGCGGGATTGTGGATTCATGGGATCGGACTACTACGAAACACCGAACCTGGATGCATTGGCCAAGTCGGGAATGATCTTCACGAATGCCTATTCTGCATCAGCCAACTGTGCGCCAGCCCGAGCCTGTTTGCTATCGGGTCAATACACTCCTCGCCATGAAATTTACAACGTGGGCACATCGCGACGGGGCAACCCGAAATTTGGCAAGTGGATGCATGTTCCCGGCACAGATACATTGCCAGAAGGAATACGTACGTGGGCTCAGCAGATTCAAACCGCTGGTTACCGCACCGGGACGATTGGAAAGTGGCATCTTAGCGATGATCCACTGCCCTACGGTTTCGACTTCAACTTTGCAGGCACACACAGCGGAAGCCCACCACGCGGTTACTACCCACCCCATCCAAAAGCACCTGGACTTAAAAATGCTCCTTCTGACGAGTACCTCACGGATCGTTTAACGGATGAAGCGATCGGTTTCATTGATCGCAACCGCAAACAACCGTGGTTTCTGTACCTGACACACTTTGCTGTACACACTCCGCTTCAGGGCAAGTCCGATCTCGTGGCAAAGTACGAGGCGAAGCCTAAAGGGCAACTTCATTCACACGCCGTCATGGCTGCCATGATTGAAAGTGTAGATACCGGTGTGGGACGAATCATGGATAAGCTTGAAGAGACCGGCTTGAAAGAAAACACAGTTATCTTTTTCTCCTCTGATAATGGGGGATACGGTCCTGCTACCTCCATGACTCCGCTGAAAGGCTACAAGGGCACCTACTACGAAGGTGGCATCAGGGAACCGATGTTTGTGACATGGCCAGGAGTGATCGCTGCGGGCAGCCAATCTGATGAGCCCGTGATCAATGTTGATTTCTACCCAACCTTCTGTGAGATCACCAAAGCCGAATTGCCTGAAGGCCAACCGCGCGACGGAGAGAGTCTGCTGCCAATTTTGTTGCAAGACAAAGCTACCCTAAAAGACCGTGCCTTGTTCTGGCATTTCCCAGCGTATCTGCAGAGTTATCAGCGAGTCGATGGGCAACGGGATCTACTGTATCGAAGTCGTCCCTGTAGCATCATACGAGATGGACGTTGGAAGCTTCATCAGTACTTCGAGGATGATGCGATCGAGCTCTACGACCTGAAAAATGACATTAGCGAATCACATGACCTGTCGAGCAGCAATCCGGAAAAGGCTAGTGAGCTGCTTTTGCAATTACGAACGTGGCAAAGGGAGATCAACGCCCCCATTCCCGCAGAGCGCAACCCGCTCTACGACCCTGCTGCCGAAGCTGAAGCGTTGCATAATATGCAACGTAAGCAAAGCAAGAAAAAATGAACACGAGCCGCACGGGGAATTGTCTGACCGAGAACGTGCTTCTCAACATCCACAGTGTCTCAAGAGCCAGGGCTACCAGCCGCCGCTAGCTCTCAAGCACCTGAGCGACAGCGGAACAGAGTTGCTCCATTCTATCTTCACTCATTCCAGCGACGTTAATGCGACCGCTCCCAACGATATAGATGCTGTGTTCATTCTTGAGTTGGTCAACCTGCATCTTGTTCAGGCCGCTATAGGAAAACATTCCATTCTGCGGCAGCAGGAATGAAAAATCATGCCCTGATCCGCTGGTCTTCATTGTTTCAACAAACTGAGTTCGCAACTTCTGAATTCGATCACGCATCGCGGCGAGTTCTGCGTGCCATCGCGAAGTAAGGTTCTGATCACCCAAGATAGTAGAAACAATGGCAGCACCGTGACGAGGTGGATTGCTGTAGTTGCAGCGAACAACCTTCTTCAACTGACTCATCGCCGCCTTTGCTGCAGAATCATCTGCTGCGACCAGGGTCAGGCCGCCAACACGTTCGCTGTACAGACCAAAATTCTTGGAAAATGAATTGCACACAATCGCTTCTTCATTTTCTTTCAGTACGGCATGAATACTAGCAGTATCTTCCTGCAAACCTTTCCCAAATCCCTGATACGCAAAGTCAATCACAGGCAGCAGATTTTTGGACGCTAGCACTTTGGCGATTTCAGTCCACTGCTCAGGAGTGGGATCGATGCCTGTTGGATTATGACAACATGCGTGCAATAGAACAGCTTCACCTGGTTTCGCCTTCGATTGCAAATCATCGATCATTCCTTCGATATCAAACGAAGTTCGATCTGCTGACAAATAACGATAGGATTCCATGGGTACGCCTTCCGAGGCGAAAACCGGGAGATGATTGGCCCAAGTCGGGCTGGGAGTCCACAAGCGAATGGGAGCAAGTTGACTTGCGAGGAAAGCTGCGGCAACTCGCAAACCACCCGTCCCGCCGGGTGTCTGCAAGGTGGCTAACCGAGATCGGTCGATCGTGTCGCCAAAAATCAGATCCCCAACTTGTGAACAATACTCAGGCACACCACTGATTGGTAAATAACCTTTCGTGACTTCTCCCTCAACCAATTGTCGCTCTGCCTCTTTGACACACTCCAGAATGGGTGTCTTGCCAGTGGCGTCCTTGTAAACACCAACGCTGAGGTTCATTTTAGAAGGACTCGGGTCAGCAACAAACGCCTCAGTAAGGCCCAAAATTGCATCAGGTGGAGCCGTGGTGATCGAGCCAAAGCGGGAAATTTTTGGTGAGCTTGCAGATTCGGTCATAACAATCAGCGTTAAAAAATGACAGGAAGGCCGTCCAGATACCAGTAACTTGTGTGAAATCGTAATCAACAAATGCCAAATCGACCATTGACCATAAAAATGGGCTCCAAAACCGACTGGCCCCCTTTCCTCAGGCTGAAAATCCTTGGAAGCTCGTGGATACATTGACGATGTTGCGGGACACTCCTCACAGAAGCATCAATTGTCTTGAGCATGCTCATTCTTTTCTGCAATCCAGGGCGATAGCTGAGAACTCAATATCTGACGAAGACGAAAAAATGCAGGAGCTGATGCCAGGATGAGTAAAACAGACTGGATTGTCGTAGGCGGCGGATCAGCAGGTTGTGTTGTCGCAGCCCGTCTGGCGAACCCGAACGGGCAGCGGTGTGGCAAAGTTACCATCATTGAACCACCCGCCAACACCACGCGACGAGTCGATCGTGAACGACCTGCCAAGTGGTTGAATCTGCTGGGTTCAGATGAAGACTGGAACTTGGCAACCGCAGAAAACTGTCAGCTTGCCAATCGAACGCTGCGTTGGCCGCGGGGTAGAGGTCTGGGTGGCAGCAGTCGCATCAATGCAATGATCTGGTTTCCTCCGACACGCAAAGATTTGCAGATATTGGTTGAAGCAAGCGGTGGGTTGTGGAAAATCTCGGAGCTGCAGGATGATTTAGACGAACTGACCAAATTGACTCGTCCTGAACAACCCGCGTGGCAAAGTGAAGCGGCCGAACGCTTTCTCAACGCAGCAAAACAGTTTAATGCGGGCGTCGCTTGGACTTACATGCGGCTTAACCGAGCAGGTCGTCGCTGGAACCCTGCCGAGCTTCTCACCACAGCGCAAGCGAGTGGCAGCACTGCGAGCGGCAGCATTGAAGTCCAACGTTCAACCGTGAACCGCTTGATCTGCAAAGGCGATCAGATCATCGGTGTAGAAACATGCGATGACCATGGGAAGAACGAAATCTTCGCCAACAAAGGTGTCATCATATGTGCTGGGGCGATCGCTACGCCCGCCATTCTGATGCGGAGCGGGATAGGGCCCCGTGATCAGCTTGAGAAAGCTGGTATTGAAGTGCGTCTTGAATCAGAGCAAGTCGGTCAAGGCCTGCAGGACCATCTGATTATGCCAATGATCTTTCAGGTCAGGTCGGGAAAATTTCCCTCACATACTTCCGTTCAGGACATCGTGAGATGGCAAACAATGGGCACAGGTCCACTTTCTTCCAATCTGGCAGAGTGCGGAGGCTTATTCCTCGAAGACTCTATCCAAATCCACGTGACCCCCACGCATTACCTCAGCTACCCAAAACCAGCAGACCTTGCCTTCATGACCCTCGGTGTGAATGCGACCCAGCCACAGTCGACAGGCATGTTACAACTACAATCCTCTGATCCACAAGTTCCACTCAACATTCATCCTCACTACCTTCAAGACGCCGGTGATCGCAACATAACGATTGAAGGAATGCAGCTGGCCCGACGGCTTGTTAAAGAAACAGATCTATCACAATGGATTGTTTCCGAAACGCTTCCCGGTGAAAAACGCTACACCGATCAGCATTTGAAAAAAGCCATTTCCCGTTACTCACAAACACTCTATCACCCATCTGGCACTTCGCGGTTGGGTGTAACGAATTCCTCAGTGGTGACCCCCGATTTTCAACTGAAGGGATTCAGGAAAGCATGGGTCGTGGATGCCAGTGTTTTGCCACGGCTAACCCATGGCAACCCTAATGCAACGATCATGCTGCTAGCTTTGAAAGCAGCCAATAAGCTGCGGAGTTTTGTAGGCTAAATGAAATCTGGAAGAACCGGCACCGGCTCCTCTTCGTCACAATTTTGATTAATCCTCACCGGCCAGTTTGCTCGAGTCTCAGCGGCATCCCCGTGGTCAACATCTCATCTAACCCGGCGGCATTATGCGTTTATCGTCGCTACTGGCGGTATTTGTCTTGCATGGCTCAGCCTCATTTTCGATTCTTGGCGTTGAACCTCCAAACCACCCGGCTCTAAATTGGCAGGCTGCGTTCACGGCTTTGTCCGCGGAAAACCAAGCCAGCAGAATCGTCTTGTTAGTCGTGACCAATGATGATGCCTCTACGCTCCGTCAGCAGCAGACAATGCCCTCAAACAAGATAAAGTTGCACTGCAACCTGCAGACCAAGCTCCACGTGGTTGGCGTGCTGAAGAGTTTCAGCACACTTGCAAGCAGATCATGAAGTTGCATCCAGATCTGACAGATAAGATTTCTTTTCAGTCAGTCTTTGCGGGCACACCACCAGAACTTTCAGACGGGAGGTTAAACGATGCGCCGAAGCGGGTGGTACTATTCTTCTGTGATCATGCTTATAGCTTGCTTACTCTCTCCATAGGGATACCCAGTACCGACGATCTGCTGACGCTTTTGGGAGATGCTCAGGAAGTCAAAACAGAGACAGTCAACGTGACCCCGTCAACAAACGGCTATCACGGTGGGGGTGAAAGTATCAGCATCAGCAAACCACAGAGGTCAGGAGACGTGAACAACCCTCTGCAAAATAGGCGACGAAATCCACACGGGTTCATTTTCAACGCGGCAACACAGCCACCAAGACTGAAGTTTGTCACCCTGAGTCAGTCAGACGAACTCTTGAATCAAGAAACTGACGTGGAAAGAAAAAATGTGCGGCCTAATCGAACGCAATTGATTCGCATCCGGCAACACCAATTAAAAATTCAAATTGAGCCGACCAACTTCATGCAGGAATGGCGGACCCCGCCATTGTGGGGTGTCCGCGATTCCAGCACCCTACATGCACGATGGGCGAGCGGCCACACTGCTGGAAGCTGTAAGCTTGCACGAGGGCGAGGCCGCTGGAACTCGTGATCGATTCCTGAATCTCTCTCATCGTGATCGTGCCGCAATCATCAAGTTCATGGAAACTCTTGTAGCCCCGACCAATGTTCCCAAAGCGAAGCCCTGTACAGATTCACTGATAAGTTGGCTTCCATTGCCTCGCAATTCTGAAGATCAACCAACGCGATACAGTCCGGTTGGGTTTTGGGGCAAATTGCGAGTTCTCGGGATATTGAATCTGCTGTTTCAAGGGCAAGACAACTGCTGAATTCGCTTAAATTTGCCCCTCGCAATCTGCCCTGTGGGTGCCAGAGCGGCGAAGATCGTTGGCATTATCGGCACTTGATATGCAGTTTTCGGGCAAAACGCGCAATCCCGATGCCTGCAAGTGACCTCACCAACTTCACGTTCAACCACTATATTCCCGGTAGGCAACGTGCTTCCACTGGCGTTCTTTGCACAATGAACGTCGACTAAATCCATGCTCACTGATGTTCCAGACTGCGGAATATGACCGGACACGAACAGAAAAGCGGCATCGTCCGCACCTTGATTGACAACTCGTTTCTGCTGATTGCGGGTGCCGTCGCGGCATTGATTTGGGCGAACATGGCATCGCCACTGCCTACGACATCATCCGACTCATCAGCTCCTCCTGAAACCAGCTATACCCGATTCATTGATTTTGACCTGACCTCTCTGTGGAGCGGTCACGAAGACGATCACAGCGGTGATGAGACTCAAACGGCAACAACGCCAGGTGAGTCTGAAGAAGCAGATGCCGCCGAAGCAACGGAAGAAGGGCATGGGGGGCACCATGGCTTGACCATCCACTTTGTCATCAATGACATCCTGATGGCACTCTTCTTCGCAATTGCAGCCAAAGAGGTGTGGGAGTCCCTTCTGCCGGGTGGCGCGCTTTCCAACCCCAGAAAAGCTGCAACACCACTTCTTGCAACGGTTGGCGGGATAGCAGGCCCAGCGCTCGTGTATATCATTGGTTGCTACTTCACCGGTACACAGGATGTTTTCGGTAAGGGTTGGGCGGTCCCCTGTGCTACCGACATCGCCTTCAGTTATCTGATAGCAAGAATGATCTTTGGCGTGGGCCATCCTGCCATCGCGTTCTTGCTGTTGCTGGCGATTGCCGACGATGCCGCGGGCCTGATGATCTTGGCAGTATTTTATCCGCAGGCTCCGTTGCAATACTATTGGTTTTTGCTCACTGCAGGGGCCATGGCCTTGGCATTTTTTCTACGCAAAGGAAAAGTACATTCGCATTGGGTCTACCTGCTGGGCCCGGGAATTTTGTGCTGGTACAGCTTCTATCAAGCCAATATCCACGCCGCTTTGGGGCTGGTCCCCATCATTCCGTTCTTACCACATGCGCACACAGACTTGGGCATGTTTGCCAAGGCGGAAAAGAATCGTGAGGATACATTGAATGAGTTTGAACACTTCTGGAAAACTCCTGTTGAATTTTTCTTGGGCCTCTTTGGACTAGCCAATGCAGGTGTTGTGATGAGCAGTCTCGGCACAGGCACATGGCTTGTGTTGGGTGGACTGCTCATTGGCAAACCATTGGGTATCACGGCGATGACTCTGTTTGCCGAGAAGGGTTTGAAGCTTCAGAAACCGGCGGGCATGGATTATCGCCATGTTGTCACACTGGGCATGGTTGCGGGCATTGGATTCACTGTCGCACTCTTTGTATCAGTCGCTGCATTCACCCAAGCCGGTCCTATTCAGGACTCGGTCAAGATGGGAGCTCTTCTAAGCTTTGCTGCAGCTCCCCTTGCAATTTTGATTGCTAAGATACTCAGGGTCCGACCAGAGCCAAGAGTCAGCGTTAGCGAGGCAGCGGATACAGAGGCGAGCTGAACGAACGGGACCCACAAGCCCCTCGTTCACAACACACGAATCTTTCCTACAGGATTATGATCGCATGAATCAGGACGACCTCCCTCTCGAAGCGATTGGTGAAGACGAGATCCAGCGGCCACAACCGGCCGATGACCCCATCAAGCCTGTCGATTCCCAGGACATGTATCGTGTCATGCGGAGCACCATCGGCAAGCTTGAAAAAGACCAGACGGCTCGGGGCGACCTCAAGATACTTTCACGAACCCTGCGAGAACTTCGTTACGCCTTTAAGGTTTTCCGACCCTATCGACGCCGTCGCAAGCTCACCATCTTTGGTTCAGCGAGAACAAAACCGGATCATCCCGAATATCAAGCCGCCGTCGAACTTGGCCAGCGGATGGCCAAGCATGGGTGGATGGTGATTACCGGTGCTGGCGGTGGCATCATGGAAGCTGGCCACCGAGGTGCTGGACGTGAAGCATCGCTCGGTTTAAATATCATGCTACCGTTCGAGCAGAGCGCGAACGAATACATCGAGGGTGATCCAAAACTCGTCACCATGAAGTACTTCTTCACCCGCAAACTGATGTTTGTTAAGGAATGCAGTGCCGTTATTTGCCTGCCGGGTGGTTTTGGAACACTTGACGAAGCGATGGAAACGCTGACGCTGATGCAAACTGGAAAACAGACCATGACTCCCTTGGTACTGCTTGACCACCCCGGTGGAAGCTACTGGAAGGATCTTGGAGAATTCATTGAAAAACAACTAAACGCCGCTGGCATGATCAGTCCGGAAGATGTCCGACTTTACAAAATCACAAATTCGGTTGATGAAGCGATCGAAGAAACCCTGAACTTTTATCGCGTCTATCACAGCATGCGATATGTCAACAACCGCCTCGTGTTTCGACTCAAAGCGCCGCTCGCAGATTCAAAGCTAGCGTACATACAAGAACACTACTCAGACATCCTTGTTGATGGAACCTACGAACAAACGACTGCTTTACCGGAAGAAGTCGGCGAACCTGATTTGAATGGGTTGCCAAGACTTGTATTCCACTTCAATCGACGTGCGTTGGGTCGGCTGCGAATGCTGATCGACTGCATTAATGGCCGACCGGACTGAGCTGCATGGCAGTGTTTCCAAGTACTTTTGACAGCAGTATCTGGATGCTTCGAATACTCTGCCGGTGCGGCACATGAATCGGTCGTTGCATAAAAAAACGCGTCGAGCAGATGCTACGACGCGATAAATTTGCATAGCGATCTGGCATACCCGGATCGAACTTAAGCTAGGAAGCATTGCTACCTAGCTTTTCTTTTCTGCAGAGCCCTGTGGGTTCAGACCTGGTCGAACCCTCTTGTTGATGTCTGTTTCCAAGACACCAAAGACGGACTCATGACGAGCCACTGACATCTGCAAAGCAGCCAACAATCGCTTGGCCGTATAAAAGTTCACAATAATGCGCTGCTTGACCTGAATAGGATCCTTAGGAACTCCAATCGGCTGCGGGTTCAAACCAAAGTCAACAATCAATTCCTCGGGTGAACCGGTCACGCGACAAAAGTTGGCATAGGTTGCGGCGGCATTGTCGTCCACTACTTGAACCTGCACTGGCTGTTGTGACTGTGCAGCAGCTGCTGCCTCGGGCTTTGCCGTGTCTTCCTGGTTGGTCTCATCTGCCATCGTTAAATTCTCCGAAAGGTATGGAGTTGGTGTTATGACAATCACTGCATGAAATCTGTGATCGCCAACAAAAATGAAAAAGCAACTTCAGCAAGTGAAGTCATAGTGGGCGTTTTGATCATCTTGTGGTGTTGCCCGCCAATACACCCGTCTGTGATCTGAGCTAAATCAACTACAGCTACACAATCACAAAGTAAGACAATCTTGTTCGGCTGTGATTAATTCTGTTCTGCAAGTACCTCGAACGACTTCGTCATCTGGATGAACCTTGACTGGCACAGTTTCGCTTTTCTAGAGTTCAAAATTGAATGTTTTTGCGATTACACGCCAGAGTCTGCTCCCCAGGGACATCGGAGCAACATGGATTTTTGCGGAGCCCCGGTAACCTGCTCTCAACGGCATCCCATCGATCACCAAAGGGACACGTGCCTGGTAAGAGACACTCCTAGGCATGATCATGCCTGTTGTCGGATCAATCTCTGTCTGCAAATCGCCACCCGTTTGACTGGACATTCCGAGTGTGGCTGCATCAAGTGGCTCATTTGATTTTTCGTCAATGACTCCTTCGAAGGTATCAAGTCTTCGCGAGTCCAATTTCATCTCGACTTCTTGACCGACGCGTACCAGCTGAACATCGCCCTGATCAATGATCAGCACGGCTTCGAAATCCTGATCATTCCCGATTTCACAAATCACATCACCGGGCGTCAAAAGGGCACCGATATTCTCTCGATCCAACGGTGAACCTGTCCAACCGGGCAACCTTCCATCGTTCTCTTTTTGAGGCTCACGTGTGGGTGGTGAAATGACAATACCAGGTCGCTTGGCAACCACCGTCAAACGTTCGACCTCTTTTCGGGTCTCAGCAATCATCGATTGAATCGACTTGATCAGTTCTTCCTGAGTGTCAATCGATGCCTTCAAGTAAACGTCCTCACGACTCCTCAATTGAATCGTCTTCAACTGGGCATTGGCAACTACTTCACGTCCCTCAAGATCTGCCAACCTTATTTCAAGCTCAGGATTGATCAACCTCGCGAGTTGCTGCCCTGCCTCGACGGAAGTGCGTGGCTCAATGGCCCACTCAATTCTTCCAGAGGTACCGGCATAAACGGTACCGACTTTGCTTGGACGGATTTCAAAAGCACAATCAATATGATGTGGCAATGGTATATAGCAAACACCGATTACAACACCGGCAACGATTCCCAATGTGATTAATAGGGGAGTGCGTTTCACTTTGGACAATCTCCCAGGAGTTCGACAAAATTTCCACGTTTGGATAACGGGCTGACCCACTAACCCTGCAAAGCCAATGACGGCGACCATGCGTCCGATCGCTTGAAGCCCATACGGTTCAAGCACCTTGATCACAAACCAACAAATCGAAAAGACAACGACCCAACGGTAAATAACACTGGCAACCGTGAACAATCCGAACATGAATCGGCCGCGTGTCGGCTGAAAGGGATCATCCTGCAGTTCCAATCCGAGGCATGTTTCCTGAAACCAACGTTTCAATACCTCAGTACTCTTTTGACGCAAGTTGGGTATTTCCAAGGCGTCCATCAGGATGTAGTAACCGTCAAAACGCAGCAGCGGATTACCATTGACCAGGACTGTGCTGACGACATTTAAAAACATCATGTTCAGGCACAAATCATTAATCGTCGTCCCCGATTCGGTGAACCACCAGACATAGGTTGCAATCGATGCCAAAATCATCTCGACATAGATTCCCGCTGCACCAATCCAGACCCGCTTCCATTTGTTTGGCAGCATCCACGAATCGGACACATTGCAATAAAGGCAGGGTGTAAACACCAACAGCATGAAACCAATTTCATGGCACTCACCACCAAACTTCTTGCAACTCAACCCATGCCCGAACTCGTGCAAGACTTTCACAATTGCCATGGTGCAGGCAAGAATCAGCCAGCGATCGGCTGCGAAGAATTGCTGAAAAGTCGGCAATTTGGCGTAAACAGTTTCGTATTGAGTCGCGAGTAACAGCGCTGCTGATCCCAGAAACAATGCAAAGAAGATGAGTGCCGGCACAGTGAACAGCCATCCAAACCACGGCAGAATGGCGTTCAAAATCTTTTCAGGATCGAACCCCCGATACCGAAGCGCAAAGACATTGGCAAACTTGCCCATGGTCTCTTTGTTCTTTTTCTTGCGACCACGCTCCCGCAGAGCCTTGCCCTGCCCGGGTGAATTACTGATCACCAGCCCACTTCGGTGCAACATTCCGATGAACTGTTGGAGATCACCGAAAGTGATTTTCTGAGGTGCGAAACGCCTCTCAAAACCATCTTTGATGTGTTGAAGACTTACATGACCATCAAGCATATTCAGGATGAAATACTCTTCTTCATGAAAGCGAAAATACTGCAATCCAACCGGCTCTTTCACCACCCAGTACGCAGTCCCCTGATAGAACTGACGGTTGGCCGTCAGATCCGGGCGTGTGCGCACCGTCAGCGGCCTTGATGAGCTGCTAACGAGGGATTCGGCTAAGGTGGTCATGGAACGCTATGCAAATAATGTTGCAAACTGGATCGGGGCGACGAAATGTTCTCGAAAGGGCATAAAAAGCATGGAAGCATGCAATGAGTAGTCCAACAACGGATCAGGGGATGGTGATATCTGCAGTCATTCCGGGTTTGTATCGCCAAACCCCCTCTTCTTTGACGTTATCGATTTCTACCCACACTCGGTGACGGCCGTTCAAGTCAATTTCCATACTGACGTATCCCAGTGTTCCTTCAATTGGCTTCTGCTCGGAACTTGAGCTTTCATCCCTGTCGAAAATTCGCACTTCGACCTTGGTACCTTTGACAATTTTTCTGGACGCCAATGCGTCTATATCACCTTCCACCCGCAATTTGTTCATTTGGATCAATGTCAGGATCGGCGTTCCCGGTTGCACCCATTCTCCAAGCTGTGCCCGTCTGGATTCAATGAAGCCATCCCATGGAGCAAGGACTTGGCGTCGCTTTAATTCAAACTCTGCTAATGCGAGCTCCTGTCTTTTTCCAAACGCCTGCACCTGCGCGATGCTCTTTTGCATTTCAGCCAAATCGATTCGCAGCAAAGCCCGCTCAGCTTCCAGTTTTTTCTTTTCAAGCTCCCAATATGGGATCGCTCTTTCTCGCCGCAATTCTTCATAGGCTTCGGCTTCAGCCTTAGCGAGTTCTTCGCTGTTCTTGGCATCATTCAAATTGACTTCATTAGTCGCGTTCAGAACTGCCTCTTTTTCCTCGGCCTGTTTCAGGGCCACGTTAAGTTTGGCGGCAGTGTCATCGATCACGGCAAGCACTTCGTCCTTGACGACGGTTAGCCCCTCATCGACCTTCAAAACAGTCAGCGTACCCTCTGCCCTTGCAGGAACATCAACCTTGTTGATGTACTGCACTACGCAGTTCTCAACGGTAGGTGTCTGCTTCGGAACCATCGCCTGCTGTGCAAATAATGGACTCGTTGCAGCGATAGCGACATACAAAATGGTCAATGTAAACCGCATCTTGAAAACTCCGAAAAAGATAGATATTGAATGGCAGAAGTGGCTTCGTTCTAAAAGAAGAACTTATGACACCACTCATAGATTTCGTGGAAGAAAACAAAACCACTACTACGGCGACCGCAATAGATCTTCGCGATCACTTTGGCCCCAGGGCGGGGCTGCAGCCCTCGAAGCGTCGCCTGATCTGGATTAGCCCGCATTTTAATCACGGCACCGTGCTCCTCATTTGCGTCAGCACGCTTTGCAATACTGTCGATCAGCAACTTGGCATCCATCGGTTCATCAGGATCCGTTGCGAGGATATATGTCACGGATAACTGATCAGCATCACTCAAATCCTGCTGAGCAATGTACTCGTCGAGGTGTCCTTCCCGCTTCTCAGGCAACTCTACCTCGAGCACCAAATTTTGCTCGAGGTCGGCTACTTCCATCAGTACCTGCCCCGTCATGATCGGTCGCAGTCGTAGATTCTTTTCGACATCCCACGACACAACCGTGCCATCAATGGGGGATCGAATCATCAACTCCGCTTTACGATCTTTCTGCAACTGCAGTTTTCGCTGCAGCACCATATCTTTAGCTTGCAATTCATTCTTCTCGGCCTGCAGCGATCGTAATTCAGATGGTTTCAAAAGCTGTCGACGACTCAACTGGCCCTGAACCTTGGCCTGCTCCGCCAGATTGGTTTGAATTTGCCCCTCAATGTCTGCAATTTGAATTTCGATGTCCCGATTACGCAATTCAATCAGAACATCGTTCTGATTTACAGGATCGTCATGATCAAAATTGACTGCGATGACTTCACCGTCAATTGGTGCAAAAATTTCGCGTTTCTCGGACGGAACCAGCGTTCCCTCAGCTTCCAAATTGAAGTCTTTTTTGACGAAGGTCAGACCAAGAACCACGGCGAGCAGTAACCCCACAACGCCAATGGTTTTTGGGAGTGTTCTAGCTCGAAGAACCCAGGTTGCCCGCCCCAATGCTCTCCATAGAGGCATCAGGAATAGATTCGAGTGAGCTCTTGAATTGGCGATGGCCCGCGTGCCATGCTCATAAACCAGATCGCAACGTGCGCGGAATACATCCTCTGGGATGTCACTTTCAATTTGCTCAACAATCAAGGCACCAATCACTTCGCCTCGATGAGCATTGTCACGGTCAATTTCTCCCGCGGCTCCGCTATCGTTGTCCACACCTAAGCGACGCTCAGGCTCGCGGAGCGGCAAGACGGCAATATTTCGGCCATAGGACTGGTCAACGTAATCTTCCAACGCTTCCTCAATCTGAGGCGGCAAATCCTCGGTCGCTCCATCATGCCACAAAGGCTCCCCCGCAGCGACAACCCGCGTCGCCAAGTTGTTCAAAGCAGTGACGATGTTGGAACGATTCTCGATCGTATCTTGGCCACTGATTGCCTGAACCTTGCATTTCCGGCCTTTTTTAATTGCCACGCTCACTCGGTCACAACCAATCAAACGCCGCCCTTCATTGGCAACAATGTAGGCCGTTTCCTTTAAATCAAGAGATTCGT
>DOPG01000469.1:7865-11705 GCA_003513555.1 Rhodopirellula sp. | reverse complement strand
GGTATTTTCGTCGACGTTGGCTCCGGTGAGAGCAAAAGAATCACCGTTCGCGAGGAAGGCTTGCCCCACCCAAAAGGCGTCTTGCAAATCACTGGTCATCTGGACCGCCGCTTGCTGCTGAAAGCGGTTCGCCAGCGCAGTGCTATCAACCATAACCTGTGAGGGAAGTAGCCCCTGGATCCGCCACGGGGAAATCGCATTCCCCATCCCACTTACAGAAACCGCTAAATTCGGCAACGTATTCAGTGCGGCAGCAACTTGACTGGGATTCGCATTCCAAGCCAGAGGCGTCGTCGTAAAAGATTGGTGGGACGATTCCAGAGTGGCAGACACAGCCGAATCTCCGTCGCTGAGCTCGCTCGAATCAATCGTGATAGCGTTGTCACCCATTCCCGCAATCAGCCAAGGCAACTGTGACGTACCAGCCCCACTGACCGAAACCGAGCCACCAGAATTGGGCAACGCGTTGATTGCTGCGGCTAACTCAATCGGCGATGCATTCCAGTCAATCTGCTCAGTCGTTTCGGAAACATTCTGGGAATCAGTTACCGTCAAAGTAAACGTTCCGGAACCAGCCGTGATGCTTAGTTTGAACTCTCCCGGTACGGTAAGTGCAGGATCGATGTAGGTCAGGGTAAACGTCCCGGACACAGCATCTGTATTCAACACAGTACCCACCAGTGCCTGCTGCTCCGTTACCGTAACGGCCGAATCTGCCTCAGTGAGTTGGCTTGCGTCAATTGCAATGTCATTTTCGCCCAAACCCTCGATCAACCAAGGTGACTGTGACGTTCCAAACCCGCTGACCGCGACCGAGACACCGGGAAGTTGCAACGCATCAATGGCCTCATTCAGATCATCCGACGCGGCATTCCAAGCGATCGGTCCAGTTGTGCCTTGACCACCCTGAGGATCGGTGACCGTCAACGTGAAGGTACCTGAATCTGCCGTCGTACTCAGATTGACCGCCTCTGGGTTCACCAAAGCAATGATGAACTGAGGGACAGCCGGATTCGCATTGACGTTGTTCACGTTGTAGGCGATGTAGGTCGCCTGATCAGTCAAGCCATTAACCGGCTTTTCTGCCACCGCGTTGTAAACAACCGGTGTGCCATCAGGAAGATTCGGATCCTCCGCGAATGTCAGACCGAGACCCATTTCAAAGTTACCGATCGGAATCGACACCATCTGACCATTCAACTCTGCGGTCAGCGAAGCCTGAGCATTTTGAACTACCGGATTCGATGACTCTGCCTGAGTGGGCGTTGAGGCGAGTTGAATACTACTTTCGTTACTCGTGTCAACAATCGCGTAGTAGGTAACTCCCTCTTCAAGAGTTGTGATACTATTATTCAGTCCCGCGTGAAAAACCAGTGACTCGCCCTGTTGCACGGATACAGAAGGAGGAGTGGCAACCACTTCATTGGTCGACGAGTCGATCTCAAGGGTAGAAAGGTCGACCGAATTCTCGGTCGAGTTATAGGAACTTATTGGGTAAAGCGTCCCCGATGTACTTTCGAAATACGATGCACCGTTGAGTGCAATCGGATTACCTGCACTGTCGAGCAACTCGATCGCAAGCGGATACTGTTCTACGAAAGGAGAATCGACAGTCGAAACAGAGTAGGTGCCCTCTGCTAGTGGAGCCACCAGATTCTTATTCTCATCTTCGTAACCGAGAAACCGTTCAGCCGACGCAGTATAGGTCACAACATCGTCGTCTTCATAAAGGACCTCTCCACCGAGTGTCTTGTCGTACCCGAACAAGACTAGATGCCGCCCCTCAGAATCGATAACGGTAATCGTGATCGGAGCGGTCACGCCAGTGCGAGGATTGGTCAGCGTCGGGAAAGCAGCGCCAAAAAGAATCGGTTCATTGCTGGTCGCATCTTCGGCGGTCGCAGCAAACTGAAGTTGATAAGTGTCGTTGGCCGTGTCAGTGGTGACAATCAGATAATAAACCGTGTCAGGAACAAGACCTGGGATCGTACCGCTATCAGCACTCGTAAACAAAACGGCATCTGCCGTTTGGTAATCAGTTGTGCCAGTGAAGCGGACCGAACTGTTTGTGAAGTCGACTTGCAATGCAGGATTAAAATCGAGTGTTTCGGGCAAGGGCTCAGAATCTTCTGCCATGCCTTCACCCGACAGGGTGATTTTTCCATCCACTACCGCCGAAATATTGCCGTCGGTGTAGGTGAATCCTGCCGCCGCACCCACAACACCATCTCGGTAGGCAGTTGCCTTGACCGAATTACTATTGTCATCTTCCCCGGTTGCTTCCACTTTAACGTTTCCGGAACTGCTGATAAGGGAGTTCTGATCGACGTGAACCGTCGATGTCGTCCGCAAGTCAGTTAATCCAAAACCGATGGCCACCGACGAAGGATTCGTGTTACTCAGCCCGTTATTGGTGACCGCATTTACTTCGAGCTCAATCTCATTCTTGACTTCGGAAGAAACCTCCACTCCATCGGCGGAGATTACCGTGCCCACAATGTCAACCGTTGCGGTGGCATCGGTAAAGAAAAAACCCGCAGCCCCACCACCTTTATCAAAACCTCGGCCCTCGCCCGCTTTCTCTCCTGTTCCAACGACTCGGTTCCATACTGCCTTACCCTTTGCGTTGGCTTCGGCAATAGCCGAAACAATGACTTCACCACCTTCTGAAACCAAGGTAGCGTTCAGAGTCTTGACTTCAGCCAACGGATTCCAAACCTGAACTGATACCGGCAACGTAAACAAATCGGGCTTGCCCAATAACTCCATCACCACTGGAGAGATATTTTTGAAGTAAGTGTTGGCTCCAATATTGTACTTATCATTGATGCCAGCTTCCGCTGTGATTGAGACACCTGCAGCGCCACTGACCAGCACTTCTTCTGTTTCACTCCCAATGGTTACTTCCAACTGTCCAGACCCGAGCGTTAACAAGTCTTGGATTTGATCCAACGCGCTGATCCCAAAGTTCAACCTCTTGTGAACTGCCTCCAGCGTAATTTCGCCCCCACTGCTTCGGATATCTGCGTTAACGTCGATTGACTTATGAGATGTGATTTCAATTTCATCAGCTGCCAGCAGCGCCGCACCGACAATGATCTCTTCGTCGGCATCCAACGTAATTCCTTCCTCATCGCTGATGATGGTCTGATTGATCGTCAGCGACTGGGTACTGGTAAGACTAACCGCTCCCGTTGTGCTAATGACCTCTGCACTGATGGTGATTGGCTGATCGACATCAATGTTGATGGAACCCGCATAACACATTGGCGCGCTGATCTCTAACGGAACAGATGCCTCCAACAGGTTGTAGTCACCGGCGATCGGCTCCCCACCGCTGGGGCAGGCAGTCAACAACAGCCGATGCTCAAGTCGTTCCAAACCGACTCTTTTGCGTCGCCTTGCGGCCCGCAGAGAGTTTTTCACCCTTAATCGACGCGACTTGGTATCTTTCGTTCTCAGCTTCATGGATCTAATGTCTCATAGCAGCGGAAATTCAATGGCAAACGGCTGAACAGAACCACGTTCACCCTGAAGGAGTGGCAGATTGTATCGCTTGCCGCGAGATAGGAC
This sequence comes from Rhodopirellula sp., assembly GCA_003513555.1. Taxonomy (GTDB): domain Bacteria; phylum Planctomycetota; class Planctomycetia; order Pirellulales; family Pirellulaceae; genus Rubripirellula. The sequence goes on along the minus strand of DOPG01000469.1, from coordinate 8,132 downwards.
GCATCAAAACCAAAACAGCCTCGCCAAGTTGCGTCAAATAGCCACGCTCCCGCAGGGCCCCTCACACCCTCTGTTGGTTTCATCAACAAAATTCACCACCGCGGAGAAAGGGCGTTAGACTGGTACGGCGGAAGTCCTCCCCAAACTAAAGAGACACTGACCCAGGCACTTGAAAAATTCAGGACGCCTCTAAGCTCAGTCTGCGAGCCGGGGGGGGACCGGGTACGCGCGCCTCCACCTGCCGAGTTCATTGAAAATGTACCAACA
>DOPG01000469.1:0-7680 GCA_003513555.1 Rhodopirellula sp. | reverse complement strand
GTTCATTGAAAATGTACCAACAGTTCAAAGTGATACTGACGCGTTGGGCAAAGTCTGGAAGCCAGATGGGCTTTCTGCTCCTCTGGTGCACAACGCACCCCACGCCCACACTTGCTAACGAGCGCGATTCAAGACGCCCCAATATCCTGTTAATGACAGTTGACAATCTTGGGTACGGGGATCTTCAAATTTATAATCCCCAATCTAAAATCGAGACACCTAATCTTGCCAAGCTCGCAAGCCGCGGAGCACGACTTACACAGTTCTATACGGCGTCTCCAACTTGTACCGTATCACGTGCATGCCTGCTCACTGGGCGCATTGCTCAACGACACGGACTGATCAACCAACTACCGGGCTTGGAGGGTAACTACGGGGTTGGCCTGAACCAACACGAAATTCTGATGTCCGAAATCCTGAAGTCAGCCGGGTACCGGACAGGATGCTTCGGCAAATGGAATATCGGATTCGCCGAAGGATCGCGTCCCACTGAACGTGGATTTGACGAATTTCTCGGCAACGCATCTGGCAACATCGACTACTACCGTCATGTCTACAACGGAAAACATGACGTCTATCGTGGGACAGCAGGAACGCCTATCACCGAGCATCATGCCACCGGAACTTACTCGTCGGACCTGTTCGCTGATGCCGCGATTGAGTTCATCACGCGTCATCAAAACAGGCAGCCTTGGTTCTGCTATCTACCTTTCAATGCGCCGCATTCACCCAACCCGAAAAACAAAATGCCAGGGCAGATCAATCAATGGCAGGCGCCGGCCGCAGCGTTCGCAAGATATGGCATGTCCGAAACAGAAACCGATCCGAAACTTCGTTACATGGCAACGGTAACCGCACTGGACGACGCAATAGGTCGAGTACTTGATTGCCTTGACAAACAGGGGGCCACAAAGAACACATTCATCTTCTGTTTTTCTGACAATGGAGCATTCCGACGCAACCGCGATGGAATCGACATCGGTTCCAATGAACCGTTGCGCGATGGCGGTGTCACCTGCTGGGAAGGTGGTTTAAGAGTCGTTGCCATGGCAAGTTATCCTGGAGTCATCCCGGCGGAAACAGTGGTCGATCAACCGCTGTGGTCCCCGGATCTATTGCCCACGTTTGCAAAATTGACCGACACAGAACTGCCGGACACGAGGCTCGACGGAAAAGATGCTCTTCCGGTCCTAGCGGGAAAGTCCCCAAGCCAACACCAATCCTTCTACTTCGAGTTCAGAAAGCACGCCGCGCTACGGATGGGAGACTGGAAAATCGTCCGCACAAAACCTGACGAATCATGGCAACTGTTCAATCTGAAAGACGATCCCGTTGAATTAGTCAATGAGTCGACCGCAGAACGGGAAAAGTTGGCCGAATTAGTTCATGAATGGCAACATTGGCAATCAGAATTCTGACTTCAAAACAGCGGTGACAAAGCTCGCCGTTCAAACGCACAAGTCAGCTGAAACTGGTGAATGCATGAGATCAAGGCTATAATTCTGAATCCTACATTTCCTGTGGTCACGTGTCCGCTGGAAACAACAGCGTTGGTGAAACGCAGTTGATACGAATTTATTGAATCTACAATCAGCATTTCCCGCCTCACTGGCAGTCACATCCTGAGGTTCGTTGGGATTTACCAGAACAGGAAGCCCGCGATACTGAATTGTTTATTTTTTCGGTAACAATGAATGTCGTTTATTCATTACTTGTAATGACCAATCCCGAGGCCAGAACGGCAACCCACCCAATATCGCCCCCCAACAGCGGGCATTTGTGGCGTTGAAAAACATTCATTCAAGCCGGCGCATCCGTCGTGTTTCCTGAATGGAAGCGGCAATATTTCCCGGGTTCAACAACACACAGACGAAAACCCAAATCCTTTGAACAAAAGCCACAACACCCAAGCCGGAAAACCTCGCGTCTCGAACAAGAAGAATCTGTTTGCTGTGACGACCACGTATTCTCTCAATCGCATGCTGTTCAAAGTGACTGCGATTGCAATCACCTATTCATCAACCTTGCTACCCAGTGCGAACGCTGAATCAGAAAAAGATGCGTACCAAGCTTTGATACGTCCCTACCTGGCGAAATACTGCTTTCAATGCCACGGTCCCGATCAGCAGAAAGCCGACCTGCGATTGGATCAACTCGACCCTGACATGATCCATGGCAGTGACACGGACATGTGGCAGGAAGTGCTCGACCTGACCAATGTCAGTGAAATGCCTCCGGAAGAAGTCAAACAGCCTTCGAATCAGGAGCGTCAGACGATGGTCGATGCTCTGACTGTGGCACTGCGTCAAGCCATGGAGGCTAAACGCTCAACCGGCGGCAGAAACATTCTTCGCCGCATGACGGCTTACGAATACAACAACACTCTTCGGGACCTGCTTAACCTCGACCTGAGATACGCGACCGATTTGCCCCCCGAGGGTGTCGCCAAGGAGGGATTCAAGAACAACAGCGGGGTGTTAGGCACTTCAGCACTTCACATCGAGTACTTCGAACGAATCGCGAGATCTGCTTTGGAGAGAATCATCCTCGTTCCTGAGCAGCAACCCAATCCTTACTTTGTTCGTGTGGAACCTGAACAGGCGTTTAAAACAGGCGATGCAAGTGAATCGGGAACCAAAGAAAAAAGGAACAACAACAAAGCAGTTGGATTCAACCTCAAGAATGGGCCCAACTTTTCACCTGGCACCAAAGTAAAGGCAGGGATTTTTCGTCTGGAACATGGTACCCCGGCGAGCGATGGCATCATCCTTGCGGGTAATCGTCCATCCGATCAGGTCGGAAATGTGTTTGCTGAAGAAAGGAAAATTGGTGGTTCCAAAGGCGCGGGCCGATCTGGATGGCAACCTGAATTCCGCATTGAGTTGTATGAGGTACCGCACGCAGCCCCCGTTCAGGTCCGCATCCGTTGCGCAGCGATTCCGGGTGCCAACGATTCATTTCCACGACTCTCCTTTGAACTGGGATCCTTCCGCGGTGCGAACGTCTCGGATCAAAAGGAAGCGGCAAACATTGAAGTCAGTTCAACTGACATGGAAACTTACGAATTTGTCGTTCAGGGTGCTAACTTTCCCTTTCAATCCAATAAACCAGCTCGCCCTTCCTACTTTCGTATTTTCAACGACTATCGCCGAGGCACCAGTCAGCTTTCTTATGAAGAGCTGCCCAAGCTGAAGATTGACTGGGTTGAGCTAACCTGCAATCACTTCGAAACATGGCCATCATCACAGCGACAGGCAATCCTTTTTGAATCCAAAAATCAGTTCGACGAAGCAGTGTATGCCGGAGAAGTCATTGGCAGGTTCATGAAACGGGCCTATCGGCGTCCGGTGACAGATTCCGAAGTTGATCGCAAACTGGCTTTATTCCGAAACCTGAGAAAACGCGAACCGTCGTTTGAACACACCATCGTCTCGACCCTAACAGCGGTCCTTTGTTCTCCCAACTTCCTGCTGCTCAGCGAACCCGAAGCCAATGAGATCTCGGAAGGCGTTGGTCTTCAAAAGCGTCGCGTCAACGATTACGAACTTGCTTCGCGGCTGTCTTACTTTCTCTGGAGTTCCATGCCTGATGACACTCTGTTTGATTTGGCAAAGCAGAAGAAACTGCATCAAAAGAAAACCCTGATCGCCCAAACCCGTCGGATGCTCGCAGATCCGAAATCCCAAGCCTTCTCAGAAAACTTTGCCGCACAGTGGCTTGATCTGGCAGGGATTCGGCGTCTGGCGGTAAATCCCGAATACTTCAAGTTCGACGAACGAACCAAAGATCTGTTCGAGCAGGAAACCATTCAGTTTCTTCATCATGTGCTGACTGAAAATCTTCCCATCCAGACCTTCATCGACTCGGATTTTGCGGTTCTGAATCCCAAGCTGGCACAGCACTACCGAATCGCGGATATCAGCGGTGGGTTTCAGGTCGTTCCCGTCAACAAGGATCACCATCGTGGCGGCTTGCTGACGCAGGCAAGCATGTTGTTTTGCAATTCTACCGGTGCTGAAACTCATCCCATCAAACGTGGTGTCTGGGTTTTGGAACGCATGCTTGATGACCCGCCACCGCCACCTCCACCCAATGTGCCAGACCTGCCAGAACCACCCGCGCTGGACGAAAATGTGCTGTCACTGAAGGAAAGACTGGTGGCACACGCCGATAACGCCAGTTGCCGTGACTGCCACCGAAAAATTGATCCTTGGGGTGTAGCATTCGAAAACTACAATGCATTGGGGCAATGGCGGGAAGGCTCCAGGGACCCACTGGTGCTAGGTCCCCACCAAAATGTCAACATTGATGCGTCAACACGGCTCAGCAATGGTACAAACATCAGCAATCTGAACGATCTGAAGCACTACCTGTTAACGGAAAAGGAAACCGAATTTCGTCGTGCGGTGGTCCGCAAAGCGATGTCCTACGGCCTCGGACGTTATCTTGAGTTTGCTGATCGACCAGCCGTCAATTCCATTTGCGAAACAATGCGGGAAAGCGGAGACAGGTTCCAGACCTTGATTGAACAAATCGTCGTGTCGGAACCTTTCTCCACCAAGTGAAGTCATCGCGATCACCTCAACAAGTGCCACCATCAAGCCACCCCATCCCCCACTCATGCCCCCCACCTCGAGCGAGCGAATTGTGAAACGCAAATCTTGGAATCTCAACCGACGAATGGCGTTGAAGTCCACTGGTGTATGCCTGGGCCTTCCATGGCTGGAAGGCATGGCGAATGATCAATCGAATCGCCCCCGCAAGAGATTTTTTGCGGGTTATTTTGCATACGGTGTTCCGATGCCTTCGGACGATGCCGCTGATCGCATGGAACATGGTTGGTTCCCGATGGGGAAGGGCAAAGAGTACGTAGCCCCCAAGATGCATCAGAGCATCATGCCGCTGAGAGACAAAATCACGTTTTTATCAGGGCTTTCCCACCCCGCGATGCGCAGCACGTCTGCCCACAAAGGCGCCGACTATTTCCTGACAGGGGCGGACATTCTCAAGACCTACGACAAGCAGTCCATTTCAATCGATCAACAGCTGGCTCAGGAACTGGGAAGGGACACTCGTTTTCAATCACTGGTGATGTCCTCGCTTGGCGGCGTGAATCGTCCCTACCGTTCGTCAACGCTCTCATTTGATCGCAGCGGTCGCCCAATTCCAGCACAGAACAAACCAGCCGAAATTTTTCGCCGCATGTTCGGCGAGGTTACACCGTCAGAACAAAACGCACTGGCAAGTCGTGGCAGCATCATTGACGAAGTACTCGATGAAGCCCAAGACTTGAACCAGCGTCTTGGCGCCAATGACCGGCGAAAAATGGATGAGTACCTCAGCTCGGTCCGAGAAGTAGAACGGATGACAGAGCGGGCCAAGCGCTGGCAAAACACCCCCAAGCCAAACATTGCCCACGAGGATCTGGAACTGGATGCGAATCCAACCAGCCCCGAGGAATACCTGACGGTCATGTACAACCTTCTGGCATTGGCCTTTCAGACTGACTCCACTCGAGTCGCCACGTTTCAAACGGCATGTGAAGAAGCGGGAGCAACCGATCGTTTTCCTTCCGCTATTGGGCTAGCGCACTCATCACACAAACTTTCTCACGAAAAGAAGAACTACGCGGACGTTGCCAAGTACATCACTTTCCTCAACGAGATGCATTCAAATTTCATTAAAAAGTTGGATTCAATTCAGGAAGATGACGGTAGTTTGCTGGACAATACTCTCTGCTTTTACGGGTGCGCGACCAGCAAGACGCATCAAGCGACCAACTATCCCATCATTCTTAGCGGAGGCAAGAACATGGGCTTTCAACACGGTTCACATTTGCACTATGGCGACGACGTACCGCTCTCGAACCTGTTTCTGACGATCGCCAACCAGATGGCAAAACCAACCTCACGCTTCAGTGACAGCACCAGCGATATCACAGAAGTCACTGGCTAATTGCAAATCGCGGCGTCATCTCTTCGCACCCCCTTTTGACAAGACACAAACCATGGCACGCATCAGCATTGTCACCATTCTGCTTGCTTACGCATGCCAACTTGCGTCTGCCGCGGAACGCCCCAATATTCTGTTTATCTTTACTGATGATCAATCATATAGAACCGTCAGCTGTTATCCCGAAGCGTATTCGTGGGTCAAGACTCCCAACATTGATGCTTTGGCGGCACAGGGTGTTCGCTTCACACATACCTATATCGGTACTTGGTGCATGCCATCACGAGCAACCATGCTGACAGGTCATCACCAGTACGGAGTTGAATCCATGCGTATGCAGGGCGAATACCCTGGCAGCGTTTACGACTCTGAAAAATGTCCTTTCTGGCCAAGCGTATTTCGCGAGCATGGATACTCCACCGCGCAAATAGGAAAATGGCATACCGGCATCGACAGCGGATACGGTCGCGATTGGGACCACCAAATTGTCTGGAGCCGGCCCAAGTACCCCAAGAATGCGGGCCACTACTACGACGATCAGATTGTCGAAATCGATGGCGTAGTCAAACGCATGTCCGGTTACACAACCGACTGGTACACAGACAGAGCAGAGGATTTCATTCGTGGAAATCATCGCAACAAGGATCAACCTTGGTATCTTTGGCTATGCTTTGGTGCGGTTCATGGGCCCTTTACACCCGCGGAACGTCACCAAGAGGCTTATCCGGATGCGACGGTTCCGGAACCGGTAAACATTTACCCCGGCGAATCACGTATCGGAAAACCCGAATACGTTCGCAAACGAAACCGTTGGGTTCCGAATAAGAACGGGCAAGCTGAACTCGAATCGGGAGTCAAACAGAGAACGGTAGTGAATGCACCGCTGCACGGGAACACGTTGCAAAACTGGGTTCGACAATACCATCAGGGAGTCCTTGCGATTGATGATGCGGTGGGGCAACTGCGAACAGCATTGGAAGACTCCGGGCAAGCAGAGAACACGCTGATTGTCTTTGCTGCTGACCAAGGAATTGCATGGGGTCAGAATGGTTTTCAACAGAAGATCGCTCCGTACGATGCCAACATTCGTGGCCCACTGATCATGAGCTTTCCGGGGCACATTCCGCAGGGTAAAGTCTGCTCACGCCCGGTCGGTGGTACGGATCTTCCCCCCACCTTCTTTTCCTTTGCCGGGCTTAACCTTCCTTGGAAGATGCATGGCCATGACCTTACGCCACTACTTAAGAATCCCAACCGTGATTGGCCGCACCCAGTGCTTACCGCTCTTACCGGCGAGAAATATGGAAGCGATACTGACGTGATCCCAACGGACCCAGACGTGCTTTACAAGACCGCGAAAGTTCCTTGGTGGATATCTTTGCTTGAGGGTCGCCATAAATACATTCGCACCCTCGTGGAGGGCGAAGTCGAAGAATTGTATGACTTGGAAACGGATCCAGAAGAACTCAACAATCTCGCCCTTGATCCAGTGCATCTGGAAAAGCTGAGAGCGATGCGTGCGGCGACCTTGGCCGAATTACGTCGCACAGACGCTGGAATGGTAGACCATCTACCCACCTTCTCAACGCCTAAGTAACCGAGGCTTGAGCATGAATTCCTCTTCATTCTGAGCATGCTGCCAGGTGGAATCTGCTGGGCCGAGATTCCCCATCTTAGCCCATTGAGACGGTATAATGCTCAGTGAAAAACATGACTCGTTCACCACGA
>DOPG01000399.1:9325-14589 GCA_003513555.1 Rhodopirellula sp. | reverse complement strand
CAACCATGATGAATAGCAATTTACAATTCATGACGAAAGTTACTCAAATCAAGAACAGAACGATGAAACCTGACATAGCAGGCTAAGAATTGGGAATGGAGGGTGAGATTATAGTCGACCACCTCGGCAAACTGGGCCACCCGATTGCAGTATGCCGGACTTGCTGATGCCTTCCTTTCCGTCCTGTCTCACAACTGTCATCCTCACTAGCCGGATGTAACTGACAGCTGTAGCCACCTCAAACGGGCATCAGTCAGATCACCTCACCTAGTTCCGGTCTGCCAAGCCCCAACCAACTCGCAAGCATATGCCGCCCTACCAACACGAACGCTGATAGAAAAGACTTTCACCGGCAGCAGACATTCAGAGAAAAATCGGGTAGCCCTCAGCATTCAATCCGCTCACGACAGGACTTCTTTAATCACGTGACCATGAACATCAGTCAAACGACGATCAAGGCCGTTGTGCCTGAAAGTAAGTCGTTCGTGTTCTAAACCAAGCAAGTGCAGAATTGTGGCATTAAGATCATGAACCGATGAAACGTTATCAACTGCCTTGAAACCAAGTTCGTCCGTAGCTCCGTAACTGACCCCGGGTTTGATCCCTGCACCACCAAGCCACGCAGTAAAACCAAATGGATTGTGATCCCGGCCCTGCGCACCCTTCTGAAACATTGGCATGCGTCCAAATTCCGTACACCAAACAACCAACGTGTCTTTGAGCAAACCTCTCTGTTTCAAATCTTTGAACAGTGCAGCGGAAGGCTGGTCCATGATTTCACCATGCACGTCATACTGCTCTTTGAGTTTTGAATGCCCATCCCAATTAAGTTTGCCGCCGCTGGCGTACGCTCCGTTGAACAACTGAACGACACGCACTCCTTTTTCAATCAGCCGCCTGGCCAAAATACAATTCCGTGCGTAACCCGCTTTAAGCTCGTTGGGTGACTCAGCACCGTAAGCAGCCAAGGTTGCCGGCGACTCTGTTTTCAAGTTGCTGATCTCAGGGACAGACAATTGCATGCGTGCCGCCAGTTCATAACTGGCGATCCTTGCTGCCAGGGAATCATCACCAGGATGCTTTTTCAGATGCTCACGATTCAGCTTTTTCAGCAACTCTCTGGCCGCTAAGTCCTTTGCTCCCGCGAATACTTCAGGCGGTTTCAAATTTTGGATCGGATTCGAGGAGCTAAAGGGAGTGCCTTGAAAGACAGCAGGAAGAAAACCCGGCCCCCAATTATTGACACTCGCCTGAGGCACCCCGCGTGGGTCGGGAATCGCAACAAACGCTGGCAAGTTTTGATTCTCCGAACCAAGTGCGTACGTTACCCACGACCCGAGGCTTGGAAAACCATCAAGTACGAATCCCGTGGACAGAAAATTTTCTGCAGGACCATGAGTGTTCGACTTGTTCGTCAAGGTGTGCACAAAGGCGATATCATCAACGATCCCTCCCAGATGGGGAACCATGTCCGACACCATTTTCCCGGTTTCACCGTAAGGCCGAAACTTGTACTGTGGCCGAGCAAGGTTTCCAGCTGGCCCTTGAAAGGTGACGGCAGGACCTCCCTCCAAAGGCATGCCATCCCGCTTGATCAGTTCCGGCTTGTAGTCGAATGTCTCCAGTTGACTGCATGCTCCTGCACAAAAAATGATGAGAACATTTTTTGCTTTCGGTTCGTTGTGTGGCTGCCTGACCGCATGAGGATTTTTGGGGTCAATTTTCGGCTTCGCTAAAAGCCGATCACCTTCAAGCAGATTTGCAAGCGCGATCGATCCGGCAGCCGTCCCTGTTTTCGCCAAGAAATCGCGACGTGATAAAAACTGGCGACCCACAGTGCTTAGGATTTCTGATGAGGTTCTATTCACGCAATCAGACCCTACGGCAACATCAAGAATTCATTGGAATTGAAAAGTACTCTTGCCAACGTTGGTAGCCCATGTTCTTTCACAACTTGCCTTGCTAGCTCAAGTTCTGTTGAGTTGGGTTCCCGCTGAAAAATGCGGCGGTACGCATTCACCACTTCATCACTCATACTACCGCCCTCACTTTGTATCACACGGGAGAATTCAACGGCGGTATCCGCGATGAAGTCACTATTGAACAAATTCAGCGCTTGGATGGCGGTGGTTGAACGACCGCGGCGTGGCGCTGGTTGTCCAGCATCCGGGCAGTCAAATGCACCAAAAACGGGCACGGACTCCATCCGCACCTTATGAGCATACACCATCCGACGCAGCCCTTTTTCTTCAAAGTTGTTGACGGGCGGAAAACCACTTAGTCCCCCGCGCGATTTAAAAAAGTCAAATCCCGGGCCGCCCATTTTGTAATTCAATCTCCCACTGACCTGCAGCAGAGTATCACGGATGATCTCCGCCTCGACACGTCGGGCTGGGTAACGCCACAACAAACGGCAGTCAGCATCGACTTTTTTCGCTTCCAGATCAATTCGGTTTGACTGCTGCCAAGTTTCTGATGACAGAATTCGCCGGTGCAGGTGTTTCAGTGACCAGCCATGGCTCATCAGATCATGTGCCAACCAATCCAACAATTCCGGATGAGAAGGCTTGGCACCATTGAGCCCAAAGTCACTGGCCGTCTCAACAAGTCCGATACCAAAGTGAAATTGCCAAACCCGATTTACGATGATACGAGCGGTAAGCGGATTCACCTTTTGGGTAATCCAACCAGCCAGCGTCTCACGCCGTTCGCTTTCTGCCGCGTCTTGCGGCACGCCAAAGGAACCAAACAGTTCAGGAATTCGAGGCTTGACGATACGCCCAGGCTGCTCGGGGTCTCCGCGTGACAGTAGATGCGTTTGGTCGGGTTCAGCAAAAACCCCAGCATACACCATCTCTTTTTTTTCCAGGTCAGCCCGCACCGCTTCCAATTTCTTCAATTGCTGCACGGTCGCTGTCAGGTCAGACCCGGTACCGCCTCCTGCGTTACGCAACCACGTGGAAACCTCATCAAATTTTGTACCAAACGGCATTCGGTCACTGGCGTCTGCGACCGTGCGTACTTCGCCCAATTCGTCTTCTATCTCGATCTTATACCGCACAGGTAAACGGTCCTCGAACTTTCCAGTCCGGTCTCGTCCCCACACGACTCGATCGACCAAAACCGGCTGATTGAATTCAACCTGAACCCAGCCTTTCCCCTTCTCGTTTGATATCCAACTCCGGTCATTACTTGTCTGCCCATCATTCACATGCTTCAACTGATGCTTGCCGGTATCAGAATAATTTCCAGACGACGTTGCCACGACCCCAAGCGAGGCGAGGGCAATATTTTCCGTCGTCCCGGCAGCAAAAACTTCAAGCTCATCAATGCATGGCTCGTGACGATTGTCATTTGTCGTTGCGAAGGAAGTGAACCTTAACCGCTTTGCTCGCACCGCCTGAAATCGTTCTGTATTTTTCCGAAAGTTGACAGGAACCCGTAACTGCGGGCTAACTACTGTCTCCTTGGTTGCTTTTTTCTCTTCTGTTTCCTGCAGTACTAGTACATCCGTCGTAATGCCCGTTCCCGTCTCACCTCCCCGCAGCACAAGACGGGAATTTTTCTGCAACTGGTATTTGCCGACATGGAGGAGCCCACTCCACTGCGGCACACGTTCGGTCTCACCTTTTGACTGACCGCGGACGAAGTACTGGTCAACATTTGCGAGCTCTTGCTGGTCCCCCGTTGTTTCGAGGTTGCCATCCAAATCGAGAACATAGCGTGCATCCCGAGTGTGAACCCCGCTACCATGAGCTCCCCAGGAAATCCAGACGCTAAAGATGCCTTCGACCGCAGGATTGAATGACATCAAGTTCTTGCCTGAACTATTATTCCACCATGTGTAGCCATCGCTAAAATTTGGCAAACGATCAATTGCACCAAGGTCGTCAGCAAAGCCTCGCTTGGAACCCGAAGGATTTCTTCCGGGGCCATTGGGCTTCACAAAGTGAGTGGTCCGCTGCTCATCTGTTTCATCAATGATCAGAGTCCGCCCTCGGAATGCAACTGGCTCATGCTGTGAGAGACTGGCTTTCACCTGCTCAATCTGTGGCAACAACTCACGCAATTGTGATTGCCGTTGCTCGAAACTTCCATCTTCGATCGCACGGTCGCCGTACCGCACGCCAGCAAAGAAAGCTTGCATGGAGTAATAATCTTCCTGACTGAGTGGATCGAACTTGTGGTCGTGACACCGTGCGCACCCGAGTGTCAGTCCGAGAAATGTTGCGCTCGTACCGACGACGATTTCATCCAGCGAATCCTGACGCGCGAGACGTTTTGATGCATCGTCCTTGCCAATCTGGCCCGGCAACAGCACGGGTGCGGCAACCAGAAACCCAGTCGCCGCATCCTCGCCATAAAGATCACCCGCGATCTGCTCTCTGACAAATTGGTCATACGGCTTGTCATGATTGAATGAACTAATGACGTAATCGCGATATGGCCAAGCATTCGGGCGTGCCGTGTTGACTTCAAACCCGTGTGTGTCAGCGTACCTGACAATGTCTAACCAGTACTGCCCCAAACGCTCACCATAACGCTCGCTGTCTAACACCGATCCCACAACCTGGTCGAACGTTCCAGGATTAGCTTCCAAGGCCATTGCTTGTTCCATGGACGGTAACAATCCATGCATGCTCAGATACAGTCGCCGCAAAAGAGTTGCAGTGTCAGCTTTCGGCGCCAGGTTTAGTCCCGCGTCACGCAGTTTTCTCTGGATGAAAAAATCGACGGGATGAACATTCTCCGGGAGCTTTGCATTACGAATTTTCTGGAATGCCCAATGCTTACGGGGATCCAACTGGGGCGTTTCGCCAGCGGGACTTTTGGCCCCAGCATCAATCCAATCCGTTAAGATTTCGATTTGCTTGTCCGTGAGCGATTCGCCGTCCGGTGGCATACGATCAAGCGCATCGGTTGCATTCACGCGTTGCACCAGCAGGCTGTGTTGCGAATTTCCTGGGACCACAACTGCCCCGGAATCGCCTCCCGCTCTCACGAGACTTCCGGCATCAAGTCGCAACCCCGCCTCCTGTTTCAAAGGCCCATGGCACGCCCAGCATTTCATTTTCAGCAAGGGCTTCACATCACGTTCGTAATCAACCTCAGCCCACAAAGCGGTAGGCCATAGAAAGATAACAAAAAGCAATATACGTAGGATCATCATGCTGTAGGTGCAGGCGGCATCTTGCGAGGTGGGAAGGGACCAGCATTCTCGTCCTCCTCCAGCATAATTAAAATTGCCCAGCTCCGCCTCCACA
>DOPG01000399.1:0-9117 GCA_003513555.1 Rhodopirellula sp. | reverse complement strand
TGCCCAGCTCCGCCTCCACATGGACGCCACACAATTGCATTTGTTTCCCCTGCTCCTGGAAAACAGCACAACGCCGGGCCAAGGTATTCCTGTTTGGACACTGTTCTTGGCTGAACTTTCTTCACCGAGCCCCAAACACATGGCTTGCATCAGTCATTCTCTTTTTCCTCTTGATCAGATTCATCGTCCTTGGCATCAGATTCATTGTCACGACCAGCCCCGCGCCGTTCACGTTCCATCTTTAGTTCTGCCTGTCGATAGTAATTCCACATTCTGCGTTCCGCCTCAAGGTACTGTTCTTCCATTCGTTCCCGACTGATTTTTCCCGCCGCAAACTGCTGACGAAGCCGCTCACCATTTTGACGTATTCGTGCTTCAATTCCCCGATGCAGTTCCCGCAGCTCATCATTCTTTCGCTCAGAAGGAGCATCAGTGCTATCCTTGTCGCGTCTACGTTCAAATTCCGCTTTTCTTGCTTCCCCCAGAATTCTTCGTTGTACAGTTTTGTACTCCCTCTCCATTTCCTCGCGGTTAATGTCTCCTGTTGCAACCTTGGCTCGCAGATCCTCCCCATGGTACCGAAGGCGTTCCTCAACTGCGTTCCGCAACTGCTCGCTAACCTCAACGTTCCATTGTTCTTCATCTGACTGGTGGTCCCTCGGGCGGCGTTCATTTCGGCTGTCATCATTCGCCTCTCGCTCGCCATGCCTGTGCTCATCACGCTCACGCGACTGCCCCCACGTCAGTACCTGTCGATAGTGAGACTCTATTTTCCGACCTGCCGACTCGTACCTTTCCATCGCCTCTTTCTTCGAGATATCACCATCTGCAACTTGCTTTCGCAGCATTTCCCCATAGACCTTCATGCGTTCTTCAAGCTGAATTTTCAACCTCGCATGAGAGCCAATCTCTCTGTTAGCCCGTAACGCATCCATCATCGCTTCGGCCTGAGCTAAATTTATTTCACCCTCGGCAACCGCATTGCCCAATCGCCGTTCAACCGCGACAAAATCCTGCGAAAAGACGACACCCTGAGGAAGCAACCCTACCACCAATACTAGAGCACCACCCGCCAAACAACGTGGCAACATAGTCATCGACTCCCGTGAAACAAACATTTCAATTCTCCAATCAAGAACACTGCCATTAGTAATGGCATCTAAAAGCCTACCAGCCGCCGGAACGCAGGCCAACGCATCGACTTTGTCACATCTGCCGCCCCACCAAAAGTCCAAATTTTCATCAGGCATACATCACTGCGAGAAGTGAAAACGCACCACCATCCGCCCTGTCCCTGTCCCTGTCCATCGCGGGACACGAATCCTGCATCCATGCCCCATGAGACAACGACTTAAAACGGTAACGCATGGCCTCACCAGATCATCATAGACGGAACTACGCCCAGCGTTCGGCACAACTTCGCAATTATCTGCTGAACCTCGCGTAGGGCAAACACCGCGGATCCCTGCATGCATGACACCGCACCTATTCCGATGATGGACCCTTCATTAACCTGTGGATCACCCTTGCCACGAGACGTTGACGTTCCTAGCGACCGCTACGACGCCAGCACCGAGCGGATCGAGGCAGTATTTTTTTGATAAACTTACTACGTTGACTGCAATACACCAGAACGCCTTAGCATGTCCGACACTCCGAAACGAGTTCAATCAGACACTTCTTTTTTCACCTCAGGCATTGCGTCTCAGTGGATTATCGCGGGCATCATTTCAGCGTCCGCTAGATTCATCCCGATTCCGTTCCTTGATGAAGTCGTGCAGTACAGATGTCGTCGACACACAGTAAAAACGACAATAGAATCCCACGCAGTAGATCTCGACTTGAGTACCGTAGAGCCGTACTACAACAACCCATCGGGATGTTTCGTTGGTTGCGTGGGAATGATTCTCTTGCTGCCGATCAAATTACTTCTCTTTCCATTTCGAAAGATCGTAGCTGTGGTAACCTCTTTTCGTGCGGTACCACTTGAAATCATGCGAGTCTATCTAATTGGGCGCACGCTGGATCGCTATCTCAGCAACGGCAATTTCGGACAGTCGGAAAACAGCTTGCGGATTGATGATAGTGTTTATGCGGCTCGCATGCGGTCTGCGTTCGAACAAGCCTTTGCACGAATGGACATGCATGTTGTGCTTTCTGCCATGCAGGATGCTACCGGCGGATTTAGAGAATTGATAACTGCAGCATTCGTTGGTTTAAAAAGCGTTTTTGAACGCGATAACAAATCGGCTAGTGTCTTTGTTGCTGAACCCGAAGTTAAGGCTGAAGCTTCGAAAATACAACAATCGTTCTCGCGGGCGGAAATGGTCGCTCTGTTTGACAAATTCGATCTCCGTTTCGACAATGCCATGAAAGACGCCAGCTAGTCAAGACTTAGTACTTTTTGACAACATGAGTTGAGCCTGCACAGAATCAACGTCGTGCGGCGCAGAGCCGGCAAATCTGTGCTACGCAGAACGCGTCAGCCTCACACCATTCAGTTAAAAAACCTGTTTTTGTTGATCCTTTGTTCGATCGAGAAAACTGCCGAAATCGCACTTTGTGTACTTCCGTATTTCTTGAATTTTCGCTTTGGGGCACACTCGCAGAAATACCGATAGCATGATGTCGCAGGTTGGCGAGCCCCTCCCTGTTCCAAACGCACTTCAGGTCTCTGTTGCAGGCAACTAGAATCAAGACAGGGTCCTTGCGTCATCATTCCCAGCAACGAATCACCAAGAAACACGTGAAGTTCACTCACTCCGAGGCATGGACCGGATACAATCCTCGTTGTCATCAGGCAACACAGAAACCGCTCCTGGGCCTTGGTGTTGTCGGTGATTTACTAATCTTGCATGCATCCTTAGCCACGCCTTATGCTCACCTGCCACCGCCTTCATTTCTGTATCGCATTTTGCATTTCATTCCTACCGCACATCACTCCGGGTGCAGAAACAGTCCTTCTGCCACCGCACAATTTCACCATCCCGGAGGGATACGAACTAAAACGCGTAGCTGAATCGCCTTTGGTGAAACGCCCGATTCACATGGGCTTCGGCAATGACGGCGCTCTTTATGTCACCGACAGTTCAGGGAATACAGCCAAAGCCCCGATTCAGCTGAAAGACCCCCAACATCGAGTCGTGCGTCTTGTCGACCAGGACGGGGATGGTGTCTTTGATGATTCGACTGTCTTTGCAGAGAATCTTCCTTTTCCTGAGGGAATCCTGGTACACGACGATGCTGTCTACGTCGGAGCTCCACCTCACATTTGGAAACTGCGTGACACTGATGGCGACCATCAAGCAGATGAACGCTCAGTATGGTTTGATGGTGGCTCCATCGAAGGGTGCGGTAATGACATGCACGGTCCTTACCGAGGACCCGATGGCTTTTTTTATTGGTGCAAGGGTGCATTTGCTCCACAAAGCCACGAGCTGAGCAGTGGAAAGACACTGAAGTCCAGCGCTGCCCATATCTATCGCGCCAAACCTGATGGTTCACAACTCGAAATGGTCATCACCGGCGGGATGAATAATCCTGTCGGGCTGGCATTCAGTGAAACAGGGGAGCGTTTTCTTAGCGGTACGTTTTTTGACCTGTCGCAGCCTGGCAGACGTGATGGAATTTTACACGCTGTTTATGGCGGCACGTACGGTCGAAAGAACCCTCGCGTGCTGAACCCTCATCCCAACACGGGAAATTTGCTGCCAATCCTGAAGCAACTGGGACCTGCCGCCCCGTCGGGCATGTCAATGGCCCGCAATCCCATCGGTGGTTTAAGTGGGAATTTGCTGTGTACCGAATTCAATACACGTAGAATTTCGAGGCACCAGCTGTCTCGAACTGACTCGTCTTACTCCGCCCAGACAAGCACGTTGCTGGAAAGTGATCAAACGGACTTCCACCCAACCGATGTGATCGAAGATGCCGATGGTAGCTTACTGATTGCCGATACAGGCAGCTGGTACATGATCTGCTGCCCAACATCAAAAGTTGCCAAGCCCGATATTCTCGGTGCGATCTACCGACTTCAGAAAAAGAACAGGGCCCCACTGAATGACCCACGGGGCCTGAAGCTGAATTGGGAGCAACCGGAAACAGCTTGGCTGTCCGACCAACGCCCCTTTGTTGTAAGCCGTGCAATCGATGCACTGGGACATGAGGATCGCATTGACGACTTGCGTCGAGCCGATGCCAAAATCCCGGCGATATGGGCTTTACACCGAATCTCTGGCAAAACAGCGAGACTATCAGTCCGCGGATTTCTTAACGATGAACGACCGGACGTGCGGGCAGCAGCGGTTCACAGCATCGCAATGTGGCGAGATCCTGAAGCGGTAGCACCGCTGATCAAAAAACTCTCTGACGATGACCTGCAAGTTCGTCGTCTGGCTGCCATGGCTCTCGGCAGGATCGCCAACAAAAGTGCGACAACGCCATTGCTAACGGCCTATTCAAGTTCCGCTGATCCATTTTTGACCCATGCCATCATTCACGCCCTTTACGAGATTGATGACGTTGACAGCCTGCCGCTGCAACACCCGGCCGCGAAGCAAGTGCGACGAATGTTGAAAAACGACCAACTGAATTTGACGCCGGACGAGTTTCCTGAAATTCAGCTTGCCAAAGTTGTCGAGTTGTCGCCAAAAGAAATGCATCGACAGAAACAACGTTTGGATGAACTCCAAACATTCCTGCCAACCGCGGATGCAAAACGAGGCGAAAAACTATTCAGTAATCGTGATAAATCGAAATGCATCACCTGTCATATCAAGGGACAACAGGGGGTTAGGCTAGGCCCTGACTTGACCAGAATCGGTGCGATCCGCAGTGAACGCGACCTGTTGGAAGCGATCATCTATCCCAGCGCTTCGATTGCACGGTATCACGAAATCATTAACGTGCTGACGGAGGACGGAAGGGCTGTCTCGGGACTGCTGGTGAAAGAAACGGCCAACAGGATTTTTCTTGCCACGGCAGCAGGGGTCATGCAGCCGGTGCGGATCAAAGACATCGAGCAGGCAAGGTATGCCAGTGTCTCCTTGATGCCGGAAGGACTTGATAAAGTCCTAAGTTCTCAGGAGATCGCAGACATTGTTGCCTACCTCAAGCAAGCCACGATTTCCAACGAGTCGGCCCCATTCCCAGCGGTTAAATACGACAACCGAGTGCCACCGCATCGAACGATCAGCTTGCCTGGCCTGCATGCGTATGCCCAGAAGAGCATTGCTGCAGGTACCGATATCGAATTTCGAGTGAGCAGCAGCGTTCCTTATGAACTGAACGTGGTGAAACTGGGATCGGAACCCGAAGATCGGGAAAGTGATCCCGTATTGGCGACTTTTACCGACAATGTCGCAAAAGTACAGCCGATCCGTCCTGGATCATATGTCCACGTTGAAAACGGCTTGCCAACGGAAAGACCGTTACATGCAATGACGTTGGAATGCTGGGTTCGCCCGTTCAGCCTCAGCGGCTGGCAAGGCCTGATTACCCAACATGATTATCCGGAAAATTGCGGAATCGGCCTGCTGATCAATGACGGTAAGATTGCATTCCATACCGACGCCGGTGGCAAATTCACAGCCTCTGCATTGCATTACACAAAGCCAGACTTGCTCAAAACTCAAGAATGGCAGCACGTTGCCGCGACATGGGACGGGAACGTCAAACGCGTATTCATCGACGGCAAACCTGTGGCAGAGTGGCCATACACTGGAACGGTGCGGGCTGGGAAAACAGCCCTTCGACTCGGCGCCTACGCAGACAAGGGTCTCGCGCAGAATTGTTACAACGGTGATATTACCATGGTCGCGATTTACGACCGGGCCCTTGACCCAATTCAACTGCAAGAGCGGGTAAAGGACCGCGGGCTTAGCATGCCAAAAGGAAATTCAGTACTGTCCTGTTGGCCGTTTACCGAAGAGCGTGGAAGTCGCGTTGCCGATGCTGGTGTCGATGCACGCGATGGCCGAATCATCAATCGAGGAACGTGGATGATCGGCGGCCCAAGCTTCGATGCGTCCGCCATCGACCGGCATGACGCAAGCTACGACCCGACCAAAGATGTAACCCGCGGCCATGGGTTAAGACTGGCATCTGATGAACTTTATGACGCACGCTGGAAAGTCAATCATCGGTTCCGTATTCCAGAGGCTTCAAAATCAGGTGTCTACGCAGGCCGTTTTGATTTTGAGATGGACGGTAAACCGATGCGATACTTCACGACCTTCATCGTTCGCCGCCCCGAGTCGCGTCCCAAGGCACCGCTGGCAGTGCTGATGTCAACCAACACATGGCTTGCCTACAATTCTGCACCGTTTCCCATCAACCATGGCCAGGCAATGACCATGATGGGAACGGGAGGGCTTTCCACCACCCACCCCGACGCGGCAACCTACAGTGGCTACCGTGATCATCGCAACGGCCAACCCACCTATAAGATCGGGCTGAAGCTACCATGGCCGTCAGCCTGCCCCAACAAGACGTATATCAATCAATCCTACAGTCACTTGATGCGAGGAGAACGTTTTCTGCATCTTTGGCTGGACCAAAACGGATACGAATACGATGTGTTCACGGATCGCGATCTGGATCGTAAGCCAGAGTTACTCAGTGGCTATCAAGCCGTAATCATCAATGGGCACAGCGAATACTGGTCAGCTCGCGCCTACAATGGGCTTGACGCTTACCTCAGCGGCGGCGGTGACGCGCTGGTTCTGTCCGGCAACACCATGTTCTGGCGAGTCAGCTTTGACGAATCAGATGAGGTCATGGAGGTTCGCAAATACGGAACCAGAATTGGTGGTCGCAAACTCGCTCAAGTAGGCGAACTGTATCACAGCCACGATTTCAAACGTGGCAGCTTGATGCGATTCTGTGGCTACCCCGCTTGGAAAGTCGTCGGACTCACTTGCATTGGCTGGGGCGGCGCGTTCAAACCTTATCAAGTGAACGAGCCGGATCACTTCCTGTTCAACACTCCGCATCGCGTTGGATTGAAAAAAGGAGATACGTTTGGGTTCATTAATCCAAAAACCGGCGCGGTAGGGCACGAATTTGATGTCCGCCTCTCAACCCTGCAACGCGCAACTGCCGATCCAGCCATCAAACAGCTGTCCGAACCTGAAGGAATCGTCACTGTCGCCAGCAGCGGTGACGCGCGAGCGGTTATCGACTACAACGCAGAAGGACATAAAAAGCGAATCGGCAACGATAAAACAATCGCCGAAATCATCTACTGGGAACGTCCGCAGGGAGGACGCGTTTTCCACACTGGCTCGATCGCAACCGCCTGGGGTGTTTATCACGATGAGAGTATGAGCAAACTGCTCATGAACGTCCTTCACCATTTTGGATCCAGGCCAGCATCCCCGCCTGCACTCAGTCGGTAACCCCCAAGAATTTGCATTGAACCGCAAGTCTTAATCTCGCGTGTGACAGCCAGAATCCAGACCGAGATATCGTTCTGATCTAGCTCCTTGTTCCCCACCCCGAACCCGTCGGGTGGTTGGCAAAAAGAACGCTAATGCGTTGATCACGGCCTATTTCCTCTTTTTTTCGAAGTTTCCTGTCTGATTTCAACGCCATGCGTACTTGGAGTTCAGGAGCACCTCATGACTGATAGCCAACTGATTCAAAAGTACCTGCAGCTTCGCAGTGACTTCATGGGATATCTGTACGCCCTAACCCGAGATGCAGAACTGGCAGAAGAGGTCTACCAGAATGCCGCTGTTGTCATCATCGAGAAGTCAAATAGCGACGAGGAAATACGCAATTTCCGTGCCTGGGCGAAAGAGGTGGTACGAAGACAGGCGTTACATGCGATTCGCAGCAGAGAAACATCCCGCCGGCACGGCCGAGCCATTGCACCTGAACTGCTCGAGGCCATCGCTGACACCTTAAGCAAGGATCAATCCACAACATCAGTCGTTCACAACGAAGCAACTGCAATGCAAAAGTGTGTGGACGAACTGCCAGATGAAAAACGGAAACTAATCGCAATGCGATACGAAAGTGATGCCAGCTTCGATGAAATCTCTACCAATCTGAACTCGACACCTGCTGCAATTCAAAGATCACTTAGCCGAATCAGAAAACTGCTGCATGACTGCACCAAGCGGCGTCTGGCTTTGCCGGAGGGACAGGGATGAGCGACAGGAGCAAGAAGTTTCGGGAGATTGACGACCTGATTTTCGGTCACTTTGACCACAGTCTCACAGAGCAGCAGGAATGCGAATTAGCGCACCACCTCAAGAAGTGCCCTGAAACGCGAGCAAGATTTTGCACGCAGATGCGGATGGAAGGAAGGCTGCATTCTCTCGGGCGTGACGGTTTTCTGTCGCCACCAGCTCTCCCGCTTTCGTGCGAGGCAGAAGCGTTTGCGTCCGACAATATGCATGAGGTGACTCCGGCTTCAAAAGTATCGCACAAGCTTCGCGTTCCAACTGCGATCACTTCATGGGTAGTTGCGGCAACCGCAATACTGCTACTCACATCATGGTCACTGTGGCCATCCGGGGTCAGCGCTGCAAGTGTGCTGGAGCAAGCAAAACAGGCAGCACAGGAAATCCTTGATCGGACCTACCGAGTGACGCTCATCAATCCGCAAGACCAGACAGTAAAACAAGAGCTCACACTCGATGTTCGTGGCGCATCACAGTTCGTCATCCGCCCCCTGGATGGTTCCTACATCATGGGTAGCGATGGAAGTGAATTCTGGGTCACCCGTCCAAACGGACCGGTCTGGGTCACCAACAATTTCCGATCTCTTGCGCCCACGTTGAGACGTAGAATTCCAAACCGAAGGATTCTTGGGTTTGCGACATCGCCCAATGAACCATTGCTGCTGGAAATCAGCGGACTCATCGCGTTGATTGAGCGAAACTACGAGATCGAACTAGTCAATGCGCCGGGGTCACCTGAGCACCACATTCGCGCGACCCTGAGGTCTGCAAAATCGAACCTTCCTCAAACCATCGAATTGTGGGCTGATCCTGAGACGGGCATTGTCGGCAAAGCAGTAACCCATTGGCCGAATCAAAGCAGCAGAGCACTTGAACTTGTCCAATCCGAACCTCTGCACGAAGACTGGCTTCAACACTCGCATCACGC
>DOPG01000291.1:4125-5141 GCA_003513555.1 Rhodopirellula sp. | reverse complement strand
TAGCACTCTTGGATCCGCCTTGTTTTTCTGCGGCGAGTCTTAATAAATCGACTTGGGCCCTGAGGGAAATAGCAATCTGCTGTAAAGCTGTCTGGGCACTAATCTCATTAAGCTCGGCTGCACGTACGACCCCTTCCGTTTCTGAAGAAGACACACCGACAATTTGCGCAAGTACTGCGACAGCACGCATCGCGGCCCGCGACCGAGCGGCCTGCTGGTGAAACGCCGATTTTGCACTAAGCTCACTACTCGCTAATTCCGTCTGGAGTGCTTGAAGCTCACGTCGCAAGGTTGCTTTCTTCTCAGAACTCATGAGCTTCCGACGAAGCTTAGACTTTAGAGCCTTAGCACCGCTGCTGTTTGACGATGCCACGCTGGCCTCCCCACCGGAAAACAACTCTCCTAGATGTGAACTGGCCTGCACCGCGAAGAAAACAAGGACCGGTATCAACAAAGCTGCTACGCAAACAGCAACAATTGCAAACTTCTTTTGATCTACCGCTTCTCGCTTTTCACGGTCTTCTTTTTCTGTAAGTTCATGCGCCGCGTTGCTTAAAAATCCACCGGCCGAATCAACCTGATGCAGCTGCTGACTGTCGTTCAAAGCAGGCTGTTGCAACACGTGCGTGGCAGCCTGGGCAGACGGAAATTGGCGAATTGGTAGTTCTGCCTGTTCAGCAGAAACGAAGGCTGAATCTCCCCCAAACAGCCCTCCATGTCCCTCAGTCTCAGCACGAGATGGCAACGGTGGGGGGCCCACTGCTTTTGAGGCCCCCGCATTCGAGTCCGAAGTAGTGGGCGGAGAGAGACACATCTTGATCAGTTCAGAACGCGAAATATAGGACCCATTTTTTTCAAGGCAAAAGCTATCTTCCGCGTGAATCTTTCCCGCCTTCATAGATGCCCTAAGTTTCGATTCCGGAAATGGTCCACTGACTTTGCCGTCCCGCTTCAAAAACCAACTCCGCATCTCTATCCCCTACACATTTTTGCCGCGATTCCTGCTTGTCCGATAG
>DOPG01000291.1:0-3916 GCA_003513555.1 Rhodopirellula sp. | reverse complement strand
GATTCCTGCTTGTCCGATAGAACGACGAAAAATTGAGGAAATCGATAATCACTAAGATACTCACTCCCGTTACACTCTGCATTGGGTAGCCGCTACAGTTTCACGATGGCGAGGTAGGTACAGCATAAATCGGCAGACTCAATGGAACTGGCATGGTAACCTATTTAGCACCGCTAGATGGCGCGCTCAACGCTTGTGCCCCCACCCCCAAAAAAACCAATCAGGCGATTGGATGATGAAAGAACCTCCGCCTCTTCCACCACGCCGCCAGCGTCCACCTGACCACCGGTGCGAGGTCCAGCACGGTGAAACGGAACATCATGAAGATCCAATACATCCTGCCGTTCTCTTAAGTGCTTTACTGGCGATAGTCATCATTGCCCTGATCATTGGCTGGCTCCTTATGACGCTTGCCAAAAACGTCTCAAGCATGGGTGAAAACAGTTCCCAACGCACATCGGGTTCGTCATCAGTTACATCGGAAACCGTGGTCTTGGGGACAGGTCAGGATCAAGATGCGATTGACTCAAATGACGCAGATTCCTCGGAAGAGGCCGATTCCCCGGAAGCCCCTGAAGACGCATCCAATGCGTCGCAACCCCAAACCGGAACGGGAGTGGAAGGCGAACAAGAAGTTGATTCCCCACCGTCAGGGAACCAAGATACCGAGATCATTTCCGAAGATGATGATGAGCATGTTGCTGCAAGTTCCCGCGTAAGACCATTCAATGCGGGGGCCAGCAAAAGAATATCCGCAAACGGAACCAACCCTTTCTTGATCGGCACTGAGGTCGATTCGACCGTATTCGTGATTGATAAGTCTAGCAGCATGGACGGTACAGCATTCGAGAGTGTGCAAAACTCTCTGCTACAGGCGATTCATTCTCTCAACTCCTCACAACGTTTTTGCGTTATTTTTTTTGATGATAGGCCGCATGTAATGCCTCCTGATCATAAAGTGAGAGCAGATGAAGCGGGCAAAGCAGGAGCGATTGACTTCATAAAACAAATGGCTCCCAGCGGCGGAACGAACCCTTACACCGCCACAAGAATGGCGTTGGACATGAATCCCGATGCTGTTGTAGTCCTCAGCGATGGTGCCTTTGATCTCACCGAAGTTGGAAGAATCACACAAGAAAACCAAGTGAACAAAAAGACACCCATTCACTGCATTGGACTTCAAGCCCACATCAGGACACTTCAAAAGTTGGCAGAAGACAATTCTGGGACCTACCGTACCGCGCTGGCCCCCCGCTAAACCGGGTTCCTCTGCTCAAAAGCGATCCCGATGGGCACCTGCTAGCGTTCCACAACGGGCATCGCCGCCCCCTGCTTACCGAGCGAGCCCAGCATCCAAACCGCTCGGATGGGTTGGAAAATCGCCAAATCTGGCGGACTGGAGACAGTCCATCACGCAGAACGCGAGCCAAAAACGCACGAAAGCCCGAATTTGCCTTGGGCCCCTGTCGCTGACGCGTGTTACACGAGAGCGATCTTAGTTGTTGAGCGACATTTTACACTAAACGCGGACGAAAGCTAGCATGAACATTCCACCAAGGTTATTATCCTCGCACGTCAGGTTGCTGCTGCGCTTAGCCACCGAGACTCAAGAACCGCAGGAAAAATGAGGATGACACTTATCTCTCCGCGTAAACACTTTGTTTGTTGCCTGTTGGTATCACTGACCCTTGGGGTCTCAAGCCAAGATGCAGAAGCCGGTACGCTTGATCAGCCAAGATCTTGGTCAAACACAGAAGGCAAGGTCGTTCTGCAATCAGCCTCTTTTAGCCATTACCTCCCAGAAACCCAAGAAGCGGTTTTACGGATTACGGGGCAGACGGATAGATCTGAAATCAAAGTCAGCGTTCGCAAGTTGAGCAAAGGCGACTTTGCTTTCCTTGCCGGCTACATGACAGAAGCAAAGAGCATCATCAAACAGACCCAAAGTGACTCAAGCAACATCACCAAATTGTTTGAAGACTATAACAGCCGCACCAATCTTATGCAGGCCGCGGAAAGCCTGATTAAGTCGGGCACGGACAGCATTGGTCCTCATTTCATCTACGGAGTGCATGGCATTCGCTACGGAACGGGACGTGACGTCAAAAAGGCGGAGAGGTCGTTGAAGCTAGTCATCGACAACTGTGTATTGGTACGAAAATTTTTCCCCAACAGCTACACATTTACACTCACAAGTGCCTACAACGCCTTCGCGGTGGCCAAGGGCCGAACTGGATTAGTCGCAAGCGCTGCTGCCAACTTAAAACTGGCAGCAAGTCTTCACAGCGGGTCAATACCAATGGCACTGACGCACAATGCGAGGCGTCTGAGTAGCGTCGCTAAACCGGGCAGTTCTATACACGCAGATCTGCTGGATGTCGCTTCTCGTGGCAGCAATGGCTCATCAGCACCAGCACCAAAAAACGCCTTGCTAATCAGCAGCGCGTGTGATGACTTTG
This sequence comes from Rhodopirellula sp., assembly GCA_003513555.1. Taxonomy (GTDB): domain Bacteria; phylum Planctomycetota; class Planctomycetia; order Pirellulales; family Pirellulaceae; genus Rubripirellula. Next base: position 1,457 of record DOPG01000291.1, on the reverse strand, counting down.
GTAGCACAGGAGAGTCTGCGACACCTTTACACGATAACACGTTCTCTGATTTTTCCTGTCTCGCCTGTGCTGCCCAAGGCAGTTTTTCATGTCCAGCCAATTGCAAAGTTGGCAAACGGATTGAAAAAGTCAGAGTTCAAGTCGCGTTTGATCGTGTGCGAAACGCACCCATCATGGGGACCAAAAACATCGAGCATCTATGCAGTAACAAATCCTGCCTGAAGGGAAGGGTTCCCTGCAAAGTGTGCAAAGGAGCCTGTACTGGTGACGATGCGTGGCTTTGGAATATTGCGACGAATGAAGGCGGAATCTCGGCGGGGCAAGTCACGGTTGTCTTCACAGGCGAAGACATGGGCAGTCACGGGACAATTGGGGTCGTGTTCGACCCTGTGGTTAATTTGCACGAAGCGATGATTTTGGAAGCGTTCAACATCCGACTTCTAAAAAACTATTACGAAATCAGTGATGCGGGATCCCAAGACGGTAGCGAAGAACACACAGTCAGAGTCACCAACGTGAGAACGGGAAGCAACCGGGAATTAACCGTCAAGAAATGACGATTGACTGATGCTGAAGTGACGGGATTAACGGAGCGGGCAATCTCGACATTCAAGCTGAACAATTTAAGCATACTTAAAAACAACTACGCAAGATTGCTACTAGTGGAAACCTATGACAGATACTACGAGTTCGGGTGAACTGACGCTCCAAGCCAAAGTGACCTGCCCGCACTGCTGGCATTCATACGTACCCGAGGATTCTCTCTGGGTATCCGAACATCCCGACCTGATTGGCGACGCCAAGCTTGGCTTTGAGCACGCTCGACGCTTTCTTCCTTCTCGCTTTTCAGTTGAAGGCGATGCTTTGGACGAGCAAGGCCACAAATCCACACGCATGGCTTGCCCTAGTTGTCACCTTGAAGTTCCTCGTCCGCTGTACCAACTCAATAACATTTTCTTCTCCATTCTCGGAGCCCCGGCATGTGGAAAGAGTTACTTTCTGGCATCACTGACATGGGGGCTACGCCAAAACCTTCCTACACGTTTCCGTGTTTCCATGAATGATGCCGATGCGTCCAGCAATGCGCGTCTGCATCAATACGAGGAGATGCAGTTTCTAAGTGGTGACCCTGACAAACCTGTTGCACTTGAAAAAACCGAAGAACAGGGTGACCTGTACGACGTTGTCAACATGGGTGATCATAGCGTCACGCTGCCGCGTCCTTTTATGTTCACCTTGCAGCCAACAAGAAAGCACCCGAGCTACAAACACGCACAAACCGTATCGAAAGTGATCTCACTTTACGACAATGCCGGGGAGAGTTTTTTGCCTGGTGCTGACAAGTCGACCAGTCCAGTCACGCGACATCTCGCTTTATCAAAAGCACTCTTCTTCTGCTTTGACCCTACCCAGGACCCGCGATTCAGGAAAGCATGCGCGGGCAAGACAGATGACCC
>DOPG01000004.1:2455-3337 GCA_003513555.1 Rhodopirellula sp. | reverse complement strand
CTGCCGCCATTCGTCTGGCGGAGAAGGATGAGTACGCCGGCAAGACCATCGTTGTGGTGCTGCCCGACCTGGCCGAGCGCTATCTCTCTTCAGTGATGTTCGCTGAGGTGCCCACAGGCATCATCGAGCAGCCTGTGGCGGTCTGAACCAACAGCGCTGGGGCCATGCATCGGCTCACGCTCTAATCCATGCGTGTGTGAAACCATCGGGCTTCACACACGTTTTTTTTGGGCCGGTGACAATAGAAAGCGCAAAGCAACCAACGTGTTAAAAGAGAATCCAAGAGATTGCCAACATGAGCTCTCAGCAAGCAGTCAGCCTTGGCAGCCTGGAGGCGGATCTAGGGATATCACGCGTTGACCTGCTTCTCATCATTCGCGAACTCGGAATTGAGCCAATTCGACGAGGCATGCGCACCTTGGTCCGTCAGGAGGAAACGGGTCTTATCTACGACCACCTCGGACGGGACAATCCGAAGGCCCCCCTGGTAGCTGAAGTCGTCACCGTGGACTCCAACAGCAGCCATCATGAACTAGTAACAACCGAGACAAATGCAGAGCAACCTTTCCAAGACGACGTCAGAAAGTATTCCAAACTACGTTTACTGCGTGAAAAAATTGAGCTTCTCCATTTGCTCAAAACAACAAAAATCGAACTCTCTAGCCACGAGATTTGTTCGCTCCTCGAGGTGAAGCGCTTGCCCCAGACCGTACAACTATCGAGTGGTCAACTTGGATTTCGCAGAATGGGCCTCGAGTTTGAACGGATCCATCGAGCCGGACAGCGCACAGCTTGGCTGATCAAGAAACCCACAAATCACTGAAGCCATATCCACATGTACTGACGGAAACAACGGGCATGAGACTTTTCCGATAGGGTTTC
>DOPG01000004.1:0-2175 GCA_003513555.1 Rhodopirellula sp. | reverse complement strand
GCAATCGCAGGCGTTGGAGATAAGTCATTCATTACTACCCTTCTGCTGGCAGCAAGACATAAAGCACGTTGGGTTTTCACTGGAAGCGTTTCAGCCCTCACAATAGGGGCAGGACTTTGGATCACTGCTGGGGTATGGATGAGATCGATCGTATCCATCGACACCATTCAGATTGTCTCGGGTATTGCGTTCCTTCTCTTTGGCACAAACGCAATTATTGAAGCAAGACGATTGGAAGCAAAGATTGACGTTGCCAAAGATGAATGCGATACAAGCCAATTCCAATTACCAGCACCAAAGATGGCAGCCAACGCCGTCATACGCAACTCCTTCACAACAACATTTTTAGCCGAATTCGGGGATCGCACACAACTTGCACTCCTTGCCTTAGCAGCAGGCCCAAATATATCTGCTGAAAGTATTTTCTCCGGAGCAGTCGCCGCAAACGTTCTTTTAGCCATTACGGCAGTTTACTCTGGAAAATGTTTAAAAAATCGATTATGTCAAAAACGACTGTCGTACATAAGCGGGGCATTGTTTATCGCCATCGGAGTCAAGATACTTGTTAACTGAATTCGACTTTGTAGATATCAACTAACAATCAACTCCCTATAGCCTGGAACTTGAACCGTTGAGAGACCTGAGAGTATTGATCTCAGCGATGATTGGAGCAGAGTTAAATAGCAATATCGTTTGCAATGGCGAGAAGGTGGCAACAAGAGAGGCTGCTGCAAGCAGGACAGAAGAGCCAACAATCAAATTCGTGTTAAAACGATTGGCTTCTACAAAATTTCGGCTCAAAACAAAAAGACGAGACAACCATAAAATATCGCCTCCAAGTACAATGTCGCAAACGGTCTTAGAAATAAAGCCCAGTTCATCCTCTGCAAGACCTATAGCTATATCAGCTGCTGCCATTGCAGCAATATCGTCAATAACATCTCCAAGATAAGCCACCTTACATCCTTGATTACGAAGCTCTAGCAATCTGGATTTACGGTCTTCTGCTTCCTTAGTGCGCCCACAATGAGCACCAACCGTAGAGACTGAAATGCCAAGCTTACGAAGCTGAGACGACATCATTTCAAACTCTTGAGATGGTCGCCAAGTAATCGTAATAACACCAAGATCCGCTTCTTCAGTAGAGAAAGATGCATGAATTGCCCCATCCTTCTCCGTGAAACGAATTAAAACGACAGGCTGACCTTCAAGGACAACGCGATAAAGACCTTGATCCGATTCACCGACATTGACTTCAAGAGACTGAAGAGCAGGATGTTTCTCTTGGACATCACTTAAAATTCCCCATAAGACAACAGATGGATCAGCACCAAAATCAGAAACAATAGCCCAAAGAATCTGAAGCAAATCACAATCAAGTGCAGAAGCACCATTTAACAAGGTTTGTTGACAAGAATAGGTACCAAGATGGCGCAAAGCATCGATGCTGATCAAGATGTGACTAACATCCTTTAATGTCTCAAAAACGCGCGAATCTGAAATGTGCACATTATTGAGTGCCATATCAACCAAAGCTGACTCTGAAGAAGACAATTTGGAACGTTCAGAATCTTCAGCTGGGTTAAATGAAAGCAAACCAATGGCTCGTTCTGTTAGACCATTCAGCAACGACCAAACACCAAATCCAAGCTGTACGGGAGGAAGCAGAAGATCGTACAAGTAAGACAAACGCTTTTGGAAATCACTTGATCCATCTTCCTCGAGAAGAGTGTCTTCGATCTTAAAGAGACTGACCTCAGAAAACGACTGAACCACCTCACAAATACCATCTCCGGACAGCACAAAAGCCCCAAAGGCGAGGTGATCACCCGGCAACACACGAAATGGCAGGGAGGAACCATCGCTGAGGCTGTTCGTAACAACCAGCTCCCCTTGGACAACTCGGGAAGACAGATAAACATGATCTTCGTCCATCAAGCGATAGCGTTGACCAACTTGAATATCACCAATAGGAAGCAAGGTACTTTCCTCTGTTTGAATATCGATGCATCTCAGCATCACTGACGTCTTCAGACGCTCCAGAAACGCAAAAAATTCCGAACTTGATCCTTGGGTGTTCTCACTCATCGACTGAAGCGCCGAAGTGGAACTGCCTAGAAGTCCTTCAACAAGAGATTCACGCGCCAAGCCTGATCCAATCAACGTAGCGGACAG
>DOPG01000377.1 GCA_003513555.1 Rhodopirellula sp. | reverse complement strand
CCGCCCCCTCCGCTGGTGCCCGCCACCAACCGCCGTCCATCCCTGCTCCAAGTCACACAACTCGCAGCCGTCGATAGTTTCTCCGACTGGTGGACGATTTTTCCGCTCTCGGTGTCCCAGACGAGTACGATGCCGCCGGGCAACCCATGCGGTCCGCCCACTGCGGCAGTCGATCCCCCCGTGGCGAGCCACTTCCCATCCGGGCTAAATGCCATTGCAAAGACATCCGGTCGGAATGCAGACCTGTGCCCGCGATCGAGGATCGGGTCGATCTTGGTCACCAGCTTATTGTCGGGTAAAGTGCGGATCGTGATCTCACCCCAATAGTTAACTGCCACCAGCTTGAGATCCGTGCTGAAGGCGACGACCGGACTGCCGTATCCTGCGCGGCTGATCTTTGGCACGTCCGCCAGTTGTTTCCCAGTGGCCGAATCCCAGATCCGAATCGACCGATCGTCACTTGCAGTTGCTAACGACTTGCCATCGTCCGCCCAAACCACAGTCAATACCCGTGATGTGTGCCCTTTGAGTAGCACCGGTTCCTGGAAATCGGCTGCTTTCGCAGGACTAGATGCCAATGCAAATACAGCAGCCAGCGTCATCTTATGTAACATTTTCATTGTCAGCCCTTCCGAATAGGGTTTACTAGGTCGACTTCAAGACCAAACGTCTGCAATCAGCCGGTCGCGTCGAGAGATTGTAATTTGTAAATCCGCATGACTTCGCCGCTCCGGTTCACGGCTTGATTCCCCCCCCACGATGAATAACTTGGTTCGATTCAAGCTGCGGATTTCGCCTGCCCAAATAGAAATTAACCGGCAGCATAACACACCACAGTAGTATCGCAGAAATCCACTGCACGGCCCCAAGAAAGAAGATGCCTAGATCAGTCCCTTCTGGGAGTGCTTTGTTCCGGCTAAGATAAGCATAGGTTTCCAACGACAGAAATGTCGTCCCGAGCACAGAGATCAGGAGCATGAACACAAAGAGAGTTATTGAAAGAACTCGGTGGGATCGCACGAAAGACGCAAGAATACCGAGGGTGACATACGGACCGACCAGAAGGACCGCTACCACAGTGAACATCAGGGAAGCCGCGAAAAATGACGGGCCCCAATTCTCAGTGAGTGCAACGAGATTGTAAACCGATATCGCAGTCGCAACGGATGATGTAAGAAGTGAAAGTTTCCAGAACATGTGCTTAGTAGGGGGAAAATCCTAAAGGTAAACGGACCGCTGCCAATCAGCGTTCCACTTGATTCTCACCGAATCGGCGGCGCCCGGCGCGCGTCTGGTTATCAGTCCAATTTCCATTCTGAGGCATCACATCTCCATCTTGGTCGGTTCTACTTTCATCTCAGTGATCGGAGTTCGAACAACGCACGCACCAAGAGACAGGATGCCGTCTTTGGCAACATAACGTCAATGATCACCGAGTCGCGGCGAACGACATTGATTTAAAAAGCCGCGCGGCCCACGCGTCCGTGTGCATCGCATGGTTCGGTCTCGATGCCCTCGCCTACCGCGCGATATCAGATCTCCGCGGTTGCGGATCAAAGAAGCGGGCATTCTGGCCAATGCGGTCGTAGTCACCGATATCATTTCGGGCCCAACCAGCGAGGCCGATCAATTTCCCAACCGTATCTGGATGTTTGTCGGCCAGATTATGTTTCTCGCCTGGGTCCTGCTCCAAATCGTAGAGGAGCGGTTTCGTGAAATCGATAATATCAGATTCGCGATGGAAAACATTCCATCGCTGCATGGTATTCACCTTGCGAGGAAGATGCAGCTTCCACTTGCCCGCACGCACCGCCATCAATTGCGTGTGGGCATAGTAATAAAATGCCTCAGTGGGACTCTTGGCTCCCTCTTTGCCATGGATCAGGGCGACGATATCTCTTCCGTCAACGACGCGGTCCCTCGGTGTGCTACCGCCTGCTAGTGCAGCCAGTGTCGGGAGTAGATCCATGGTCGTGGCGATTTCTGAGCAAACCTTTCCTTGCGGTATCCGTCCTGGCGCCCACATGATACAGGGCACGCGTACTCCCCCCTCCCAGGTGGAAGTCTTATGTCCGCGCAGTGGCGATGCGTCGCCGCCATGGGAGCCACCCTCATCCTTCTGCCGACTTAAACTTGGATGTCGATTCAGGAACCAAGGCCCGTTGTCGCTGGTGAAGATGATGTAGGTATCTTCTTCAAGGTCCAGCATCCTTATCTCTCGTAGTATTCTACCCACACTGAAATCAATCTCTTCGATCACGTCACCATACAGCCCCCGTGGCGACTTGCCCCTGAACTGCTCAGATGCGGCAAGCTTCAAGTGAGGCATCGTGTGCGCCAAATAGACAAAAAATGCTTTGTCCCTGCTTTTCTGTATGAAACTCAAAGCCTCGTCGGTGTACCGTTTTGTCAGGGTTGCCATGTCGGCGTTCTGCTCAACAAGCTCTTCGTTGCGCAAAAGGTTGGCCACCGAATCGTTGCTGGTGGGTGTCCCAAAGAAATAGTCGAATCCTTGTCTCGTGGGCAGGAGGCTCTTGTCATAGCCTCTTTGCCTGTGCCCTGCGAGGTCCCACTTTCCAAAACAGGCACTCTTGTAACCTTGGTCCTTGAGAATCTCCGCTATGGTTATTTCTCCCGTATGCAGAAAAGGATGTATCTGATGTTGGTCATTCCCCTTTTTTCCTACCCTGAGGGGATAGCAGCCAGTCATCAGCGCCGCTCGGGAAGGTCCGCATACTGTTTGAGCATAGAATTGGGTGAATCGAATACCTTCGTCGGCCATCCCATCGATGTTGGGCGTTCGGATCCCCGGGGATCCAAAGCAGCCGAGATCCTGGTAGCCCTGATCATCGGTCAAGATAACGATGAAGTTTGGCTTGCGGGCAACCTTGGAACCAGCCGCCATGACTGGGGGCAGCATCCCACCTACCGCCAAAACACAGACGATGCATTTCCCGCTGGCAGTCATCAGCAGTGCACGTAATGGATGTTTCCTATTATTCATCTCAGATCTCTGAACCGAACGCCGGAAATCACCGAGTCGCGACAAGTGATTCGCCATCCAATTAGGACCGGCTTCGCGACCCCAGTGCTTTTTTTTGTTATCTGCCGTTCGATTGTTGACGGGCAATTTCCAACATGCGTTGTTGCGATTGGTCAAGCAGGTTTGGAGAGACCAAACCACACAATATCGTCACAACCTCATCATAGTCTTTCTTCTGAAACAATTCACGGGCCTGCTGGCGTTTGTAGTCGTCCCCGACGTAACCAGCACCAAGCTTTTCGTCCCGTTCGGATCTGCGTTGATCTTCGATCCTTGCAGCAGCGGCCCATTCGCTGGCCGGTCTCGCTGGCCGGTCTCGCTGGCCGGTCCAGTCACAAAATCCGCGCAGAAGTGGTCGAAATCGGAGCGAATTGCATGCAAACGCCCCATTCCAGATTCTAGAGGTGTTGAAAGCAGACCACTTTGGTTATCGACGCCAAGTGACTTCAGCTACGCCGAATGATCTATCGAGAGATCGGCGATGTTGTATTGGATGATGCCAAGTCCCCACCGGTGATGTAAGTCAACGCTGCGATCGCCACGTGCATATTTGCCCCAAGCAAAGTTGCCACCCGAGCAAAGTTGCCACCCGAGCAACACCCTGCGCTCTGGAAATGAAAAACGAAGCCGTGTGGCAATAGTGCCGGATCGCGGATAGTAATGCCAGCTGCAAGTTTGGACTTTGGATCACGCATTGGTTTAGGCAGATAAACCTTAGCATAACCGGGCCGCCGCGGTTGATGCTCAGCTTAAAACCGCGTGACCGGCGGTTCCGCGTTCCTGCCTACCTATCCGAGTTTCTCTGTGCACGCAACCGAGAAGTGGATGCCGGATCGTTGTCCAACTTTCGCGACAGGAGCGTCATCAGGTTTTGGCTAATCTTCTTGTGCACCGTAGCTCGCTCCCTCTTTGATCCAACGTTTAAGTAGCTCTAACTGCTCGTCGCTTGGCTGAGGATTGTCGGACTGCAACGGTGGCATGCGTTCAGCATCCTCCGCTGTGACCAACCGCTTGATCAAGGGGCTTTCATTGGGATCACCAGGGACAATTTTCTGTCGCCGAACAGCATGTTCCCGAAGATCGACACGGAATCCCGCCATGCTGACGGGGCTCATCTTCGGGCCATGGCATGGGAAACAACTGCGTTCGAAAACTGGAAGAATTTCCTTTGCAAAATCGACTTGTTCCGTCTCGGCAGCACGGTTCGGCAGGTCGCGGTATGAAGAACTGGCTGGCAATGGTTGCGAATTGCATCCAGAACACAATGCGGCTACCGCACTCGCCGCCAATATCAATCTGGAAGTGTGGCTCATCAGGTTGTCAATATTCACTGCTAGCCCCGCCTATCGCAGCCGGATAACGGCAGCCGCAACGGGGCGGCCGCGAAAAACTCTAATTTCACAAAACTCGTCATCGGCCGCTCCCGTTGACGGCATTGTTATCCACTTTCTCCAACCACGAAATTTCCGTCGACCAATGCTTCTTTGAGTTTCGGATGGTCGAGAACTCCGGAACTTGCATCAATCTTAGATGACGTTGTGGTCAGAAGTCTCTGCAAATTTGGTGCGATCCGTGGCAGACACGACAAATCCTGCAGATTGCGGCAGCGGTGGATTTCCAACACTTTCAGTTTCTTTAAGACAGGCAAACCATCTAACGTCGATGGGTTAGCCCACGTAAGCTCCAATTTCGTGACGGCCTTGGGTATCTCGATGCGTTCGAAGGATTTCGACCTTGGCTTGCAATGCCACAACCGGTACTCAGCGATGGTGGAAGCCACAATACCCGTGTCCGATTTGTTCCAATGACAGAACGCCGTTCGCAGTGAATGGAATCGTGAGAAATCGATTCCCGGACGTTTCGGATGAACGCCGAAGCTTTCAAGGTCCATCAGTTCATAAATGCCGTCGATATCCTTCAGCGAGACGTCCCAAAACCAGAGCGCTGTCGCATTCTTGACGCGTGTCAGGAAGTCGAGATTGTCTTGCCGAAACCCAAATGACTCATGGCCAAAAAGAGCACGAAAGCCTCGCTCGTGGTAATAGGCAATGCATTCGTCGATTCGAGACGTGTCCACACCAAGGCTGCCCTCTGGTGGCTCGCCCCATTCGTAGAATCCGCTCGCCTTTAATTCAATGCTCATTGTACGGGTGATTTGGCTTCGTGTGGATAACGACGACAATCACCGGGTCCGAGGGAAACGGCAACCACTGCCCAAGATCAACTCGAGGACTCCGGTTCATCACGTGGTTATGTGGCATCTGCGGCGCACGCTCGCGTGGGTCGGCCGCTATGTTGTCCCACCGATTGTACGCTTCCAACCGCTATGCTGAATCGTTACGATTCTTCGCAGTGCTTCTTGGCGACGATCCTGAGCGTCCGAAGAACAGCCCAAGTGATGCCCATATAAAGCGCTGTGAAGAAGCATTGCCCCAAGACAATGATGACCTCGATAAGTCCAGGAGCTCCGAAACCGCTCATCATCGTTCCCAAGAGCAGGAAAGGTAATAAGATCAGTATAGCAAGGATGATTCCGATGAGCGTGAGGAAGTAGCCAACAGAGATAAAGCGGTACGCAAGGAGGTCGAGTTTTCCTGCTTTGTGCGTCAGCGACCCGTTCGGCTGCGTCGAATTAGGTCCGGCGACGGATTCGTAAGGATTGGTCACTGTGTCTTCCCTTGTGAAGTAAATGAAGTGGCCAGTAAGAATCGATCTGGCGTCATCGCATTATACTGGTGCAAGTCCAACAAGTGGGGTAGGCAATTCCGAATGGATCGCCGAGGACTTTTTACGGATCTGCGACAATCGCCGAGCGTCTCTGTGCGGGCATCTCTGTTGTAGGAAGAAATCGAACAGGAGATCGCAAAGCGAACAGATCGCGTCGTCGTTAGGCTCCGTTGTCTCCGCGCCCTCCTGTGATTCATTCGATCGCGTTCCTTGTTCGGGAGTTGGTCCAGAATCGGATTTTTTAGCTTTCGGCGGGCGCACGGAGCGACTTACGGGATCATCGCGTGTATCCATTTGCGAGAACACGCACCGGTCGTCGTTGCCGGGGAGCCGTCAATCACATCTTGTGCGCGCAAGAGCTTATCAAGCGTCCGGCTGGCGCTAGAGCTCTTCGTGCACATAACATCGTCGGTAACCGAGCCACCGCCAGAAAGTTTTAATTTGAACAAACGCGCGATCGGCGGCTTCCGTTCACCGCTTGGTTCTGCTTTTTGTCTGAGACGAAGCGTTACCAGTCTTGCGACAGGGCAGCGACGAGACGATCAAACTCAGCCTCGGTCGAAAATAGTGCCGAGGATAGCGTTGTACGTTTGCGTCGGCCGGACAGGTGTAGTTGTTTGACAAACCCCAAGTCTGTCGTTCGAACTGTGATATCAGTGACTGGAAGCGACCAACCACGCCCTGAAACAAGGCTTCCCGGCAAGGTGACATTTTCGTTGCTAATCGTGATGAGTTTCGCTGGGCGAGAACGTGCACGCAGTAGTGCAATCGATACGGAGAGCCCTGCAATTGCGAGCACAATGCCAACGAGCAGGACGGTCCAAGGAGGGAGTGGAGCACGTCCGAGTGATAGCGAATCTCAGAGAAGCCAAGCTACTGGGGCGGCAAGAATCCCCGTCGCTAGAGTCACCCAAATGATCCAAGATTGTTTGGAGCGGAGTTTGCCATACTCCCACTGCATATCACGCGTATCGACTGGGGTTGTACTCATGCTATGCGTTACTCCGGAAGCAAGGTGGTCGGAAGAACTTTCAGCGTAACTGGGCGGCGGGAGTTGACGCTGATTTCAAATTCGGCGTGGTCAGCCGCTCCGGTTCACGCAATTGTTATGCCGTCTATTTGCGATTGGGACGCTCCGCTTTCGCTTCGTCAGTCTTGGCATCGTGGTGCAATCGTCCGATCAATTGAATCTCGATGGATTCTCCGTTGTCCTGCGTGATCGCAACCGTTGCGGTCTTACCCTCATAAGCGACAACCTTGGGCGAGGCCACAATTTCAGATTTACCCGCTGCATCCGTCATAGTAATTTGGCAGCGGATTTCGATCTGAGACGACGTTGTTTCAATGTCGCTTTTCGGGTTTTGCTTGCCCTGCGTATCGGCGGCAAAAACTGATTCCAGATAGACAACACCGCCAATGCCAGCGATTAGTAATACTCCGATCAAGCACTTCCTCATAATGGGATTCCTTTCACGTTAAGGTCGTGGTGAAGCAGGGGACGGTGAACTACCAGATTAAGACAGTGGCCGCAACAGTGAAGTGACCCTGTGACCGTCAATTCGTTTGTCCCAGAAGGCATTGTTATGGCGTCTGTCACCCACCTTTAGGGTGCGTCCGTTTGGCGATGCCGTATTCCTTCGCCAGCTACTCGCTCCACCTGCCCCAATTGCTGCGGTAGCCCTTCCGCCGCTTTGCCTCAACCAACCATTCGCCAGGCTTGCGGGCATGCCTCAGGGCATTGGCGTTTGCGGCAATGTGCAGCCCATGTTCCTCGTTTATCACGCCCGCCAGGTCCGTGATGTGTTCGGCAAGCTGTTTGCCTGTGAGGAATTTAGTTCGTCCATCTTTGCCAGTTCCCCTTTGCCCTTCACCGCACGGGGCGTGCGGTGGGGATTGTCCGATCAACGGGGGAACTGTTCGATTGGCAGCGGTCCTTCCGAACATTAGTGAGGTTATGGTGCCGCAACTTGTCCCTGATTCGCGGGGAAGACCTGACTGAAATCAACATTTTCATGTGGCCAGTCCGGCCATCCTATGTAACGCACTGTGCATTTGCCGGCATCCCTCGAAGTGTCGTCAGTCACGACAGCTTTGTACCAGGATTCATTGTTATACCAGTCAACATAGACCTCCTGTCCGATCTCAACGGATGTAACGGGCTCAACACTACCGCGAATTTTCATCTCGTAGGGTCCGCCCGCTTCCCACGTTTTGGGCTTTGGCATCGGCTCTAGTTCCCAAGCGACCTTGCAGAAACCGTCATCGTCAGTGTCAGGATAAAGCGTTGCTTTCGACCACTCTGAAGAAATGGACTCAACAATGGGATCGGCAGGTTTCGCACTGCTGTCATTCGTCGGAGATGTTGGTGAACAGCCGACCAGCAAGACGACGAAAGGCAAGAATTTCATTTATTTGATCCTGAGGTGTCTACAATGATTGACAATTCTGTTTACCACCTAGCCAGACTTGATTTCCGCGGCGTTCATGCTGGATGTAATGTTCACAATCCTGCAGGGCAACTGTAATAAGTCAATGAGCAACCCGTGTAGACCAGTCCCGCCGCCACAGCTAGTGCCGATTCCATACGCTACCAACCAGAGTCGCCGATGACCCGCGTAGTTCGAGTACAACTGATAACGCCGCGAGGGCTTTGCTCACATCCATTCGTGTTCTCGATCCGATAAGCACGCGTTCTTTTTTGAGCTATAACGACAACGATCACCGAGCCGGAAGAGTGATCTCAACTTCAATTCGCACACGCAAGTCCGGCCTCGCGTGCATCGTATTGTTATCCGACGTTTGGTGGATGATAGGGATTACCATTATCCCCTCGTTCTTCTGCGGTTTCAATTGCCATGCTTAAGTTCTCAGATTCAATTGCCCATATTCGAGAAACAACCCACTGGGAGCCAAAGAGCGACACAAATACAACTCCATACCAGAATGCTGAAAGCATGGGACTGAAAAGGAACAAAAAAGATCTATCCGTATCGCTGGCCCACTCCTCGGAAGCACGTTGTGACTCAGGGGTGCCGGATTCATATTTGTCTAGCTCTGCCAGGAGTTGTGCGTCGAGCGCACACACGTAAGTCGCCAAAACGACGGTTCCGGCAATCATTGTGACGAAACATACGGCACAGACGAGTGCAGGGTGCAATCGTCCACGTACGCAAAGTAACGCGAACCAGACAAGGGCGGGTAACGCCAACCAAGCAACAATGAGGATTGTGGGTAGCATTTACTGGGGGCAGTCGGATAACGGGGTGATCAGCCGGTCCGAGGGGAACGGCAACCATTGCTTAAGATCAACTCGAAGACTCGGTTGCATCACTTGGTTCGCCGCAGCACGACATTGCATGGCACCACTGCGGCAACACTTTTGGTCACCTTATCGAAGATCTCGTGGCACCGCCAGAATGGCAAACAAATCATGAGGCAATGGTTCAGGGTCGAGGCTCCACTATTCTCTAGACTATTTGCTTGGTAATAAACGACGACTCACATATGCCTCGCACTCGATACCAAGAACCATCCAAACACAAACGAGGGAAAGAAGGATATACCCTTCGAGAGCGCCGGCTGCTTGATCGTAGTCGAGAACTTTAACACGAGCCAAAGTAATGCCAGAAACGACGAAGCCCCCAAAAAACACAAAACCACCGACGAAACTGGCGATTGACGATACGTGGTACGAACCGAACAAGCGTTTTCGCGGAACGCGCCAGAGCAAGGAAAGCAAAAGACAAAAAGCGCTAAAAACGGCAAGAATCGCAAGGTTAAATGCAATGGATTTTGATGCGATTTCTCGCATGGCTGCCGTTGGTCCCAATTCCACAAACATTCCAAGCTTGTAGCCCGTCATGCAGCCAGGCACGAAAGTAAGGACTGCATATTTCGAATCACTACGATGCCTTGTTCCTGGCGTTGGCTCGTTGCAAGTTCCGGTTGGCGGGTATGGATTCTGCACTTTCGTAAACTCAATGCCGGCGAACGTTTGGCATAACCGGACCGCCGCGGTTGATGCTCCATTGAAAACGCGCGACCGGCGGCTCCGCGTTCATGCCTTTGTTATCCAGCGATGTGAATTCTCGTGTAACCCTCAAAGCCGATGAGCGAATGGGAACTTGGTAAAGTGACCGCATAACTCACTCGTCGTACACAACGTAGTCGATTTCCTGCCAAGATTCGACTTCCAGTTTCCAGCGGTCATTTACGAACGCTGCATGATCAGCATGTTCGTTGTAAGAATGGTACGATTGTTCGTCATCAAACTCCATCGACAGACCAAATCGGTGATTGCATTTCGGGCTGATTTGACGAAGCACTTCAAAACGCCTCACGGTGGAGATCTTGGCCAACTCCCTTGCAGCCGAGAGTAGTGCTCTTTCTTCGGCTGACCCCGGTTGGTGTTTCGGAGTAAACATCACAGTATGTCTGATCACTTGTTTTCCTATGATTGTGGGTAATCGCAACGCCTGCGAACATGTCCATTGATCCATCGCACTCCCAAGCTTGGCTGGATAACGTCGAGAATCACCGAGCGGCTGCAGCTCGCCCGATATGTGAACAATCTTACCACCGCCGCTTCGTATGCTTTCGTTGGTTACCCGTTTTTTGTTTTACGTTTGTGTGAACATCACCATTACCAGTCAGTTGTTTGGCAGCTCAGGCCCCATCCCCAATCTGCATTAGTGATTAGACGCGTTTCCCGGAAGAATCACCTCGCAGTAGTCAAGCACGTCCGATCCACGATCGTCAAGCAACACGTCCGGTTTGGGCAAGAACGCAACGAAGCAATCAGCAATGCCTAGAGATTCACAAACACCCCGAGCATACTCGCTCCCGCCGCGACTCCAGCAATATAGTTGATTTCCTTCGGAGTGCATTCGCCGAACATAGTCAGCGGAAGCAGGCATCGGAATCTGCTTCCTGCCGGCTGTACGAATCAAAGTATCGTCAACATCGACGTAGATCACGCGATTCGGCTTCAACTAGATGCTCCAAGAAAGGTTGGTAACGCCAGAGCGTTTTGTCGGGTAACGTCCGTGATCACCGAGCCGGAACGAGTGATCATCCATTTCAAACCACGCGCAAGTCCGGCTTCGCGTGCATCACATTGTTATCCGGCGTTGTCCCGTTTCGGGGCAATCATTCGATTTGGTCGATTGACGCCGATCTTCCACAGGAAAGTCGTCAAGTAGTAGCGGCATTTATTGTATGCGATTCCAAGAAGCGATGGTTTCAATGTGCAGTATTTTGTAGTCCCAAGCTTGACGGGCAGTTCCAAGTCGAACTCTTGTTTCAAGAAAGCCTTGATGATTTCCATCAGTTCTATCTGAAACACAGTGCATTTTGCGTATTTCGAGTGTGCGATATTCGAGAGCGACATAAATAGATCGGATTCGATCTCACAGCAGGTGATTGCAGAGTCGGAATCGTCGAACGTTGCACGATATCGAGTAATCGGTGAATCACCAATCTCAACGCCAAGATTAATGAGCTTCGGCGAATCGACAGGGCGATCTATGCTGTGAATTGTGACATCCATTTATCTGAGCCGGATAACGACAAAGGTAACCCGGCGGCGGCCAAGTGACGTTGAATTCAAAACCCGCCCGATCCGCCGCTCGGGTTGACCGCCTTGTTCTGTCACTTCTCGGGTGAAGACGGGGCAACGTACTTCAGCTTTGCTATTTCAAGTTCCGTACGTACACGAAAAGCGGTTACGCTCGCTTCGTTAATCTCTCGAACCGCCTCGGACTCCGCTCTGGAGTTTCCCTTTGCACATTGCGATTCGATGTCCTTGTTAAACGCGAGTTTTTGTTG
>DOPG01000315.1:2312-7260 GCA_003513555.1 Rhodopirellula sp. | reverse complement strand
ACTTAGCCAATCCACTTTGTCCGGGAACACTGATACAGACTTTATCCGTGATGGCATCATTTCGCTCCAACAGTTGGTTAATCGCATCGGCTACCAACTCGTCGGCGTCAGCCTCGGGCTGGCTGAGAATCTTGGGATATTCGATGAAATCGAATGCGTCAGCCATGACCTCACCATCGACCATGGTGCAACGCAATGCTTTGAGTGCGGTTTGGCCAATCTCGATGCCCCAAACGCTCTGACTTTTTGCCATAGGAAATCTGCGATTCTAAAAATGCTGGAAACTGGGTCTTAATTCATCAATTGGATCTGAAAACGCTGACATGCCGCGGGAAAACCACGGTTGTAAAAGGCCAACATCATGACATCAGAAGCCAACCGAGTAGGAAAAGTTTGGTATGACACCCACGGGACCGAAGCCACCGTTACAGTTACAATCCGAAAACTGACTTCCTCATTCTACCGCGTGTGAGAAGAAATGGAAAAAAACTGCGGCAGTTACATGAAGGAATATCGGTTTAAACACGGGATCGAGCCGTGTCCACCTCTGAAAACGGATTATTCGGAATGTCAATCGACGAAAATAATTGAAAAGCAATGACAAAATGGGTCAGAATGCCGCGGTGAACACCGCTTCTAAGGCTGACCCAAAGCTTCCTTTATCCTATCAATCCCCGCACTTCCAAGTCAAATTTATTCCGCCATGCCAGTTTTTGACGAGTGCTGCGTCCTCATCCCCGTTTCGACGCTGGAAGATTTCCCTTCCGATTTATCCGATTATGACGCTCGTAGCCTGTTAGCTGCCTGGACCGTGCTGTGGCATCCACGGCTACTCGCTCAGACCGAGCAGATCCCGATCTGGCATCGCGCGGATGCCCCTCCCGAGCCAATTGGGCAACGTTTGTTCACGGTGCCTAACCCCAGCCTCAACATGCTGCCCGATGGCTATCAGCTTCGCGCTCAGCAGACTGAAGAGGCATGCTGGGTGACCGGCGACAGTCGTGATGAGATGCTAGGAAAACTGAATTTGGAATCGTGCCCGCCGCTTTCTGACGGGTCACGCACAGTGACTGAACAAGACTTCTTTGCCGCCGCTTACGCTTCGCTGCAGATTCAGGTGATGACACGGAGGTTACGCTACACCAGCAACCTGGATGAAATCCATTTGCAAAACCGCTTGGTGGCAGCAGCCCAAGCATTTGTCGAAGGCAAAGCTGATGATGCCATCGCAGCTCTTCACGATGTGTTCGATTGTCTTGCTGAAGAACGTGACCATTACTTCTCGTCTGATCCGCACTTGGTCGACTTGGTGCTGACCAGCGAGTCAACACTCGAATCATTGCTGGAACTCGTCTCGCGAACCGCTGCGGGAACACCTACACCAGACCGGGACGCTGCCCCTGACGTCAAGCGAGTACCGATCAACCTCCTTGTCGACGCTAGCCTTTGCCAAACGCTGGCAGAATCAACTGACCCGCGAGTTGACACACTCAAGGACTTATTGAAGTCCGAAACCATTGGCTGGGCAGGTGGTGGACCGACAGAAAACATTTGCCTTGACGCAATGACCCTGTTACAGGCAGAGTCATCCTTCATCGACTCCCACAGGCAAATTAAACAGTGCATCGGAATTACTCCACCCGTGTATGGACGTTTTTCTGGCACAACACCTTCTGACCTGACCGCTACCTTGGCCCGCATCGGCTACTGTGGCATGATTCCCATCGACTTTGCAGGCGGACGAGGCTTTGGTGATGAAGCAAAAGTCATCATGCAATCAGCCGCGGGCGATCTTGAAGCGTTGACTGCCAAACCGATCGATGCTGCCAGCGATGCGGCGTTTCTTAATCTGGGCGCAAAGTTGGGTGAAGCAATCGACAGTGGTGAAATTGCAACTGCCCTACTTGCTCATTGGCCCGGCAAAGCCTGCGACTCTTTTGCAGACTTGCAATGTATTGCAAGTTGGAGTTTATCGCTGGGTCGATTCTGGACACTGGCGGAGTACTTTCGCGAAGGTGAGCACCCTTATCATAACGGAAACCTCTCTGCTTCATCGCCCGACTCTGCCGAGTGGCTAAGTACCTTAGTAGCCAGTGGAACACCTCACCC
Organism: Rhodopirellula sp.; assembly: GCA_003513555.1. Classification (GTDB taxonomy): domain Bacteria; phylum Planctomycetota; class Planctomycetia; order Pirellulales; family Pirellulaceae; genus Rubripirellula. Next base: position 5,151 of record DOPG01000315.1, on the reverse strand, counting down.
CATTGAGGCCGCTGCTGAAAAGTTCCGTCATGAACTGATCGCCGAACAAAACAAATTGCTTATCGGCATGACGCGGTTGATATCAGGCAACACAGATTCGCCCCAAACAGACTCCACCGACACCAAGCCGCCTGCTCCAGGAACAGAACTGGCTCAGGCCATGGGGTTCACCACCATCGAAACAACTCACAACGGTGATAGCGAGTGCAGTGATATCCTGTTGCTGAATCCACATTCCAATGGACTTCGAACAAGAGTCGCGTTACTTGGTAATCCGTCGCCAAAAGCTGACCATATTTTCGCCACGTCCCGAGAAGGCAATGTCACCGAGACCACCGTGGATGTACCCAGCTGCGGCTTTGTATTACTTCGGCAAAACGATTCAAAAAGGAACCCAAAAGTTGGTATCGGAGCAAGGCTTCGCACAAGTCTTCTAGGTGGCGTCAAGCCAATTGCAGAAGAACGCTTGCTGACCAATGAGTTCATGGAAATTGCGATCAGTGCTGAAACCGGTGGAATCGCTGGCATTTACAGCGGCGGAACACGAGGCAATCGTTTTTCCCTGCGTCTTGTCCGCTGCAGCCCACGACCTTCTGATTCGAAGAAAAGCATGCCGGGTGAGGAAACCCAGATGCGTTGCACCGGTCACCGAATCCTCACCACGAATGCAGCAATTGGCACCATTGAAACCAGCGGTGAACTAATCGACAGCAGCGAAGCGATACTTGCACGCTTCACTCTCCGATACTCACTTCCCCGCGGATCTCGAACGCTGATGGTCGCCGGAAATATTGAAATGCTTGACGAGTTAAAAGGTGAACCATGGGACAACTACTTTGCGATACGAGCCGCGGTAGCAAACGAGTCATCCGTCTGTAGAGCTCTGATTCGAGATAAGATGCATCGCCCGGGCTCACGCCGCGTGGTCTCTCCGCTAGGCGTCGTTCTCGACGAAGCCGAGCGTCAAACGCTGATCTGCAGCAACGGCTCCGCGTTCCACCGCCGCGTTGGAAATCGATTTCTGGATACTTTGGTGGCGGTGCCAGGTGACAACGAGGCCAGCTTTAGCATCTGCTACGGCATGGATGTCCCAAACCCTGTCAACGCGGCACGCGAACTGTTAACCGGTCCCGAGCAGGTCGCTGTGAGCAGATCGGAAAACGCACCGACGAGCGGTTGGCTGATTCACACCTCACCTCGTGATCTGCTCATTTCACAACTGAAGATCGATGGTTTGGAAGATGGCCAACTGTACGCCGTGATCAGGCTAGTTCAGACGAAGTCTCAAGAATGCAAAGCCTCTCTGCGATTCCTGAGAGATGTAGAATCCGCGTACATGATGACGGGCAAACTGGGGGTATCGATCGACGAAGTTCTTAGCAGCAAGCGGGCCGCCGAAACGTCCGAACGACCCGAATCACACGCAGCAAGTGACACAGAGGATGCCTCATCGAACTTGCTGCCGCTGACATGCAAAGGAGATCTGGTTTCGTTGACAATGCAAAGTCACGCCAGCAGCGAAATACTGGTCGTATTTGCAGTGAACACCTGATCAAAACAGAATCTTTGATCAGACTCCGTTCCGCATGCGACCCGAAACCGTTTGGACAGAATCCGTTTTCTGATACGCTGAGACGATGTCGATAAGCGATCCACAACCCAAACTTTCCTTCAAGCAAGCCGCGATTGTCAGCGGACTGGTGAATGAGCGCCAATACGAAAAGGTTGTTGATACCGCAGGTAGCGACGACCCAAGCATGGTGGCAGCCGCACTGGTCAAAAGTGGATTGATCACCGAATACCAAGCTCAACAATTAAATGTGGGACACACTAAATTTACCCTTGGTGGCTATCTGATTACCGATGGTATTGGGCAGGGAGGTATGGGACATGTCTTCAAAGGTGTCCACCGCGTCATGGGACGCGAATGTGCCGTCAAGGTTTTGCCGCTCGAGAAATCAACGGCTGAGTCTCGCGCAAGCTTTATGCACGAGATCCGACTTCAGGCTGGTTTGGACAATCCCTTTCTGGTCCGGGCTTTCGATGCAGGGCAAGACGGCAATGTCCATTATCTGGTCACCGAGTTTGTTCCCGGGCACGACCTCCGTCGATTGATTCGTAACAATGGCCCGCTGTCGATGAACGATGCTGCGGTCATCGTGTCCCAAGCGGCACAGGGACTTCAATATGCCCATGAACTGGGCATGGTACATCGGGATGTGAAGCCGGGTAACATTCTCGTGACACCCGAAGGGCATGCCAAAGTCTCCGACATCGGACTAGCGACTTGGAGCATGAGCCCTGAGAACGACCCGAGAGCAGGAAAAATTGTCGGCACTGCTGATTACCTTTCACCCGAACAAATCCAAACTCCAAAATCGGTCGGCCCTTTGAGCGATATCTATTCGCTTGGCTGCACCCTGTATTACGCGGTCACGGGTAAAGTACCATTTCCCGGCGGCGACTCACGCTCAAAATGTCGTCGGCACTGTGAACAAACCCCATGGCACCCACGAAAATTCACCCCAGAACTGTCTGAGGATTTCGTTGATGTGATCGCCGACATGATGGAAAAGGATCCTGCTAGGCGGATTCAAACCGGGAACGAGGTCGTGGAGAGACTAGAGCCCTGGGCTAACAGCCCCACCGAAATTGTAGATGTGCCGATCGACCGCAAAGCGTGGACCCCTCCACCTCCACCCAAAGAACCGTCACAACTGCGTGAAACTCCTGAGCTGCCTGAGCTCATTCAATCGGGTTACGGGTCAGGAAATCCGCTTTCCTCAGAAAGACAATCGGACTCACTCTCGACCATCCCGCCGCTGCCGGAAGATTGGTC
>DOPG01000315.1:0-2100 GCA_003513555.1 Rhodopirellula sp. | reverse complement strand
CCCCGCCGCTGCCGGAAGATTGGTCGGTGGAATCCACACTTCCCACTGCCAGATCGGCCTCGACCTTGGCGATCGCAATTTCGCTTGCGATCGCAGTTCCAGCCAGCCTTCTGATTGGCGCGATTGTTGGTTTCATCGTCCGCGGCTGGCTGTAGGCCCGATTTGCCAGCATCTAAATTGCCCGGCTTGCGAACTCTGATTGCGGTCAGATCGCTCCGACGCGACGGGCAAAGCTTGCACGTCAGGCCTGCGGATGATTTTTTCCAACTTTTCCAATTGGGTGAAATAGCTGGAAAATCGGGGTGAAATAGAGTTTTCGAGGCGATCTTATCACTGGGTGTGTTCCGAATATGCCGATTGTTCCAAAGTTGTGGGCAAAGAGTGCCGATAACTAAAGATGACCGCCTTCGGCTGCAGTTTCCATCTGCGGATGTTGCACAACGATCTTGACTCCCGAACTGAAGACACTAGACTTTTCCATGTGGTAAGTCAAAAGTGTGCAAGGGTTTACAACGATCGCAAAGCAAACTTCAGACCGGAACTGGGAGTCAGAGTGACCAAGAAAGACATCGTGAGAACGATCTCGGAAGAGGTCGAAAAACTGACTCAGCAACAAACGAAGGAAGTCGTCCAGAAGACGTTTGATGCGATTATTGAATGCCTCGTGCGGGACGGAAGAATTGAACTACGCAACTTCGGCGTGTTCGAGGTAAAACCCCGCGCAGCAAGAAAAGCTCGTAACCCACGGACTGGAGAGCAGGTTGAAGTACCACGAAAGCATGTCGTGACCTTCAAGCCAGGCAAGACGATGGAGGCAAGAGTTCGAGAACTTGATGAAGCTGAAGCGCGGCGACAGCAAGACTTGAATGACGGCAAAAAGTTAGAACCACCGGCGGCAACTCCTTTGGAAACACCGCCACCCAGCAGTCCGCAGGGACGCTGGGACACCGATCAAACCTGAGCATGCGCAACGCCTGCTCAAACGAATGCGAATCGTTCACGGAGGAACGCTTGATGCGACGTTTCATGCAACTCACCCTTCTCGCCGCCTGCTTCACGACATCCGTCGGCTGCTTCTTGCCGATCTACTCGGCTCGACCTGAGCGACGTGTGCAACAATTGCTGTATACATCGGAAGATCTCCGAGCAGTCGTCGATGAATGGGAGCGATTCTGGTTCATGGACCAGCCAAGCCACATGACCGTCACGCGCACACACGGCGGCATGCTGTAACGGCGGCATGCTGCAACCGTAACACGCATCATCGCCGCTCTGGCATCAACACCCAACTGATTCAGAGCCACATTCGCAAACTGTCGTCAACCGACTCGTAGAGGCATGCGTGGCGACAAGTCCATGTGATGACACGTTTTCATTTGACGAGAACGTGTCCGCGAATGTGCGTGCCGCTTTGACGAAAAATTCTCCTACGCGTCCAGCCTTGGCTATCGCAATCTGCGGGCATTCCGACGCGTGATTCCATATGCTTCCTCCGGCAAATTCGCCGAAGCTTCTTCCGTGGCGGCGGCCCCCATGTTTCACCTTGCGTTTGGGGGTACGACTCGGCGGTGGGAATAGAGAGCTACGTGAGGAAATCAATTTAAGTTTTCTACCACTTGCATTAAAACGGCTTCGTAGCGGTCGACGAGTTCCTGCCAACCGAAGCCCTCAGCCACGCCGATGCCCTGTCGGCCGGTTCTTTCGCGTGTTTGCGGATCTGCCATGAACAACCGCATGGCATCAGACATGGACGCGATGTCATTTGGCACCAGCAACCCACCGGGCAACTGGCCTTGCGTGAGTGCTGTGGAGGGACCGCGTTCTTGCCTGCGTTCCGATTCGGTCGTAAACGAAGCCTTCGAGTGCCGCTCGGCCAGGATCGCTCTTGGGCCACTTTCACAGTCAACTGCAATCGAAGGAACTCCCACCACCATTGCCTCAAGGAGTGCCGACGGGAATCCCTCATAACGGCTTGGCAGAACAAACATCGTGGCGGCGGCAAGCTCATCCCAAACAGGCCGCACCCAACCGGGAAATTCAACACAATCTTGTAATCCCAGTTGCACACTCAATTCCTTCAGAGCTCCGCGGTCTGGCCCC
>DOPG01000027.1:3546-5920 GCA_003513555.1 Rhodopirellula sp. | reverse complement strand
TGCGCTTGCCGAATATCTTTGGTGACCACATGGTAATTCAGCGCGATTACCCCATCAGCATATGGGGGTGGGCAGATGCTGGTTCAAAAATCCATGTTTCCTTGTCTGGACGTGAGGCACAACAGACGGCGGACAGCCAAGGGAGATGGCAAGTCGAACTGGCCGCACTCCCGGCCAACGGCACACCAAGTACGCTTATGGTCACTTCGAATGACGCCAAGATTCAGATCAACAATATTCTCATCGGCGACGTTTGGTTATGTGGCGGCCAAAGCAACATGGAATGGACTTTGCGATCAACGCGTGACGCTGATGTGGAAATCCCTGCCGCAAATTTTCCCGCCATACGCTTCATCCGCATCCCCAAGGTGGCACGACATACACCTCAAACTGACTTCCCGGTGAGGAACGCGCAAGACGCGGTTGGAAATTGGCGGGTTTGCACAACACAACATGTCGGTAACTGCACGGCAGTGGGCTACTACTTCGCAAAACGTATTCACCGGCATTTGCGCGTTCCGATTGGATTGATCGACACTTCATGGGGCGGAACAATGGCGCAACACTGGGTTACCAAAGACACACTACGCAAAATCCCTGAAGTGGATCCGTACTTTGACCAGTATGAAGTGTCTGTGAAGGCATGGAACGAAGGGGGCGGTGCAGATGGCGCCGAGGCTCGTTATGCGGCTGACCTAAAGGCATGGGACCTTGCACGGACCGAAGCCAAGACCAACGGTGAAAGGGAACCGAGGCGTCCCAACCGTAACGCTTACACGGATCCAACTGAGAAAGGACAGCCTGGCGGCATGTTAAATGGCTGCATCATGCCATTGGCTCATTGCTCCCTGAAAGGTGTGCTGTTCTACCAGGGCGAAAACAATTCGTTTACTGTTGGCTGGAAACCTTTTTCAAAGACCTACCCAGCAGTGATTGCAGATTGGAGAAAAATCTTTCGCGACCAACAGCTCCCATTTGGCCTTGTACAAATCGCAGGTTGGAGTAACCGTCGCGGCATGGAATACGACATGAACCACCACTGCAATATTGTGCGGGAAGTTCAGTTCAACACATGGCGAACAACACCCAATACAGGCTTAGTTGTCAGCTTTGACACCAATTCGTCACAAGGAATCCACCCCATTCGTAAACTACCCGTTGGGGAGCGTCTTGCCCGCTGGGCACTTGCCGAAGTTTACAAAGTGTCAAATCACGACTCGGACAAACCGGTTGAGTGGCGTGGGCCAGTGTACGAATCAATGAAAAAATCGGAAGACAAGATCCACATTCGGTTTGAATCAGACACCGACCGCGGCCTCGTGTTGGATCAGGATGTTGATGTCGGTTTCTACATCGCAGGCGAGGACCGAGCGTTTCATCATGCACGTGCGCGGGTAGACCAAGGGAAGCGCGAACTGGTGGTGTGGAGCGAGGACGTGCCCTCGCCGGTGGCCGTACGGTATGGTTGGTCAAACCTACCTGCCGGTGGCCTGATGAATCGCCGGGAGCTTCCTGCCTATCCGTTTCGTACTGACACATGGCCTTTGACTCCGCACCAATCGACCGGTTCATACGAAATCCATGGCACATTGGCTCCAAACCAATGACGCTCATGCCAGGCCAGTTACAACAATTTCTCCGAAACCTCACCAACTGAACTGTCTTTCGTAATCCGAACTGCGAGAAATTGGCTTTTCGCGCCCTAAGCGGCCAAGACTTGGGCCCAGACGACCAACGAAGCAAGGTTGCCTCGTTGCAAGCGTTCGACGGTCCATTTTTGTAACAATGAGGTATTAGGATGAGAATCAAGCTGAACTTAGACGTGGACATTGAGCTAACAGAGGGTGGCAAGAAAATCCAGTTTTCCGAACTTTGGCAGACCGCACAAACCGTAGCAGCCAATGCTGTGAATAACGTCGTTGACGAATTGGAGGCTACCACCAAGGAGGGTTCACCCAACCCTGATGCTGCCCGTGCCGAAAACGACTCAACCAAAACCACTGATTCATATTATCGTGAAGATCAAAACCACCGAGGCAACCGTCGCAATTCGCGATCTGTATCCGGCACGATGCATCCCCTTGGGACTTTTCTTTGCGAACTCATCGACCATGTCGCTGTCGCATCACAGGTCGCTAAAGACAACACGATCGATGATCTTCAACGGGGCGGACCGCGATGAGGCTGAGGTACCCCGCAGGGCAGTTGCCTCGCTTCCGCTCAGCATGGAATCCTCGTTCTCGGGCCAACAGTAATCATGGTCATTCCTGTCCCACATCCCATGCTGCTACCACTCAACCATCCCGGGCACCGCTACCTACTTGCCTTTGCTGTGTCGGCAGAACATCCCACGCGATGCCACCGCCCAGCCCGC
>DOPG01000027.1:0-3272 GCA_003513555.1 Rhodopirellula sp. | reverse complement strand
CGCCAGGACCTCTGCTTTGCAAATGTGTGTTTGAGTACGAGAAAATACTCAGGTTCGACATTACGTTTAATGGATCGCTGGATCCATACCCTCGCACCCCTGATGGCTTGTGCAGTGGGTTTCCACAAGCACGTATCGAAAACGACAAAACCTGTCTAAATATTTGCTATCGAACCTCGGGGGCGTTATACCGCTAGGCACGACAAGGCCTGGCTGCAGGCACGGATGCGGAAAAAAGCCAGGACCAACCTGGACACTGATGCAAGGCAGGCCCCTTGGATTCCTCATGAAGAGCTCTCTTTCCCCGCCTTCCATAACCCCTGCCTTGGACTTCAACATGCCTGATATCGACAAGTACCTGTCCGCGATTCATAAGAACGAGGGTTCAGATCTGCATCTTAGCACGGGGTCACCGCCGATTCTTCGTGTACATGGGACAATGGTCCCCCTGAAAGCGACGGCCCTTTCCGCGGAGAAAGTTCAGTCGCTGCTTGACTCAATCATGACAGAAAACGCCCGCCGCAATTTCGCTGCGACCGGTGACGCTGACTGGGCGTACGACCTCAAACAGATCGCAAGATTCCGCTGCAATGCATTTCGCGACAGAAGGGGGCCAGGCGGAGTATTCCGCATCATTCCGAATGATTTCCTGACAGCGGAGGATCTCAATTTACCGGAGGCAGTGCTCAAACTTTGCACTCTTCCCAAGGGCCTTGTGCTGGTAACTGGCCCCACCGGTTCAGGCAAAAGTACAACGCTGACGGCAATGATTGATCACATCAATGAGCGGAGGACTGATCATGTTATCACCATCGAGGACCCAATTGAATTTGTGCATGCAAACAAAAAGTGCCTCATCAACCAACGTGAGGTTCATACGCACACCGAGTCGTTTTCCCGAGCTTTACGCGCGGCCTTACGCGAAGATCCCGATATTGTTCTGGTCGGTGAGATGCGAGATCTTGAAACAACCCACATAGCGATTGAGACAGCCGAGACAGGACACCTGGTCTTTGGGACACTGCACACCACCACCGCCGCATCAACGGTAGACCGTATTATCGATCAATTTCCCGCAGATCGACAGGCACAAATTAGAACCATGTTGGCAAGCAGCCTGAAGGGAATTGTTGCACAGACACTCTGCAAGCGACCGTCCAAAGGAAGAGTCGCTGCGTTAGAGGTGCTGATTGTCAACAACGCGATCTCCAACCAGATTCGTGAAGGGAAGACTTTCCAAATCGAGTCTGGAATGCAAGTCGGCCGAAAGGAAGGCAACATGCTAATGAACGACGCGCTGGTTCAACTTGTTGTGGACGATAAAATCACACCGGAAGAGGCTGTACATCGCTCGCTGCAGCGTGCCGACTTGATCGAAAAATTATCCGCCAAAGACATAAATCTCAGCCATGACGAGGATTGATGCGATTGTAATGCGTTTGCCCAAAAACACGCACCGCACCGCTAATTAAGAATTTCATCGCAACGGGCACAGTTCCACAGAAAGAACTTCCTTCCTGTGAATCATTACTTTGCCGAGTCGGTGACTCGCCACGCATGCACACTTAACGGTAGATAAGCCACCGCCGCCAACCATTGCACGGTTGTGGTTCGATTGTAACGCCGATGGGCAGCATCGAACTCAACACGATCAGTTATCAACATTTCATTTGTATTAATCAATTGATCTAATTGAGAATGAACAATGAAGAGGTAAAGCAAAGCAAAAGAAAGAATAAGCGTCAACCCAAGCAAAGTAATGCCCAGGCGTTTTGAGTTCCTGGCGACGCTAAAATCGTTTACAAGCATCAGCGGCAAAGTGCAGGCCCCGAGCACTTGCAGAACGAACGTCACTTTCTGCGTGATTAGCCCGCCATCCATCGGGTCGTTTAGAACCAGGTGGATGATTCGGACAACTATACCCGTATAAAACGTGAGGCCACCCCAGTAGAGGGCAAACATGAACACCAATCCAATCCGGCCTGTGGTGCGCATATCTACCGGCATGTGCGAGCTTTTTCTCAACACCCTGCCTCCCTCGCCACTAGTCATTTTTCTTCCGGTCAGTAGGAGTGTGCGAAAAACTGGTTGCGGGTCTCCGTTTGATACGCACTGCGAAACACTCACTCTTGCAGTAGAAAACAGGTGCCTGACATGACGTCCACCATGCAAGCTGCGCATAACCGTCGACGCCACCGCTGCCTGAGAATGTTACCAAACCGGCTGAGCTAGTATATAGCATGCCAGTTCTTCCTAGCGACCCGATCTACATGGGAAGCTTGATCTGTAGTGCTTTGCGTTCCAAAGTCGTGGTCCGTAAGCATTAACGAAGGACCGCGTCCCATCGGTGCTCTTTTAACTGCTGGCCTAGAGAGATTGCAGCATCCTAAGGTTGTCTTGTTGCCAATTAGACTCGCCTAAAAACTATTCCAACCAGCTCGCCAGTGAGGACTGCTCCTCTGTGCCTTACTGTCTCATCCAGATACCGTCAAACCTACTTAACGGAGGACTTTCAGGGGAGCGCAGCCGTCTCGATCAATTGCAGGATAAGGCTCGAGTCGCACATTGAAAGAGAACGGAATCGCATGTCAACTTGCACACGATAGCGAGTGGATCTTCCCCCGCAGGTGACAAAACTTGTCGGGAGCACGATGTTGACGAGCCTCACACCCAGACCGCCTGCTGTCTTAAGTCTTCTCAAGCAATGATGTCAGTCATCTCACCCGTGCTGTCACTGAACCGTCCATCGTTAACGCCAAGACGATCTAACACGGTGGCGTACAGATTGGACAGACGCATTTCGCGTTCGTTGTACTTCAAATACTGGTCATGTTTGAGCCCAAGCCCACGCCCCCCGGCAAGCACAAGCGGGTAATTATGGTTTCTATGTGTCTTGCTGTTGCTTGAACCGTACAAAACAATCGTGCGGTCCAGCAGTGTTCCGCTGCCCTCGTTTGTAGAGTCCAAGCGACTCAGGAACGCCGCGTGATTCTGCGCAAGAAATTGATCAAACCGACCAAGCTTTTCTATGCCGCCTGCCTTACCTGCGCCATGAGCAAGGCCGTGCCAGTTTGGGGAGAGCCCAATACAACCTGGAAACGAATTGGCAATCGTTGTAGCACCAGCAACCTGACCTATCATGTAAGTGGCCACTCGCGTTGAATCGGTTTGAAACGCCAGATACATAAGGTCATAGATGGCTTTGATGTAATCTTTCGGGCCCTGCTGTGTCGCATCAGCATGAATCGATTCTCGACGCACTTCCGGCTTTG
>DOPG01000101.1 GCA_003513555.1 Rhodopirellula sp. | reverse complement strand
CGTTGAGTCTGGATTTTGACTTCCGGGTTGCCGACGAGCGCGTAAAGGACCCCATCTCGCATGGCCATCCATTTCCAAACCGGTCCATCACTGATCTTGGAATCGACTTTGATTTCGTCTCTCAGGACGCCCGTCTCACCATCAAAGATTTTGCATGATTCGTGGTCACCCATGTACAACGCATCGTCCGTTGCCACCATGGTGTTGCGGTGCAGCATGAATCCCGGCGAAAGATCTCGTTGCCACAGAATCACGCCATTATAGGCATTGATGCACAGCAGTTTATTGAGCATCGCATTCTGATTGGCTTTGTGCGCGATGTGCCCCATCGCTTTGTAGATGCGTCCACCAGCAATGACGGTCTGTTCCGGCATGGGGCTGAATTTGGGATAACCAATGAATTGGGTGCGAAAGCTACCGCGGACTAATAGATCATCAGATTGCGGGTTGTTGTCAGGGCCGTGATAAGGATGGGACCAATCGTCCGTGCCCGAGGGAACGGATTTGATGCGTTGCTGACCGGCTATGTTGGCAATCCCGCGAGGTCGCAGCGCACGCATGACTTCCGTTTCAGGAACCGTGTTGCCAATCGATTCGCTGACCACGATCCGGTCCGCGACGTTGTTTCCGAGGTGAATATGTTTGAGAGATCCTGTTTCAATGAATAGCTGTTGTCCGAGTAGTTTGGCAGCATCGGCCCGGGCCCGCATTTCCGTAGCGAGCTGGTGATCGTCGGTTTGTACAAATACGATCAACCCGTCTTGCTGGCACAATTCAAACAGTGAATTGATTTCGTCTGCTGAGATACCAATGACACCCACGATTCCACGTTTGAGCCCTAGGTTCTGAAGCGAGACTTCGATCGTGTCGTTGTTTTCAACAATCGGATCGACAACTTGACCAACCGGTAATTGGCCCAGAGCAGGCATCACGGTCAGGAGAGCTAAGGTTCCAGTCAGAGAGAGCGGTCTCATGATTGACCTCGTTGCAACAGAAATTGGGAGAACGGGCAATGGAACTACTGGATATTCTACCGTCTTCAAGGGCACGACATGGCAGGGTAGATCGCCGAACTAAAAATGCTGCATTTCCCCGTGTTGTGGGTTCGGTGTTGTGAGTTTGGTCGCTTTGTGATGATGCCCGTCTACGGTGGGAGGGAACCTCGTTGAAGGGCAAAAGAAGCAAATGATCGTCGGCGAGGACTCTTCTTCATGGCATCGGCACATCCATTTCTGAATCGAATCGATAGTGCGGTCTCAGTCATGTTTTTCGGTTAGCACCGCGTGCCTGCGATCCGCCATTGGAATCAACCACTCGAGGTTGGTTATGATAGTGGCATGAATATCAAAACTCCGCTGGTTACCAGCCTGACTGTTGCTGTCGCTTTGTCACTATGGAATGGGGCTGCTGTCGCCGATGCCGCACAGAACTCACCCAATGTTGTCGTCTTTTTGGTAGACGACATGGGAGTGATGGACACGTCGGTACCGTTCCTGACTGATGAGAAAGGGCAGCCAAAGCGTTACCCACTGAATGATTTTTATCGAACGCCCAACATGCAGCGATTGGCCGCTCAAGGAGTGCGGTTCAACCACTTTTATGCCATGAGCGTTTGTTCGCCGACTCGGATTTCGATCATGACTGGTCAAAATGCGGCCAGGCACCATGCCACCAACTGGATCAATCCGCGGAACGATAATCGCGGCCCCCATGGTCCACCGGATTGGAATTGGAAAGGATTGACGAGTAGCGATGTGACCTTGCCGAGATTGCTACGCAAAGTGGGCTATCAGACGATCCATGTGGGAAAAGGACATTTTGGGCCGGATGATTCAGAAGGCTCCGAACCGTTGAATCTCGGATTTGATGTCAATGTGGGCGGCGCTTCGTTTGGTGCGCCCGGTAGTTATTATGGCGAAGAAAACTATGGACAGAGCACCAAGCGTGCGCATCACGCTGTGCCTCACTTGAAGAAGTACCACGGTTCAGAAACGTTTTTGACCGAGGCGATCACGCTTGAGGCAAAGAAACGGGTTTCGGAAGCGGTTCAGAAGCGAAAGCCATTTTATTTGTACATGTCACACTATGCTGTCCACGCACCATTTCACTCGGACCCGCGATTTGCTGACCACTACAGGAATTCTGGCAAGCCGAAAAATGCTCAGGCATTTGCCACATTGATCGAAGGAATGGACAAGTCACTTGGCGACTTGCTGGATCATTTCGATGCTCTGGGAGTTTCGGAAAATACGCTTGTGTTTTTCTTGGGTGACAATGGCTCCGATGCTCCCTTGGGGCATCAGCATGCGGTAGCCTGTGCCGCTCCTTTGCGTGGTAAAAAGGGCGCCCATTACGAAGGCGGCATGCGAGTGCCTTTCATTGCAGCCTGGGCCAAGGAAAGTGTGAACAATGCGAATCAGAAACAGTTGGTCATTCCGCCGGGAAGTCTGCAAACCCAAGTTGCAGCCGTGCAGGATTTGTATCCCACGATCGCAAAAGTGACGGGAGCAGTATCACCAGAAGGCCATGCCGTCGACGGCATCGATCTATCGAAACTGTTGACTGCCGCGCCGGACGATTCACGCGATGAAGTTTTTCTGATGCACTATCCGCATTCACCTCATCGCAGCGATTACTTCACCACTTTCCGTGACGGAGACTGGAAAGTGATCT
>DOPG01000200.1:12235-22952 GCA_003513555.1 Rhodopirellula sp. | reverse complement strand
CTCGTGTTGAAGAATTAATGGGACAAATGGTGGGGCACATGACGGGCTCCATGGTGTGCCTGGGGGTATGGCTTGGCGACGAACTCGGACTCTACAAGGTAATGCGTAACCAAGGGCCGCAGTCAGCTGACGAGGTTGCGGTTGCAAGCAGATGCCACCCGCGGCTCGTTCGAGAATGGTTGGATGGTCAGGCTGCGGGTGGTCTTATCGAATTCGACGCTGAAGTCGACCGCTACAGCCTGACGGACGAAGCTGCCGCGGTGCTTGCTGATGAAACTCAACCCACGTTTGTTGCACGAGCGATGAACGCACTTGGTTCGTTCTACATGGACATTGAGAAGGTGAAGACAGCTTTCAAAGGCGACGGGGCGATCGCTTGGGGCGATCACCATCCATGCCTCTTCCGTGGCACCGAATGGTTCTTTCGTCCCGGCTACCGAACATTCCTATGCACGGAATGGATTCCCTCGCTCAATGGGGTCGATGAGAAGTTGAAAGTTGGCGGCCGCGTTGCAGACGTTGGCTGTGGGCACGGCGCATCAATCATTGCGATGGCAAAGCATTATTCGAATGCAACATTTTCTGGTTTTGATTATCACGCTCCTTCGATCGAGACAAGTCGTTTGCGAGCTCGTGATGAAGGGCTAGAAAATCGAACGCGATTTGAGGTTGCTGATGCAAAGAGCTATGAAGGAAATTTTGACTTGATCTGCTTCTTCGACTGTTTGCATGATATGGGTGATCCTGTTGGTATCGCCCGCCACGCTCGGGAGCATCTTGTGGATGGAGGATCTGTATTAATGGTCGAGCCATTCGCACTCGATAGCCGTGCGAAAAACATCACAGAAAATCCAATGGCAACCTTGCTCTATAACGCTTCGACTTGTGTTTGCACGCCGAATTCACTCTCTCAAGAGGTTGGACTCGGCTTGGGTGCTCAGGCGGGCGAAGAGCGATTGCGTCATGTCTTTCTGGAGGCTGGTTTTTCCAGTTTTGAACGATGCACCGAGACACCACTTAATCTCATTTTTCAAGCGCGATCTTGAACCATTGATATTGGCGAACGCAACTTGCTAGCGGATTTATTAAAATTTAATCCTCTTTAAACTTTTATGGACGAACCATGCTTGACCTCACGACACCCGACGGCACCGGAAAACTCAGAATCACTTCGGTCTCGATTGAAAACCTTTCCTCAACTTACCACTTCGAAGGACCTGTTGAGGGCTATGGCCTTGCCACAGGCACCGCAACACTGACACCCTATGACGCTGATGAATCACGTGGTGCGGTTCAGGGAGAAGCTCGAGTGCTGGGGAACGACGGGACCCTTGTCAAAACGCCTATCCGTGGCACCTTCCGACGCGACGGCACTGTCATCGAAGCTTATTTTACTGACTCCTGCAGCAACGGAGACATGAACTTCGTCAATTGGACGATTGATTTGATCGGGCGTACGGCGGAGATAAAGTACTGGTCATTGATTTGATTGACGAGTGTTGGGTTACCCAATGATTTGCCCGCGATCGCGATCATTCACTATCAATGACTTCAATCGATATTATTGTTCTCCAATAGTGAAGCTTGCGCAATTTTTAAGGAAAAAGTGATATGTCTGATGGCATGAACCCATTCGTCTTGCTGGCAAGAATTACCGTCAAGGAAGGGAAGCTTGAAGAGTACCTCGCTATCGCTTCCGAGGTCGACAAAGCTGTTGAGTCGACAGAGGAGGGGATGCTACTTCATACCCTGGATCTGGATCCCAATGATCCTCTTAAGCTTGTTTGGACAGAAGTCTATCGTCGGAGTGAAGATTTTTTGTTCCATGCCGATAATCCACCAGTTTTGGAGTATGTTAGTCAACATCAGGAATTAGCGGTCGAATTCACAGTTGAGATTTATGGGAATGTTTCTCAGGCTGTGATAGAAAAGATTGATAGCTTGGAAATTCCCTGCAAGCATTTTGAAACAAGTGCCGTCGGGTATGTTCGCTCTGAGCGATTTCGCTAAGATTCGCTCGACTCGTATGCTACCTCCGGTTGATCTTCTCCCTTATCCGAGTCTACCCGTGGATCTAGTTTCCGCGTTCCGGGCTCCTCGCAGTGGCGAATCAGTCAACCCACAACCCCCGCTGCACACCCCAGTCCATCACCCGAGCGATCCGCCGCACATCGATCTCTTTCATCGTGTCCGGCCCCGACTCGACGCGGGGCAGAAACAGAATCGACTCTTGAATCTCAGGTGCCAGGTTGGTCAGCCACATGCTGTGTGTCATGTGGGCGGTGGTGACCTGAGCATAGAGTGCAAGCTCGGACTAATGCTTGATCACGCCGTCACGAATGAGTTGGTCAGTCGTCAATGCGTAACACCACCAAACTACGGTTTCCAAACGTAGGCGTAGAAGGCCCCCACCGTTCCACCATCTTGATTGGTAAAGAAGGCCGTCATGCGAGTCTTGCCTGACGGTAGTGTCATTCGGAACACCACTTCCTTAGCGTTAGATTTTACCGGAAGCTCTCGGGTCACTTCGCCGATCCGGACGCAGGCGGTGGTGGCAGCAACCGCGTTACCGGGGCTGGCGCGGAAAGGTGTTTCGCCGGGTACATATTCTCCCCTAGGAAGCGCCGCGGTGATCGGAGCATCGACTTCTTTTGGCCAGCGGCGCAGGCGGATTACATAATCGCCGGCTTCGACGACATTGACGTTCCAATAACCAATCTTTGTCGGCTTTTCGAGCGCCTGTCGGACGAGCGACTGGTTCCAGGCCACTTTGCCAGGAGTGACCCAATCGTGACTGGTCAGGACCACTGGGTTCTCTGCTTTGTGTCCCAAACAGATGGCGGGGACCTTTTTGAAGGTCGACTTCAGTTCGTCCCACCAATTGTCGTAGAACGCCGTGAGTCGTGTGAGGACTTCGGGATGGAGCACAGCAACATTGTTCTTCTGGCCGGGGTCCCGCTTGATATCGTAGAGTTCTTCGCCATTGACCAGTCGCCAGCGGCTAGTCATGACGGCTGTTTTGTTCCACTTGACTGGCTTCAGGAATCTCTGGGAGTCGGTAACCAGAATGCGGTTTGGCCAGGAGCCATTTTCGGCTTCCGTCATGTTGTCAAGAAGTGGGCGGATGCTGCTACCATCGAACTTGAGTCCCTTCGGCGTGTCGATTGCGCAAAGGTCAATCAGGGTCGGAAGAACGTCGACGTGAGCCGTGATGGGTTCCACATCTCGACCGCCCACGAGTCCTCCTGCCGGCCAGTGAATGAAGAAGGGAACTCGGTGACCTCCATCATATTCGCTCGTCTTTTTGCCTCGCATCCCGGCGTTAAAGATCTTGTCGCCGGCCTTTGTGCCGTTGTCGGTGGTAAAAATAAAGATCGTGTTTTCCGCTAGTCCCTCATCTTCGAGGAATTCTCGCAGTCGACCCACGTTGTGGTCGATGTTCGCGATCATTCCGAAGAAGTGCCCCACGTAAACACCGAGTTTTTCCTCATAAGACGCGGCGAATCCCGACGGCGCATGCATGGGCCAGTGCGGAGCGTTGGTGGAGATATACGCCAGGAACGGTTTGCTCGCTATCTTTTGTGCCTTGATGAAACGGCGGGCGTAGTCGAACCAGATGTCGGTGCAATAGCCTTGGACCGGCTCCGGCTTACCGTTGTGGAAGTAAGTATCATCGAAGTAGGCGTTGTTCCAATAGTCGGATGTCTCGCCGATCGTCCCGCCGCCATGCCGCATCACTTCGCCAAAGCCGCGGTCCTCGGGGCGGAAGGGATAGTTGTCGCCAAGGTGCCACTTGCCAAACATTGCCGTGGCGTAGCCAGCCTCGTTGAAAATCTGGCCCAGCGTAATCTCGTCTTCGCGCAAAAGCGATCGGCCCAAGGTTGTGTGCCAAGCCCCCGTGCGATTGGACCAATGGCCGGTCATCAATGCAGCACGTGTTGGAGTACAGGTGGGGGCAACGTGATAGTCGGTCAAACGGACAGATTCGTTGTACAACCGGTCCAGATTAGGCGTCTTAAGCACAGGATTGCCATGGCAGCTCAGATCACCGTAGCCCTGATCGTCCGTCATGATAAGCACCACATTGGGCCGCGCGTCTGAGGACGCGGCGGCGCTGGCGTCAGGAGTCGCCGCGGCTACGAGCATCGCTAAGAGAATCAACGCTTTGTTCATCATGGTTTCTTCTCGCTCACTTCGGTTCTACTTTTCGATCTGGGACCAATGGGCGTCAGGCTGACCAGCCCACCAACGATCGCACCGGCGACGAATGAGGCGGGCATCATCCACTGAAATGTCAGGCCTAGAATATTGAAATAGGCCACGCCAACCGCCACCAAGACGCTGAAGACTGTCCCCACGTGCGTACCGAAAGGTGTGGACCAGGGAACGAATATGGCCATGAAGAACAGCAGAAACAGCGGCGCTACCAGAAGTGTGGCGACTTTGTAGCAGAGTTCCAGGATGTCGAGTGATTTACGGTCACCGCCGGGAAACCCAGGGGCACACACGCTCCAGTCGGCTTCCAGGTTCTCGTGGTAACCGCCCCGGTACGTGTCGGCACAGTACAGTTGGAGCCGATCGAATGTGCGCTGCGCGTAGTCCAGCCCTCGAGCGTCGCCAGTGGACAGGGTGTACTGCGACAAGGTGTAAATGGCAAAGCTCTGCCCGTAGACGAGTTTCGCGCCGTCGATCAAGCCGCCGTCACGCCTGACTTTCCAAAACCACCCTCCGTGCTCCTCGTCCCAGAAGTGATTGAGCAGGAACTCGACACCCTGCCGCGCGGCCTTTTGGAACTCGTGTTTCTGCGGATACATGAAGAAAGCCGCCGACATTCCCCAGATCATCCGCGTCTGTGTGACGAGATACTTGTCGGTGTTGTCCGTGGTTCGGCCTTCCGCATCGAAGCACGTCAGATATCCCTCATGCTCACGGTCCAGACCGTTCTCCATCCAGAAGGGAAGGATCCCGCCTTCCAGATGTTGCTTCATCTGGCGGTAGGCATCATTGATCCGAGGAAGTACGTCGTTCATTTTCTCTGACTTTCCTCAGTCGTGTCGATCCACCAGTGATACACGCTGGTTTTGTTGCCTTCATAGGCATGCGACGCCTGAATCAACAGGCGATTCCCTTCGTGTGGATTCAGGGAGCCGACTGCGATGCTGTTCGAATACGCTCCGAGCCCTTCTGTCCGCATCTTCAGGTAGATGCCTTCATCCCAGACGCGGCCATCTCGCGAGGAGTACAGGACCATGTGCCCCTTTTCCTCGCCCTTCTTTGCCTTGCTGCCGCTTCGTCCATGCATGAAGTAGCAGCCGTTGACCGACGCCATCTGAGGGTTCCGCAGCTTCTTCGCGAAGTACGCGGTCTTCACCTCGGACCACGTTCGACCGTCGTCGTCGCTCAGCACATAGTCGGCGTTGTGTTCGTCGTCGGCATTGTAGATGTAGACGATCAGGCTTCCGGACTCGAGCATGCACATGGTCCCGTACGATTTGCCCAAGGTGTCGAAGGGAAGTTCGCTGCGCTTTTGGAATGTCTGACCACCGTCGCGGCTAACGTACAATTCGTACACATCCTCAGGCTTGTTGCCTAAGAAATTGATCTCATTGTCGTTCTTGAAGTTGAGCGCGAGTATCTCTCCGTTGTAGTATTTTGCATCGTAGAGCCTACCTCGATCGGTGCAAAATTCAGAAGGCTCACTCCAGGTGTATCCGCCATCGGAGCTGATGATGTACGTCGGGATCTGGAACTGTCTCCAGATGACATTGGTGGTGATGTCACACACGAGAAAGAAGACGACAATACGCCCGTCTTTCGTCAAGACGGCTTTCTCGGCAAAGGCAGAGTACTTCTTGGCATCCGTTCCCCCATTTTGTCCCGCGTCGAACAGATCTTTCGAGTAGTCAAGCACCTGAGGAGCACTCCAAGTCTTGCCGCCATCTTCCGACCGCTTGTACTCCATCCAGCCCACCGCTGAGTGACCTTTCGAGGCGGGCTTCGTCGGGTTGTGGCTGTCACTGGAGCAGCTCGGATAGAAGGCGAGGATCTTCCCGTCCTCGTACTCGACCAGCGCGTGCCCCAGATGCCCGCTCCTGCCAGTTCGGGCGTGATCGACGAACACGATTCCTTCGTTCGGCGGATCCTCCGGAAAGACCTCGTAAGGACACGCAACGTTTTCCTCCACGTCATCAGCAAAGGAAGTTGTGGTGAAAAGCGAGATCACGATCAGAGCCACGACTAGTCGTATTATCTTGTTCATGTTGCTCCTCCGGTGGTCCGGTAATTGCCCTGTTCTGTTCTGCCCAATTGTCTCAGCACGCCGTAGGAAACGGCTCGCCAACACTGGGAGATTGCCCTTTCAGCCCGCGCTACTGACCACAGGCGGCGAGCTGCGATAGGAGGGGGAGTGGATGGGATTCACTAAGTGAGTTTATATTTTTTTGCGACAGAAGTAGCCTGCAATGCAAGATAAATGCAAAAACATATAGAAAATGCGCATAGGTGAAGAAATGATCCATTGCCCCTGGCGGCCCGCAGCGCCGTTGCGGGTTGAGCTGACCGGTATCTCGTACTGCGACGGGAGCTACCGAATCCGGCGCCGGAACTCGAAACTCTCTGTCTTCGAGTTCGTCACCCACGGCAAAGGGACGCTCAAAATTGGCGACCAGACACATCACCTGTCTACATCGTCACCGAAGGCAGTGACCACGAGTACAAGGCGGATTTGCGCGATCCCTGGATCAAGATCTGGTTCAACGTCGCCGGTCCTCTCCCCCTTGCTTTACTCGACACTTATGGACTCCGTGGCGTCCACCACATCCCCGATGTCGACGTCGAACACTGCTTTCGCGAGGGCTACGAAGCTTGCTGCAGCGACCCCTCCCAAGCTGAACAGATCGTCGCCATCGCACTCCACAAGATCATCATTCAAATCGCCGCCGAACTTCGTTCCCGCCAGGAGCCAACCGCCAGGCAAAGCCAGGAGTTGCGTGACTTCCTTGACCGATGCGTTCAAGAGACGCCCAGCCTAGCCGAAATGGCCGCGACCTTGGGCCGATCCGAATCCCAGACGATCCGCACATTCAAGCGTGACTGGGGACGGACGCCGTATCAGTTCCTTATCGAAAGAAAGCTGCAGAAGGCTCAGGTCCTTCTCACCGGCACCGCCAAGGCGGTCAAAGAGATTGCCGCCGAGCTAGGCTTCAATGACGAGTATCATTTCTCCGCCCTGTTCAAACAGAAGGTCGGGCTGTCGCCCAAGCACTTCCGCAAAGCCGTCGAGCATGGCGGGAGGGGGAATTGAGTCGCTTGCTCGCTGTAAGCTAATTGACTGCTGAATGGAAATCGCTTTTTCAACACGGGCAAGTCAGCACAACCCAGCAAAAGGGGATTGTCAGCAATACTTCGCCGACAGGAAGCGGTGCGAGCCAACAAAGGTGCCTCCTAAGAAGGCGGCATTCGCGTTCCCTAGGTCTTCAAGTGGTCGGGGGTCTCACGTGTTTGCCGAGTGATTCACGAACCGGTTTACTCGTGAAGATCCTGGCAGTCAGACAGAACATTGATAGCGAGTTCGAGGTCGCTTGGTTTATCAACGTCGACGCCCATCCTGGCGTGTTGCGAGATCTGGATGCGAACCTTTGCATTCAGTTTTCGGCTCATCGCCTGTTCGATCTCAGCCAGGTCTTTCCCCTCGCATTCGATATACCGCATCAATGCCCGCGGGTCTTTACGGTATTTTCTCAATTCGATCAGCTTTGGAATGATCGAGAAGATTTTTCTGAAACGTCGCACATAGTAAATCGTACTTCCAGTATAAAGCTTGTTACCAACCGGAATATAAGTTCTTTCCGTGGGGAATCCTGCTGCTTCGAAAGATGATTTTTCGACATAGTGCAAGACAATATCACCGTCGATCTCTTCCACCGTCTGCAAGGTGTCATCAACGATTTCCGGCGTTAGAAAAACTGCGTCACAAAAAGAGATGACATAGCCATTGTGATCGGAACCACTGCCATAAAGGCGGTGTTTGACATAAGTGATTGCGTGCACAAGGTTCTGAATCACGTTAAAGCCGCGGGTGATTCGTTTGCGAACGCGAGACATGGCTTCGAGTTGATCCAGATTCGAGGATCCTACTACCACAATTTCATCCGCATGCTCGGCCTGATAAAAAACCTCGATCACTCGCGACAGCATTGGTATTCCGTGAATCGGGATCAACGCTTTTTCTAAGAAGCCCGTCTCTTCGAACAAGGGGCCCTTTTCTCCACCGGCGAGCAGGATGACGTGATATTTCTTCATATTCGCCTGATTTTGCTTTGGATCGTCAGTGATTCCAACATTCGCATGTTCACGCTTAATCCTAACCCTGTGCGTGTCGTGTCCATGATCAGTTTTCCACCTCGTCGAATCGTGGGTTCATCATACATGAACTTTTTACCATGCAGCAAACGGTGGGAAAATCCTTGAACATAAAGATGGTCGCGGTGGAGAGCAGCAAAGTGAGCACCGGCGGTTGCCAGGATCGGCGTCTCACCAACCATCGCGCCTAATCCAAATGGCAGTCCATATTCCCGCGCTTGTTCCACCAACGCCGTACACATCCATGGGCCTCCACATTTGGAAAGGCGAATGTTTAAGATATCAAATGCTTGATGTTCAATGATCTTTTTTGCGGAGGCCGGGCAGATCAGGCTTTCATCTGCGATCAAAGGCAAGGGAGACCGCTCACGAAGCCAACGATAGTTTTCGAAGTGTTCATCCGATAGTACAGCAAGTCGGTCAAAACCTCGATGCTCGACTCCCTTCGCTTCAGTTGATCTTAGTGGTTCTTCGACGGCCCAAACGTCGTGCAACCGAAGTGAATCGATATGGCGGATGGCCGTTTCCCGGTCCCAATGCGCATTCGCATCGGCAAAAATTTTGATGTCACTCCCAAGGATTCGGCGGATCAAGGGGATGCGTTCTATATCGTTCTCGTCAGCGACCTTGACCTTGAAATGCTTGAAGCCAAACATCCGATAAGCCAACGAAGTCGCCAGCAATTTGTTTTTGTTACTCCGACCAATGGATGCCGAGTAGATAAGCGGATCAACTGATTTGGCACCCATCCAATTCGCGCACGAATCGCCGTCTTGATTGGCCAACAAGTCGTGAAAGGCAGTGTCAATCACACAGCAGGCACACGAAGGAAAACGTCCTTTCCATTGGCTTGCCAATTCAACCCGTTGCTGCTGGATCTCGCAGTTTGGCTTGCGAACAAAGGTCATTTTTTCGATCAGCTTCGGAATATCAGCCATCACGGATTCACTGGTCTCCCCTGTAACATAAGTTCGGGGAACGGCTTCACCGAATCCTTGATTACCCTGATTGTCTCGGGCGATGCAGATCACCGCATCCAGACTGTTGTGCTGCTTTCGCGCGTGACCATAGCGAAACCGAAACGGGATCCGAATCTGTCGGGTTTCAAATTCGATCAACTTCTAACCTTTACAGCACGATTCGATAAAGGAGGATGGGAGCAATCACGACCAAGTAACAGCCTAGTAGTCGTTTGACATTACGGGCAGAAATTCGATTCGCGAGCCAACTACCGCAGGCGGTAGCGGGAATCGAGCACGACAGAATGACAAGAGCGTAGTTCCATTGGAGCGTTCCGCCCCGCCAGTGCGACACGACACCTGGAATCGCTGCTAGACCCATGATCAAGATCGAAGTACCGATGGCGGTCTTCGTTTCGAACTTGAGTAGCACGATCAGTGCAATTCCGATAAACATCGCACCACCGCCACCCATCACCCCCATCACGAGTCCAGAGATGACTCCAAGAAATACCAAAGGGAATGCATCAGGAGATGAAGAGGATCCGCTATTTGCATCGGATTCGATCTTTTCTTCTGTTGCCAGTAAAAACTTGATTCCAATCGCAAATAGACTTATGACCATGACCATGGTCAAAGCGTTTGATTTTATTGTCTGTGAAAACAAATTTCCTACCAGGACCGATGCCATTGCAGGAAGAGCAACGAAACCGCCGGACCGTACATCCACTCGCCCGTGACGCCAATAAAACCCCGATGCGATCATCGCATTGACAAGCGTGATGACAAAGGTCAATCCGATTACTTCTCGAATCGGAATCTTCGCAAGTAGTAGCATCGAGATCAAAACAGACATTCCCGAAGCACCAGTCACTCCTGTTAAAATTCCTGTCGCAAGGCCGGTCGCAGCTAGGATTGCGTATAACCAGAAGTCGGTCAGCGTACCGATGGGATTGGTCCTTACGGAGGTGAGAGAAATCAATCATCACAATGCCGATTATAACAATTCCCGACTGAGGCATCTGCCAAAGATGATGGGAAAGTGAATAAGATAAACCGTTCACGTAAGTAATGACTTGGGTGGATCATTCCCAAACGGACCCATCTCTCGGTGATTCAATACCTTGAGCTGAATCCTTGAGCAAGTTCTGCAAATTGGTGGAGGAGGTGCTGAAGCTTACGAAGGCAAAATGTCCAATTTCAAATCCCATTCGCTGTCGCAGGCACCGAAAGCTACACTCTCGCCATAACGCTCTGTTAATAACGCTTTGCACAAAGCTTGCGAGAGCAAGCTAGTTCGAAGAGGGTTGTTTTGGGCATGCTTCGTCTGGTGACTGCTCGACCAAGCACCGCAAGCTGACTCTCAACTGCGGTCAGTAGCACTTCTTGAAAGCCCC
>DOPG01000200.1:0-12043 GCA_003513555.1 Rhodopirellula sp. | reverse complement strand
GCACTTCTTGAAAGCCCCGCCATAACGTATTTTCTCGCAATGGCTTGAATCCAGTTGCGGTTTTGTACGACCCTCTCTGTTGATCACCGTCTTTGGTCATGAACAGCTAATCGCCGTCAGTGTGCGAACTCTATCGCTCTCAAGCTCTCAGCTAGGTTAGAACGCATCGGTAAGCGAGGTCAATTTTCCGTAGTTTGGCCGAGTAGAAGCGGTGGCTAATTTTCGTTCACGCTGCTGTGAGTATCCGCCAAAGCTAGCACAAAGCCAGTCGACTCCCAGAGCCGAAGAGCGTCTGAGAATGAGAATCTGAAAGGGTTTCATCAACCGCTCTCGTGTGGGTAAGCCGCTGCTCCCATTCCTTTTGTCGCTATCCCCTGCCATTCAATCTTGCCTAAGAAAAGAGCAGCCTGTCCAATTTCGAGGCTTCCCATGGGCGGTTGCCTACTGGTTTCGCCCAATCATTTCCTCAATAGTTGGGTCACTTGGGACACGGTCCAAGTTGTTCAAGCGACCTTCCTAAAACGACGACCATCTCCTACCAGCTGTATCCCCGACCACAGACCAGAAATTCTATCTGAACACTGCCGTATCAGATCGAGTCAGCTTATTCCATGTGACATTAACATACCGAAACCGCCCGTTAAAACGCCGACACGGGGGATGCAGACCTCGCAACGCAGCGTATCGCTTGGTGTCCCGCCCACCATCGTGCCCCAATTGAATGCTGTTTGCTTGTCCTAACTCCCTTTCATTGCAATCGATAAGTTTGAGCAATTTCGTGTGGCCGCGTCGAGTTCGATGTGTTCTCAGGTTTCACAAGCTGTGCTAATTGCTGCTGATCCGAATCGATTAGTGCATGAAATGCGACCGCTAGACGGGCTTCAGGAACACGGTTTGCAGTCCTAATGAATCTTTCGTGGATCAGGCGTCGGCCAATTGAACCGGTTTTCCTGTTGAGTCCGAACCGCAGGCCGGAAGGATGCGGTGAACGGGACGTCAAGGGTCCAGTTCAGAAAACAATCGTTGTTTGACAATGGGCTTCGGCGGACCAAAGAAAGGCGACCAAGAGAAAATCGTGATTCAATCCCAAATACAAGTTCAAACGCAAGATGGCAAAAAAACCGTATTCTCCAACTATCAAACGGAGGGTTTTTTTGATGAGCTTATCGACGAGCAGGGACGTCCGAGACCCGATGCTGAGCAACTAGTGCGGCTGATCAATCAGATGCAACCGGCGGAACTTGTCCGCCGTCATCGGGTGATCGAGAGGTCCATGTATCAAATGGGCATTACGTTCACTGTTTACAGCGATGCAGCGGGTACGGAAAAAATAATGCCTTTCGACATTGTGCCGCGCATAATTTCGTCGTTGCACTGGCACCACATCGAAGCCGGACTGAAGCAACGCATCAAAGCACTCAACTGCTTTCTCGCAGACATCTATTCAGAACAGCAAATCATCCATGATGGAATCTTGCCTCGCGAGCTAGTGGAGTCCGCTTCAACGTTTCTACCCGAGTGTATGGGGTTCAAGCCATTTCATGATGTGTGGTGTCACGTGACGGGGACCGATTTGATTCGAGATGACTCCGGAGCGTTCTACGTGCTGGAGGATAACTTGCGATGCCCCTCAGGTGTCTCTTACGTGCTGCAGAACCGTCAAGTCATGAAGAAGAATTTCCCCCAGATCTTCAGTGCATCGAGGGTCCGGCCGGTGAGTGATTACCCGGCGCGACTTTATCAGATGCTTCTTCATATGGCCCCACCTCACGTCGACGACCCAACGGTAGTTGTATTAACCCCGGGTCGATACAACAGCGCTTACTACGAACACTCCTTTCTCTCACAGCAAATGGGAGTTGAACTTGTTGAGGGTTCTGATTTGATCGTGGAGGATGAAAATGTTTACATGCGTACAACCCAAGGACTGCAAAAGATCGACGTGATCTATCGGCGTATCGATGACACGTTTCTAGATCCAGAAGTGTTTTTGCCGGATTCCCTGCTAGGCGTCCGTGGGCTGATGCGAGCTTATCGTGCAGGCAATGTTGCTTTGGCAAACGCCCCGGGTACAGGTGTTGCCGACGATAAAGTCATCTACGCATATGTCCCCGACATGATTCGATATTACTTGGGGGAATCACAGATAATCCCGAACGTACCCACCTATGTCTGCCTGCGAGATGACGACCGGAAATATGTGCTCGAGCATATGGATGAACTGGTCATTAAGGCGGCTGACGAATCAGGAGGTTACGGCATTTTGATTGGCCCCCATGCATCACGCAGTGAACTTTCCGAATACGCCGAGCGAATCAAAGCAAACCCACGTAAGTTTGTTGCTCAACCGACGCTTTCTCTATCGCGGGTGCCGACGATGGCAGGTCATTCGTTAGAGGGAAGGCATGTGGATTTGCGACCCTACATTCTCTGCGGTGCCAACGATGTTTGGGTCATGCCGGGTGGATTGACTCGTGTCGCCTTGCGAAAAGGATGTCTGGTCGTGAACTCGTCACAAGGCGGAGGCAGCAAAGACACTTGGGTCGCTTCGGAGCCGGGCCAGGCGGTCGCCTCTCCGTAATCTGCGCTCCCCGCCACGATCGTCCACCGTCTCGTCAAAACTCCGTTCTTAATCTGACTGTTCATGCTCTCGCGCGTTGCTGAATCAATTTATTGGATGAGCCGTCAGGTTGAACGAGCCGAAAACTTGGCTCGCTTCTTGGAGGTGACACACAACCTGGCGTTGGACCAACCAGAGAACCTGATTGATCCTTGGAAACCTTTGATACGGGTAACGGCAGACGATGAAATCTTTCAGGCAAGGCATGGTAGCCCTGATGCCAAAAGTGTGACGCAGTTTCTCGCCTTTGATGATCAGTATCCGAATTCGATGCTTTCTTCGCTGCGTCAAGCCCGCGAAAATGCTCGGAGCGTACGGGAGTCGCTCTCGTCGGAGTGTTACGAACAACTCAACGACTTCTATCATTTCGTGAATGATGCTGCCAAAGAGAAGTGGCTTGAATCACCAAACCAATTCTTTGATGCGGTCCGCAAGATTGCTCTGCAATGGACGGGGGTATTGGACAGTACCATGTCGCACGACCTCGGCTGGCAATTTGCCAACATCGGTCGGCTGATCGAAAGAGCCGACAAATCGTCGAGGATTTTAGACGTCAAGTATTTTAGTCTACTGCCTAGAGTTGATGATGTTGGTACAGCGGTCGATGACCTGCAATGGTCAACACTTCTGTTGGCGATCAGCGGTTTCGAAGCTTATCGTCGTCAGCATCATTTGGTAAACATCGAAAAAGTGGTTGAGTTCTTCCTCTTCAACCCAACTTTTCCGCGCTCCATCCTTTTTTGCGTGGCCGGTGTTGATTCATCACTAGGTGAGGCAGGTTGTTTTTCGAAGTCCGATGACTGGGGTGTTGCAAAGGCGCGAACCTCCGCACTGCGACATCAACTATCAGAAACAAGCGTAAAGGATGTTTTGGACAGCGGTATGCATCAGTTCATCGATGCTCTGCAAATGGAGCTCAATCAGATTGGCGAGGCCATGAACGAAGATTACTTTCACAACTCGGTGCATTGATGACTATTCGTGTTGCGCTTCATCATGAAACGGAGTATCGGTATGACCGACTTATTTCGCTTGGCCCTCAACTAGTGCGACTCAGACCCGCTTTCCATACACGAACACCGATCGATGCGTATAGTCTTCGGGTTGAGCCGGAAGAGCACTTTCGAAACTGGCAACGAGATCCATTCGGTAACCCGATCGCAAGGTTTGTCTTCCCGAAGCCATGTCAACGTTTCAAGGTCGTTGTCGACCTGATTGCCGACATGACCGTCATTAACCCTTTTGACTTTTTCATCGAAGAACAAGCTGATTGCTGGCCGTTTCAATATGAAGAATCTTTGCGGCGGCAGTTGGGACCCTACTTGCTGACGACAGAATTGACGCCGCGTTTGGCCCGGTGGATTGAGTCTTTGCCCAAATCAGCTGATCGCCTTGTTGACTACCTTGTGGAAGTAAATCAACGCTTAAAGGACCGAATCGATTATCTGGTGCGACTCGAACCCGGTGTTCAATCTCCAGAGGAAACACTTACGCTGGGCAGTGGCTCTTGCCGCGATTCGGCTTGGTTGATGGTCGAGACATTTCGCCAAATTGGATTGGCTGCCCGGTTTGTCTCTGGTTACTTGATTCAACTGACCGCCGACCAAGCATCACTGGACGGTCCCTCTGGCCCGAAGGCAGATTTTTGTGACCTTCATGCGTGGACCGAAGTGTATTTGCCCGGAGCGGGCTGGGTAGGACTCGATCCAACAAGTGGGCTGTTGGCCAGTGAAGGTCATATTCCGTTAGCCTGCACACCATCGTTCACCGGTGCGGCGCCGGTTTCCGGTGGCCATGAACCTTGCGAGGTCGGATTTGATCACCGAATGTCGGTGGAACGATTCAGCGAGTCGCCACGGGTGACCAAGCCGTACACCAATGAGCAGTGGGACACGATCATGGAAACCGGTCGCGAGATCGATCGGAGACTGAATTCACAAGATGTGCGGTTAACGATGGGAGGCGAGCCAACATTTGTCTCAATCGACAATATGGATGACCCGCAATGGAATACCGAAGCTGTGGGAGCTGAGAAGCGGGTTCTAAGTAACCTATTGCTGCTGAAGCTTCGTGATCGATTTGCACCTGGTGGTCTGCTGCACTATGGGCAGGGAAAGTGGTATCCAGGAGAATCGCTTCCACGCTGGGCTCTTTCCTGTATTTGGCGACGTGACGGTGAACCGATCTGGACCGACCCTCAGTGGATTGCCGACGAGGGTCACGACTACGGTTTTGCAACTGAAGACGCCGAGCGCTTTGTCCAACACCTGGCTGTTGAACTTGGAATCAGTGCAAAGCAAACGTTTCCCGTTTACGAAGATACCTTTCATTACTTGTGGCGTGAAAATCGTCTCCCCATTGATGTTGATCCGACGGATCCACACCTAGACGATCCGAACGAAAGAGCGATGATGGTTCGCACTTTCACTTCTGGTCTACGAACTCCGGTTGGATTCGTGATGCCGATTCGACGGGCATGGTGGCAAGCCCAACCGGGATGGATGGGTGGTCGCTGGCCCACTCGCAACGAAAAAGTTTTTCTCTTGCCGGGCGACTCTCCAATTGGTTTGCGACTACCGCTCGAAATACTGCCTGAAAGCAGCGTCACTGAAAATGCTATCTACAGCCAACCTTTCGATCCCACTGTCCCTCGTGGGCCATTACCCAAGGGACTGGCACGTGATTGGCTGCGGGACGAACCTAGCCATGGCGACGTTTCTGATCGGGACCAATTCGTGGGATCCGGCATCAACAAACAGCAATTAGAGCAGGAAGATGATAACAATCTGCCGACCAATGAGGACATTGTTCGAACGGCGCTTTGCGTCGAAGTCCGACATGGGCGAATCCATGTATTTCTTCCTCCAACGCAGCGATTGGAAGATTACCTCGAACTGATTTCAGCCATTGAAAATACTTGCGCAGTATTGAAGCTCCCTGTATTGATCGAGGGTTACCTACCACCTCCAGACCACCGCGTTGAGATATTCAAGGTCACTCCGGATCCGGGTGTCATAGAAGTGAACACGCAACCGACTGAAAGTTGGCAGCAGTTGGTTGATCTGACCGAGACCATTTACGAGGAAGCAAGACTCTGTCGATTGGGAAATGACAAATTCGATCTCGACGGTCGGCATACGGGAACAGGTGGTGGAAACCATATCGTTCTGGGTGGCAGATCTCCTAGCGATAGTCCGTTCCTGCGACGACCAGACTTACTTGGCAGCTTCATCCGATTTTGGAACAACCATCCGTCGCTTTCTTACCTTTTCAGCAGCCGATTCATCGGGCCCACCAGCCAAGCTCCTCGGTTTGATGAAGGTCGTCCCAATGCAGTTTACGAGATGGAAATAGCACTCCGACAATTGCCTTCCCGAGATCTGGAATCGCCTCCCTGGTTGGTTGACCGACTGTTTCGAGATCTGCTCGTAGATTTGACGGGAAATACACACCGAGCGGAGATCTGCATTGACAAACTCTACTCCCCCGATAGCACAGCAGGCCGCTTGGGGTTGGTGGAGCTGCGTGGTTTCGAAATGCCGCCGCACCCACGAATGAGTCTTGCCCAGCAATTACTGATTCGCGGCATCGTCGCAGCATTCTGGGACCGCCCATACGAACAACCCCTTTGTCACTGGCAAACTGCCTTGCACGATCGATTCATGCTGCCACATTTTGCATGGCGAGATTTATCTGGTGTGATTGCTGAGTTGGGTCGGGCGGGAATTGATTTGGATGCATCCTGGTACATGCCCCACTACGAGTTTCGGTTTCCCAATATCGGTGAAGCGCATTATGGCGACATCACCATGCGACTTCGTGCTGCAATTGAGCCATGGTACGTATTAGGTGAGGAACCGGGAGGTGGTGGTACTGCGCGGTATGTCGATTCATCGATCGAACGGCTGGAACTGCTGGTTGATAGTTTTGAGTTGACGCGATACCGAGTGCTTTGCAATGGCATCAACGTGCCGCTTCATGCGACTGGCACCCAAGGTCAATATGTCGCGGGTATTCGCTATCGCGCCTGGCAGCCACCAAGATGTCTTCATCCAACGATCAAAATCCACAGTCCACTCCGCTTCGAGGTAATTGACGCGGTGTCTGGACTTTCGACCGGTGGTTGCACCTACCATGTCGTTCATCCCGGTGGACGGGGGACCGATCGTTTTCCGGTTAATTCCAACGAAGCTGAGGCGAGGCGGGCCAATCGGTTTGAAACGATTGGCTTGACCGGAGGACGCATGGAGGTTCCCAAACTGCCAGTACCAAGTGGTCCGGAACCCTATCCCCTGACGCTAGACCTGAGGCGATTCTGACGCAGCTATGGATTTGAGCTGATACAAACTATGATCTACCAGCTTCTTGGCAGCTCAGTCCGTACCCAAGGTCGATAACATGGACTCGAACCAGACACTATTGAAGCCATCACCGATTACTGCCGGACCGTTTGCGAAATACAAGTCAGGCGAAGGTCGCTACGATGAATACTTGACGCGTGATGGCAAACCACGTGCCGCTTGGCGACCAATCGCAAATTACTTGGATCAACTTGGCCAACAAGGAATCGACGCCTGCGCGATGGAGGCGACACAGCTGGTCCATGAAAGCGGTGCCAATTTTCGTGTCACGCGTGACACGAAGGTTCGTCCCTGGCAGTTGGACATTGTACCCTTTGTGCTTGATGCCAAGTCTTGGAAATTGCTTGAAGCAGGCTTACAGCAGCGGGTCAGAGTTCTGGAAGCTGTGTTGGCAGATATGCTGGGTCCGCAGCGGTTATTCAAGGAACGGATTCTTCCCGCAGAGTTGTTGAACGCCAACCCTCAGTACGTTCGGGCTTACAACGAACTCCCGATCCGCGGCCATAGGTTGATTTTGACGGCAACGGACCTCGCACGTGACGACGATGGATCTTGGTGGGTCACTGGAGACCGCACACGTGCTCCGAGCGGACTCGGCTTTGCCTTGGAAAACCGAGTCATTACCAGCCGTGTGCTGCCACACCTGATCCGAAGTAGCAATGTCACGCGGCTGGCTTCTTTTTTTTCGTCGTTACAAGAACATCTTATTTCTTTGGCACCACGGAGTCAGGACAACCCGCGGGTGGCGATTCTAACGCCCGGTGAGTCAAGCTATCGATATGTCGAAGATGCCTATTTGGCCCGCTACCTCGGCTACACACTCGTTCAAGGCCGCGATCTTGCTATTCGCGGAAATCAGGTCTACCTCAAGACACTTGGAGGCCTATTGCCAATCGAAGTGATCTTGCGACATATCTCGGATGCGAAATGTGATCCGCTCGAATTGGATCCCCTGTCCACTCAGGGAGCTACCGGAATGCTAGGAGCAATTCGTAGCGGCAACGTCGCTATGGTCAACCGGATCGGTGGCACGCTCGTGCAGATGCCCGCTTTGCTACCGTTTCTGGGGAGTGCATGTCGGTTTTTATTTGACGAAGACTTGCTGCTGCCAAGCCTAGCGACTTATTGGTGCGGCGGCACCGAGGAGCGTGAGTTCGTATTGGCGAATCTTGAGAAACTTGTAATTCGGGAGGCATTTGCCGTATCAGGTGATCCTCCCATAGATCCCATCGCAATGACGGCTGTCCAGCGAGATGAACTCGTCGCTCGAATCATGGCCAAACCTCATCAATATGTGGGTCAAGACCGTCCGTCGCGAAGTCGGACACCTGTCTGGAATCAACGTGGGTTGGAATCTTGGCATGTGGGCCTCCGGTCATTTCAATTCCAAAACGACAATGGAATCGAGGTCCTGCCTGGGGGTCTTGTCCGTGTTAGCCCGGACCCGAAGTCGCTGGATCACAGCCCCAGTAGCGGAAGACTGGGACAAGATTGTTGGGTCATAGGCGAGGAACCGATTGACCAAGAAAAGACTCTGTTGCCCCCATCAGGTACGAGTATTCAAATCGCGCGTAGTGGAGCAGAGTTACCAAGTCGCGTTGCCGAAAACTTTTTTTGGCTCGGAAGGTATGCCGAACGATGTGAGTCGATTGCCCGACTGTTGCGGACGACGATGGTACGCATTGCCGGCGAAACGGCGCTCGAGGAACTACCTGATCTCTCTCGGTTAATTGCGGCACTCGCTGCAATGGGACAGATTGAACCTGATTACGCTGTCGAAGAATTTGGCAAGTCAATGCCACGACTAGAGGTTGTGCTGCCCGCTTCCATCTTTGATCGGACGCAAAATCAGGGCCTGCAAGCCGCAGTCACACAAATTGTTGAAAAGGCGATTGCTGTTCGTGACCGTATTTCGATCGACGCTTACCGAATCATCTCGAGAATTGGGGATCAACTGGCAGAAAGCAGCTCACAGTCGCAACATGACATGGTAGCGATGATCGACTGCATCAATCAGCTGATTTTCGATCTGATGGCGTTCTCCGGGCTAACCACCGAAAGTACGACACGGACACACGGTTGGCGATTCTTGCAGTTAGGACGACGCATCGAACGGGCCTATCAAACGGCGGAATTACTCGACTCTACACTTACTTATGCGGTAACAAATCAGGGGCCCTTGCTGGAAGCTGTGCTGCAAGCGACTGACAGTTTAATGACCTATCGCTCTCGTTATCTTCTACAACTACAACCCGCAGCGGTCATCGATCTGCTAATGACCGATGATACCAATCCCCGATCCGTTGCCTTTCAGATGAAAGCGATCAATGAATTGATTGATCATCTCCCCACCGATCCCTCGGATTTCTCGTTAGGACACGATCAGCGAATAGCAGAATCGTTACAGCATCTTGTGCGAATGTCTCAGCCATCTAATTTGGCGGTAGTAGATGCTTCTGGTCGTCGGGCAGATTTGAAGCAACTTTTGCATCAGCTGATGCGAGATCTTCCTAACTTGTCCAATGCGATCACCGCCCGTTACCTGATCCACACCAGCTCGACCCAGAAACTAACTGGACGAGTTGACGTGGCCCGCATCACAGCGACCAAAGCTCAAACTGCGACTCCGACACCATCAGAAGGTCACGTCAAGCCGTCATGAATGCTCTGGCTTACTATCAAATTACACATCGAACCCGTTATCGCTATTCTGAACCTGTGGCAATCTGTCAAAACCAATTGCGGATGATGCCACAAGTGATATCCGGGGCCGCAATTCAAAGCCGATGTTACTGGTCAAAGGCCACGATACATCCCGAACCCAATGTACTTTTGGAACACATTGATTACTTTGGCAATCGGGTCATCTCCTTTGCCATCGAATCGCGACACCGCCAACTTGTCGTCCTGGTGCAATCAGCAGTTTCAGTGGAACAACGGCCGCTTCCCGATGAAGCGGTAGAAGTGTCGTGGCAAAAGTTGGCTAATCAGGTTCGTTGCGGGAAGGATTCTGGTTGGTTCGAAGCGCAGGAGTATCTCTACGATTCTCCCCGAGTTCGATGCTCTGCAAAATTCAGACAATACGCCCGTCTGGCATTCACCGAAGGGCGTCCGATCGTTGATGCTGCAATCGCGTTGACCAAACAAATTCATCGTGATTTTCAGTACGACACAAAGGCAACCACCGTAAATACTTCAACCGAAGAAGCGTTTGAACGTCGGGTCGGGGTTTGCCAGGACTTTGCTCACGTACAAATCGCTTGTTTGAGGTCGATCGGCCTGCCCGCCAAATATGTTAGTGGATACATTCACACAATCGCTCCTGAAGGGAGGCCACGGCTGGTTGGTGCAGACGAATCCCACGCGTGGATCAGCCTCTACTGCGGCGGATCAGTCGGATGGATCGACCTGGATCCGACCAACGCCTGCGTTGCTAACACGAGCCATATCCCCATTTGCATGGGACGCGATTACAGCGAAGTCAGTCCGATGCGCGGAGTTGTTATCGGAGGTGGGACCACGCAATTGGATGTCAGCGTTGATGTTCAAACTCTTGAGGAAACCGAAGTTGATAAGCCTATCATTGAACCGTCGATCTCATGAGTGTGAGGCTCGAACCGATCCGGTATGTTACAGTTAGGCTGAAAGCTTCAGATGACCCAAAGCCAAATCAATCTCCGTTAGCTCGATCATCCGGTAGCAGGCTCCGCCACGCGAACCGCTGCGGCAATTGCGGCTTTCGCGCGATCCTGATCTCTTCTGGCACAAATTTTCCGCGAGCAACCCATTTTGTTGATGCTCGCTGTAATCACGCCACCTATGACCATGAGATCAACCGTGCAGCTTTTAACGTCTCTTACTGTTTATGTCGCTGTTTTGATGATGTGGGATGCGATCGGGTGCGACCTGCGGCAACTGCTTCAAGCTATACCCTGACATCCATGAACTTGCCTGCATCAAGCAGTGCGATCGGCATGGATTTCGATTTGATCCCGCCTGATACGTTCGCGATGCGCGAACGTATTGCAGCTCAAAAAGTCACTCTCACGAAACCATTCCAGATGGGTGATCATAAGGTGATTCAAGCGAGCCCGATCGATTTGCCAGCTGCAAACCCAACCCCTACCACGGGAAGCAGTGCGACGCCGCTTCCAATGCAATGCAAACCTGATGGTGACGGCACGATTGTAGTTGGGGGGAGAACTGAAGAGGTGGCACAAGGTCACCCTGGCACTGGCAAGGCCTTAGGCACATGAGAAAGATAATAATCCGAATCCATTTACTGATTTTCGCATGACCGTTAAATTTACGCACGAAGATGGCAGGAAGTACGAGGTTCCTGATTACTTCGCCACCGATGGATTCTGACAGCACTCTCAGCATAACCATCGATATCCGCACTCGCGTCTGCTTCCTTTGCTCACCGCTCGACGGCGCGTCGCGACTTGACTCTCAGCGGCTTTATGCACACGGTTCAAAAACTTGTGTCTTAATGCCATTAGCTGCGCAAAGTGATGGCAAGTGACTATTGCAGATCGAACTCTGCGGGACCTTTCCCCGTCGTTCACAAGCCATCAGGCCAGATCTATTTGTGAACGTCGTCGGCTTTGCTCTTTCAACACGGATCCAACACGGACACTGAAAAGCATCTCTGAATGCTAAAAAAATGAACACTTCCACCAGAATCACCAGCATGTCTACCTTCCGAAGTCACCACCTGAGAAGCTCGCCCATCGCTCTTACTCCACTACGTTGCCAATAGATTTGCAGCCCGGTCGCTGCTTCCAAACATACCGGCATCAATATTGTGTTTGTGCAGTAACTCTAGCCAAAGATTGCACAGTGGCATCGGCTTCTCAGCAGCAGCATGACCCTGATGACGATAACCACCACCTGCCACGATTATTGGCAGGTTGTTGCAGGTATGATTCGATGCGTCACCAAAGTTGCTACCAATGATAATCGTTGTGTGGTCCAGCAATGTGCCATCACCTTCCTTGATCTCATCCAAGTCGGTCAGGAACTGATTGAGATGTTTGACGATATCCATCTCAATTCGACT
>DOPG01000007.1 GCA_003513555.1 Rhodopirellula sp. | reverse complement strand
CTTGGCTGGCCGCCAGACGCAGGTTGATTACATCACCATTCAATTCGAGTTGTGTGATCTGTTCTGCTACTTTGACGGTAAGCGTTTTCTTCTTGCGCTCAACAGATACAGATTCTTTTGCGAGCAAGGTATCGATCGCAGTTTTAATTGCCGCAGGTGAAATCCCTTCCACCACAGAGAATGTGTAGTCGCTGGAGTTCAGCTGAGCTTTGCTCATGCCTTCCGCTAATCGCGTGACGCTCTTGATGGTGAGACCCGGTTGTTGGTCAGCCTCCAACCGCTCAAGCAACGCTTGCGCGGTAAGTTCTTCAGCAAGATCAATCTCGACGACTTCGTCAAGGCTCTCAACGCCCAACGCCAATGCAGACGGAAAACCCACTCGTGGTTTGGGGTGAAACCCCTCGGTCATGGAGAGAACCAAGCCCGCTCGGCGCAGTAAACGTTCCCACAATCTGGCAAGATCCCGGTGACTGATCCATCGCAGCAGATCTGTCTTTCCAAATCGCACCCGATATCGGATACGCAGGGTAGGTGCGATCGATTTTTCGGATCCGCTACCACTTTCTGGTACGGTATCGGAGGCGAGTTGGGTGGGATCAGGATCTGTCACGCTTTTCATCTGTTCGGGGAAGCTGTTGTTGTTTAGGTCACGACCAGTTCAGGCACCAAGACTCCGAGTCGATCCAACAGGTAAACGTCAACGTCCCTTGCTGAATCGAGCGTCATCACGCGCTCTGCAATTTCTTGGCATTCGCTTAGGGAAACGCTTCGAATTGCTTTTTTGATGCGCGATAACGCAAGTGGTGGAACACTTAGGTTCCTCACTCCAAGGCCCACGAGAAGTAAGGCACGGCCGGGAATGCTGCTCATTTCTCCACAGACAGCGAGGGGCCTTCCCCAGTCATCGGCCACATCCACGCCCCTTCGGATCAATCGAAGCACCGCGGGGTCACTGGACTGGTAAAGGTCAGCGACATACTCGTTGCTACGGTCAACGGCTAGGGTGTACTGTGCGAGGTCGTTTGTGCCGATGCTAAGAAAATCCACCTCTTTTACGAAGTGTTCCAGCATGACGACTGCGGCGGGAACCTCGACCATCATCCCCACTGGAATATCCGCTCGGTGTGGGATCCCCTCATCCTTTAGATCTCGTGCTACCACCGTGAGCAACATCTTGGCTTGCCTCAACTCGCCAATGGTGGTGATTAACGGGAACATGACCCGTATGTCCCCATGCGTGGCGGCGCGTAAGATAGCCCGAAGTTGGGGTCGGAACAGATCAAGGTTTCGTAGCGACAGTCGAATGCTTCGCAGGCCCAGGAACGGGTTGTATTCCTGTTCTGCAAGCGGGCGGTGGCCCATCTTGTCGGCACCGAGATCCAACGTGCGGATCACTACCGGGCGACCGCTCATTTCATTCACTACCTGACTGTAGGCTTCGTAGTGGTCCTGCTCGCTTGGTTCTTCCGTGCTGGACAAGTAAAGAAACTCGGTTCGGTACAAGCCTATTCCATCGGCGCCCCGTTCTAAACAGGAGCCCGTTTCGTGGGGAAACTCGATATTTGCACTGAGTCGGATTCGAGTACCATCAGCAGTTTCCGCGGGCAGATCTCGCAACTCGGCAAGGCGGGCGCTCAGGGTTTGGCTTTGTTCGATGCGCTGCTTGTAGCTGGCTAGAGTAATCGCGTCAGGATCGAGGATGATCTTGCCTCGGTCTCCATCGACGATAACTCGGGTACCGTTCACAACGGAATCAAGAAATGTCCCGACACCTACGACGGCAGGAAGTTCGAGGCCTTTGGCCACAATTGCCGTGTGGCCTCCCGAGCCGCCCACTTCGGTGCAAAAGCCTTGGACGTAACGCCTGTCTAAATTCGCAGTTTCGCTGGGAGAGAGGTTGTGCGATAGAATGACGACAGGTTCCGTGAGAGCAGTCAGGGGTTGCTCAGTGACAGCACCCAATTGCAGCAACAACTGCTTTTCAATATCCAGCACGTCCTCGGCCCGCTCGGCGAGCATGGGGTTTTCTAGGCGCCGTAGTGCTAAGGCATAATTTCGCAAAACCCGATTGACAGCGTATCCGGCGGCATGATGGTCTGTCGTGATACGACGGCGCAACTCGCCATTGAGCCGGGGGTCATTCAACATCTGCAGTTGTGCGGAAAAGATATCGCCAGTTTCATCTCCAGCAACGGCGCTCGTTTCGAGGCGATTGGCTTCGATCTGCTTTGCAACTGCGTTTACAGCCGATCGCAGACGCGCATATTCCTCGCCCGCTTTATCAGCGGCGATCAGAGTCCGTGGAATGCGATAACCATCGGCGTCCAGCACTAGTGCTGGGCCGATAGCGACTCCCGGCGAAACAGGAATACCTTGAAGTTCGACCATCGTCGTGCGACGGAACGGTTCTCACGGGAGGTAAGCAGCGGCATTGTTGGAGAACAAAAGTTCAATAACAATTGCTCCGCGTCCCTCCAGGACCGCGTGAGCGGTCTCGAGTACGTGGGGTGCGGTCCGTCATTTTTCGTTGGTTATGATTTATGTTCTGTACCGGATTCGAACGCACGAATCCGATGCTCCAGTGCATACGATAAGAACCATATGACTGGCAATCTGCCTGAGAGGAAAGAGTCAGCTGTCAAGTGCGGACTCAGTTCCCGGCGCTTCGTTTTTGTCATCAAAACCCGCTTCAAACAAATCCTCGATTGCGTTGAGAGCTTCCTCCGCGTCACTACCTTCGGCTGAAACAGTCAGCACGGTTCCTTGGGCGGCGCCTAAGGTCAGTAGTGAGAGAATACTTTTGCAATCGACGAGTTCGCCATCCCTGCCTATCAGAATGTTTGATTGGTAGTTGGACGCCATACGGACAAGTAGATCCGCAGGACGGGCGTGCAAGCCCTCCGGATTGCGAACGGTGACGGTTCGAGTGGGTGAGTTCTTATTCATTTAGCCAGATACAAACTGGTTGTCATCTGCTTCTTGCAACAATTGATTGATGTCTGCTGGGGTTTTGCTTTGCTTCAGGAAGCGACAAAACGTTTCGTCCCTCAATTGTCGGGAAATGTTTTCGAGCGCGCGAAGGTGATCACCTGGACGCTCGGGTGGACTGATTAGCAGGAAGAAAAGCTGAACTCGCTCTCCATCGAGGGATTCAAAATCGACTCCTTCTTCGCTCACGCCGACGGTGCCGACGAGTTTTTGTACACTTGGGTGTTTTGTGTGGGGGACAGCTACACCGCGACCGATACCGGTGCTTCCCAGCTCTTCCCGCTTCATGATTGATGCGATGATGTCTTCACGCTGATCGGGATCCACGTCGCCGGAGTCAAGAAGAGCTTGAACGAGCTCTTCGATAACACCTTCT
Source organism: Rhodopirellula sp. (assembly GCA_003513555.1). Classification (GTDB taxonomy): domain Bacteria; phylum Planctomycetota; class Planctomycetia; order Pirellulales; family Pirellulaceae; genus Rubripirellula. The sequence goes on along the minus strand of DOPG01000007.1, from coordinate 466 downwards.
TTGGTTTGAGCCTTCAATTCGGCGCGAATTGCCTTAGTCGTAATAAAATCTGCAAACTTCATTTGAGTGCGATTCCTTGTTTGGAAATCTCGTTGTTAGCTAACCGCCCGCCCCAGCCAAGTTTGTGGAGCTCAGTCCATCGCATTGGAACCACCTCGCGATCCTGCAAGAGAATGCAGGGACAAGGTCGATACCGACGTGAAGCTGAGTGACTGTACTTGGCGTTGGCAGCTGGCGGGAATGAAAATGGTTAAGGTCGCAAAAGGCGAGAGAAGGCAGGTGCGGTCGTGCCGCAGTTGTCTCACTCGTCTTCGGCGGCCGATATATCGATGTGTTTGTGTCCCGTGGCCCGATGGCCGGTTTTCTTTTCTTTTAATTTTCGAAGTTGTTGTTCAATCTTTGGAATCGCGGTGTCAAGTGCCGCAATCACGGTGCTCGCTTCAGCTGTTGCGACACAGTCATCGGC
>DOPG01000174.1 GCA_003513555.1 Rhodopirellula sp. | reverse complement strand
GACATAGGTTCCAATCCTTGAATGGCCAAATGCGTAGGGCTCGTATGAGTCTCTGTGGACTGAAACCGTCAAGCCCGGGTCAGCGATTTCGCCAGATTCCCGCTTTGCATTCAGCTCTTTGACTTCGTGCGGAGTTTTGATGATTAATACTTTGACTGGTTGTGAAGTCCCCGAGTGCTTCCCAATTGGTGACAGGGTTGCCTGTTCTCCGAGGCGGTACACCTGTCCTGAATCGAATAGCCATGTTCCTTTGGGATATGTCTGATCAACGTTGCTTGTTGAAGTGTCGTTCCAGTCGCGGAGACTGGCAGTTGCATGTACAGGGGGCTCCATCTTCTCAAGTTGACGAGTTGCATTTTCAAGGCCACCTACCTGCCATAATGCCATGCCAAGCATCAGGATTACTCCGAGAAACATGACAATGCCCTGCATCACATCGGTCCATACGACGGCTCGGAATCCCCCATAAACGACGTAGATAATCACTGCACCAGCGAACAGCATCAGGCACAGTAAGTAGTCAGGCTCAGCTTGGTTGACCCAAGGGATGTTCATTGTCATTTGGCTGACGAATGAAACTGCGGATTGGAATAGTGGTTCATCGCCGAACAGTGTGCTCAGGATGATACCGCCTGCTTTGAACTGAGCGAGGAGATAGAAGAACATGAAGAAAATCAAGAGTGAGGTCGCAACAAGACCAACGGCAGAACTCTCAAACCGTGCTCGCAGTACTTCTGGAATGGTGAGTGCATTCGTTTTGCGAGCTATCTGGTTCATCCGTTTTCCGATCAATGCCATCGAAACCAGCGGCATCACCATGTAGGCGGCAATCCAGAGTGCCAGTGTCCATCCATGGGTGTAGATCAAAGCGGGAAATCCCGTGAAGGAGCCACCCGAAGCATTGGTCGCTGCAAAAGTTAACGCGAATGCCCAGACGCCAAAACTGCGACTACCCAGAAAATATTCACCCGCAAAATCTTTGCCCTTGCCAATGCGGTTTGACAGGATTGCCAAAATGAAAACAGAAATCGTGTATCCCGCAAAAGTCAATAAAGCGGCCGTTGATCCCTCACTCATGCTCCGCTCCCAACGTCTGTGCGTTTGATCCATCGGCTACAGCCGTCGACGCGGAGTCTGGTAAGTCGTGGTCTTCAATTTGTGTTAATGCAAACCAAGTAGTGACGAGCGAAGCACTGATCCACGGCACGAACACTCCCCAAAAAACCCATGATGGCATGCCGATCACTGTGGTTATGTAGCCGGAAAACGTTAATGTGTATCGGTGAGGCATGTAACCGAATGCAGAGCAATAGCCGACGACCCACAGGAAATGCACCAGCCAGATTACCAGAATCCACTTAAGCTCACGGAGCGAGCTTTTGTAAACAGGGTCTAATGGCGGGATCGGTTCCTGACTCATTGAAATTCACCATTCGGTGTGATGTGCTTGGAGAAGTCTTTGGACAATGTAAAGTGACTGTCTGGTGAATTGTGTGCGTTGCCCTTGATTTTTCTTTTTTGTGTGAAAACTTTTTGCATTTGCATGAGTTTTCCTGAGCTATCCGGCGTCTCTTCTCACTCGCATGAAAAATCAGGCATGTATCTGCACCGTGCGGTGAGCAGCCACACTTTGTGTCTGTTTTAAATTCTGATCCGTTTGGCTTTTGACAGTTTTTGGGCCTTCGTAGAAAATTGCTTTGAGAGTAAGCGAAGGCACTGTGTCAGATGCCGATACGATTTCGAGCTGTGACACTCCACCTCTCAGAACCAACCTTTCCATTGCGAATGATTGCAGCATTTTCGTGTAACGCGATCGTGGGGCATATATGTCGGGGGAGTGTCAGCAGAGGTTGGCCAAGGCGGAGGTTATTAGCTTTCGGGCTCGCAAGCACCATGTGCTCCTCACTATGGCTGATGATTTTTACATCATCTAATCCGAGAATGGTCAGGCGACTTTCAAGTGGCATCTCAGATGCAATTGCTTTATAACCGCAGTCCACACAAAACATGTCCTTGCCGGGTTTACTGATTACTCTCGTCAAAAGTGCAGCCGCAATCTTATAGGGCATTTCAGGGAAAGCGGTGGAGTAACCCATGTCCCAGAAGAGGGTTGTGCCTGGTGAACATTCCCAGGAAGTGTTTGCGGCCCAGAATTGGAAGGTTGGCGATCCACCACCAACAACAGCGCCAGCCGTGTAATCCTTGTCGTAAGTCACTACTTGGCTGATGATGCCCTCTGTCTCACCACGCCGAGTGTCTGTATCGGGTTGATGTAAATGGCCGTCGTATATATGTAGGCCCTCGTACTCGAGTCCATCTTTTTGATCAATCAGTGCACGAAGTGCGTTCAATGATTTTCCAAAAGGTATGCCGGTGCGGTGCATGCCACAATCGACATCAATCCGAACGTGGAGATTCAGCTTGGCGTTTTGCATTGAACTAGCAAGTTGATTAGCTACATCCTCGTGGTCAACAATGGCTGCGAATTTAATGTTCGGGTGGTTTTGAATTAGTTCAGCTAGCAAGCTGATGTTTGGACCGATGGGTTGGTAGGCCAGCAAAACATCTTCACCACCATTTTGTGCGATCATTTTTGCTTCGTTGAGTGTTGCTGCTTTGAACTTTTTGATGCCAGAAGCAACCTGCATGCGAATCACATCAGCCATTTTGTGTGTTTTGACATGTGGCCGTAATCGCGATGCGTCGCCTCGTACCGTTGAGAGCATTTGCTGGATGTTGCCTGTTACAACCTCAGCATCTACCAGTAGGCTGGGCGAGACGCATTTTTCAATTCCTTCAGGCATGCAAAAATCATTTTTCATCTGATCAGGCCCATGCGTTTTTCAGTAGCGAGAGGAAGTTGCCGTGGCATATGGCGGAAAGGGCAGTTTCATCGTACCCACGATCCTGTAGTATGGTTTGAAATCGATTCAGGTCAGCAATGGTGTCCAGATCTGCCGGCGTTTGTTCGGTTCCAAATCCGCCATCAAGATCAGTGCCAATTCCTGTGTGCGCGCTGGTGCTTAGAAGTTGGCACATGTGGTCAACATGATTTGCCAGGCCATGCAAGTTTGCATCTGGATTTTCCGCTGGTTTGCTGATGCCCCTTCTCCATCCAGATGCCACCATCCAGACATCAAGGGCGACACCAATCACTGCATCGCGCTCGGCTAATGCAACGATTTGTCGGTCGCTGAGTTGTCTGGGGTCATCAACCAACTCACGGCAGTTGTGATGGCTGGCCCATACAGGTCCCTGGTAAAGGTCAAGGGCATCCCAGAATGTTTGCTCGGCGAGATGTGTCACGTCCAAAATCATCCCAAGCTGGTCCATCTCTCGCAGCAATTCGCGGCCAGCCAATGAAAGCGGGCCGGATTGATCATGCCCCAAAGCGTAGCGACCGATTCCATAATGTGCCGGCCCCAGAGCACGCAGTCCCTGCTCGTGGGCAGTTGACAAGTCATCGAGCGTACGAAGTGAGTCACCGCCCTCTAAACTCAGAATGTATCCAATCGGTGTGGCTTCAGCGTCAAGCGTCCAATCGGCCAGATGCGATTCCAATTCATTTTGATTGCGGATAGGGCGTAGTTGCTGATCCGCTTCCATCGCTCGATACCATGCCAATTGACCCTGAGTCATCGCCCACGCCTGTGCCGGTGAGTTCCACATTCCCACAGGTCCTGCGGGTTTCATACATCCAGCGAGTAATGTGGCCACACAAATACCGATTCCCGCGTTACGCATTTCTGGAAAAGCAACCGTGCCGCAGCCGCGACCAGCCAAATCGGACATGCCGATTTCACCAGCTCGAATTTCCGGAACACTCAATCGCAAGTCCCGGTTGTACTGCAACGCATTCAGACTGAGATCGAGGTGAGCATCAAAAACAAGCATGCTTGGAATACTGTTGGGAGAGAAACATGGTGGGTGTGAGATAAACGATTCGAAGATTGTCGCTAGCCACTTCAAACCATCCCCACACCGTTTATCTTATTCCCACAACATGCGCCATTTGAGTGTCTGAATCCAGATGGTGGACTGGGAGTACAGATTTCTAATCAGGAAAAATCCTCCGCATGATTTTGGTTGGAAAAGTATCTGCCAGTATCTGTGAGGCCCTGGTATCTATGGAAAACAGGTCGGTCGATGCCTGTTGCGTTATGGGTGTCACCGAAGGGGATGAGATGCCAAAAATATTTTTGTGGTGGGACTGCAAAAAAAAAACGCCAGCCTATCAGGGCTGGCGTTGTGGATGATGCATGACCGCAGTCGTGCTCCGAACCTGTAGTGAAGGCAAGGCTTACAGGTTTGGAGTCGTGTACGGGTCAACATCACCAACCATGTGGAAGTGATTGTGATCGATATAGACGACCTCAATCGCTTCCCGGTCTTCCAAGGTGTGTGGAACGGGATATCCGATGATTGTCTCTTCGTCGAAGTAGATCGTGCACTTGTAGTGGGCATGATGCAGCTGTGCAGGTCCAATCAATGGGTAGAAGCGAGGCGGATCTATGTAGTCCGCAATCTTCTCTTTGATGATTCGCACATTGTTGCGTTGCTTTTCCCAAAGCAATGGGATGCCACCCTGGACAGGGCGAGCCGTTTCCAGTGCGTGCATGATTTCATCATCACTAGGTGGATCCAGAGCAACGGTTGGACCGCCAGAGGTTGTGGGACCAAGAATAGGTACTCGGTTGTACCTCTCCTGTTTCCAGAACTTTTCTTCTTGTTTGTGCTGATAGTAGGGGCTGACTGGCATGGGAAATCCAAGGAACCCTGCGTTGTAGCCGTAGTTCACTCCGTAGCAACCGCTTGATGCGACTGCCAAAACTGCCAACGTGCTGAGTGTGATATTTCGAAGCACACCGTTATGACTTCTTGTTTTACCTGTCGCGACCATTACGTTTGTGTCGCGATGGGGATTCGAGCTGGTCATCCGAGAAACCTTCCGTGGTTCGTTACCTTCACGCCTGAACTATGACTTCTCATCAATGTGAACAGAACAGACGCCTTGCTTACCTGATGTATCGTGTGAATTTATACCGATCTTGCGGATAATTCCGAAGAATCGAAAAACCAGTCTGATTTACTTGGAAACCGGGTGACTGCGAGAGGCTCGGTTTCGTTTTATGGGTGTCAAACTGACGTGATTCGCTGCCGATGAGCGTGAAACTTCGAGTAGTTTCCCGTCGTGTTTCGATCCGTAAAAATGCTGATTTGCGAATTCAACGTTTCAAAACTTGGTACAAAAAAACCCGCGTGCCGGAGACACGCGGGTCACATGATTTTCGGACACTGCTGCCGTTGCTGATGCAGCAGACTTCCGCTGCGACCGGCTTAACGATCGGTGAAGTCAAGGAACCACCAGCCGTCATCCCATTCGAGACTGATCTTTCTCCATCCCATTGGTACCTGCGGGTACGGATAGAATGGGCCGATGTATGGCCATGCCGAAGGGCTGTACTGCTGTGGATAGGTCAGTGCAGCGTAGTTTGGGTAGGCTGCGTAGCCAGGCCAAGCATAGTTAGGCATGTTTGGTGAATCGTACCTCGGAGCACCTGCAGCCGCGTAGGGAGCCATTGGGACTGGCTGGCCGCCCATAGGTGTGGCAGCACTAGCTGGCATTGCTCCTACGGGGGCCCCTTGGGCACGGTAAGGTGCTGTCATCACAGGTGACCGAACTGGAGCTGCGACTGGAGCTGCGGCGGTTCGGTCAGATGCAAGACGCCTAGGCCGACGGACGGGATCGACGGCAACAGGAGCCAGAGCTACCTCCTGCAAAGAAGGGGGCTCTGGAAGTTGTGGTGTCACTGCTGCGACAGCAGGAGTCGCGTTTGGAATGGCGATTGCCTCGCGGACTCCGGCAACACCCTTCACATTAGCGGCGATTTTTAAGATCTTATCCCGCTGCTGTGATGAGCTAGCACGCCCGGTCAGCTGCAGAACGCCGTTGTTGCTGCGGACATCAACCCCGAATCCAACCAGCTCTCCCTTTGCCTTTGCACTTCGCAGGGCACTCACGACTGCGGCAACGACTTCGCCGTCATTTTGTGGCTCAGCTGCACTTACAGGACGTACTTTACCAGGCACAACAGGTTGAGCCTGAGTGAGTTTCGCCGAAAGAGCTTGCTTGAAGGAGAATGGGCTTGGCTTGGCCTTTGCAGCGGTTTGCGGTCCAGGCTTGGAAGCCAACTTACTTGCTTTCTTGCTGGTGGATTCCAGCTCAGCAACTTTGCTTTCTGGCTTAACCTTAGCAACCTTAGGTGCCGCGGTGGGCAGTGAAGCCAAGGCAGGCTTTCCCACGGGAGCCTTCACCGCCGTCGTAGGAACCGTCGTCGTAACTTTGACTTCGTCGGTGATCTTGGTGATCCCGTCGATGCCCTTCGCGGTCGCAAGGACCAGCTGTTTTTGAGCGTCTTCAGCGACACTCCCACGGAAAAGAACCACACCTTCGTCGACTTTCATATCGAGGGTGAAATCCTTCAGAGCTCCCGAATCTCGGTTGCTCTTCAGTCGTTTAATGATCTGTTCGGCGATCTCACGGTCCCCACCCCAGGCCTGCATTGGCCCGAAAGTAGCGATCGCGGCAATCGCCAATCCGAAATATTTGCGTCGCATCGAAATGCCTCCCTGCAGTCCTGATTCACTCTGGGCCCGTGTCCTTTTGAAAATCCGTACGCACGATGCATAGACGGACAGATGCCGCGGGTGGCAACTTTGTTTTTCAAAATGGTATTACCAGACCGGTGTTGTTGGTTGTTTCGGCCAGAACAAGGTAGGTAAGGTAGGTTTTTTCGGATTTTGTCACTGATTGCGATTGCGACAGGCAAAAAGCGAGCGTGTTGATAGTTTCACGAGCGATGTTTCACTTACACGCTGGCATGAATAAATGTGGAAAACAAAGGCTAACTCTTTATTTCCGACCGGTAACTTAGCATCTCACGACCCACGCGATCTGAAAGACATTATTTAGAAGATGATGGAAAGAATCTTCGTGTCACAATCATCAGGGATGATGCACCTTTCCTATCTTTACGCCCTGTGCAGGGCACACCACGCATTGCTGACATGCTACGCCGGCTCGGATGTTGCTCGCGGCTATCGAATCCTGCAATGGTAGCCTCAGGAAACTGCAGCTTCGGTCTTTTTTCAGTGGAGGATGTTATCCGTGCGGCACATTTTAGAAATTCACGGTTACCTTTTCACAAGATACCGCCATCAAAGGCGAATAAAGTGAACATCAGACGCCTGCCTGACGGAGGTGATAGAAGAAATGTGCAGCCCTTCCCTGTTGACTGTTGGCAGTGAAAAAAAGCGGTGAAGCAAAGGTAACTCAGAGGTTGAAGTTGATTGATGAGCATACGATTTACCTGCGAGACATGCAGTAACGAGCTGGAAGTACCCGAGGCCAGTGCTGGCAAACAAGCCAAGTGCCCAGCTTGCGCGCACGTCATGCGTATCCCGGAGCCTCAGACTGAACGTCAATGGGAGCGAGGGCAAACTCCTGAACATTCGTCTTCCCCAGATGGATCAAAAAGTCCGAACTACACGGAGGTGGAGACTGCTCATACTGGACCGTCGGTAGCCAGAAGTCCGCTTGGATTGGACGATCGCACTTTAGCGACGTTGGCGCATGCCTCCGGTCTGATCGGAATGTTGACAGTCGGCATTCTCGGCTTCCTTGGCCCCCTTGCGATTTATCTGATGTATCAAGACAGGTCAGAGTTTGTGACTCGCCAGGCGAAGGAAGCATTGAACTTTCAGATTTCGTTACTTTTGCTGTCGGCCGCGATGGTAATGCTTACCATGTTTTCTTGTGGTGTTGCTTTTCCGTTGGTTTTTGTAGTGCCCGTGATGCAACTGTTGTTTGGAATCATTGCCCCAATGCAAGTTTGGGGAGGAAAGAACTATCGTTACCCGTTGACAATGCGGCTCGTCAAGTGAGTGGGGTTTTTAGTAGCAAAACAGAAAGTTGTTCTGCACGCGACAACGAGGGGCATGGGATGCTTGACTTTTGATTCGCCGTATTTCCAGGGAAACATGGTCGTGCGCAATGATGTCGACTCACACAATCTGGGGTGTCAAGGCTAGATGCAGCTAATGCTCTTTGCATTGAGGTTACGGCTTTAGGCTGCGGATGATTGTCGTCACAAATAGAGCCGCTCCAACCAAAGGTATTGCTCCAATGGCCAGGACAGGGCGAGCAGCGATCACGCCAATTGCAATCACACCTAAAACGGCAATTCCCGGGGGTAACCAATTAATTGGGCGAAGCAAGCTTGGCCATGCAATCCAAAGCCCAGCCATCACAAGGCCAACGCGGCCTGCCGCGTTGGCGAGCATTTTGTGCTCGCCTCTTTGACCCTCATTCCAAAAAATTACAGCAAACGTGGTCAGCAGCACGATGGCAAGCACCAAAATCATAGGCCGACGGAAATCGGTGGGTTGATTTGATGAACCTGACATGAAAGAAGTTACCGTGCGTGTGTATGAAGGGCGTTGGATGGACACCGCGGGGGAGTGAACACAGATTTTTTGCAGCTTATTTGGTATTGGCGACAAGTTCGGCGGTGGATTCATTCGAACTTAATCGCTTCAAGGCATGGTGGAAGACCCCTTGGCGTTGAATCACAACGTCTTTGCAACCATAACTGTAACCGAATTCGGTGTGTAATGGCGATCACGGTTGTCATGCAGTTCTTGGGTAGGCAGACGTAATCTTGTCTCTCGACGTCTTGTAACGATCTCCATCTCCCGTCCTGTGAGAATAGTAATATGAAATTCTTGTGCTTTAGTGACCTGCATCGCAATGTCGAGGCAGCGACAAAACTGGTTGAGAAGTCCAACAATGCCGATGTGGTGATTGGAGCAGGTGACTTTGCGACGCGTCGACAAGGGGTGGAAGACACCCTGACGGTGCTCTCCGGAATCACCAAGCCAGCGATATTGGTGCCGGGAAATGGAGAATCTGCCACTGAATTGGAAGAAGCCGTTCGAGTTGCAGGCTGGAAAAGTGCCAAAGTGTTACATGGGACTGGCTGCGTAGTTGAAGGCGTTGAATTCTGGGGAGTGGGTGGTGGTATTCCGGTGACACCTTTTGGTGAATGGAGTTATGACTTTTCCGAAGCGGACGCAGGGGCCTTGCTGGCCGGTTGCAAGTCTTGCGCTGTGTTGGTGGTGCATTCACCTCCATTGGATACCGTTGTTCATGACAGTAGTGGGCAAATTCGGGGTAGTCAGGCCATCCGTGAGGTTGTCGAGAACACGCGACCAAAGCTCGTAGTGTGTGGACATATCCATAGCGACTGGGAGAAAAGCGTTCGATTGGCGGAGACCCTGGTGCTCAATGCTGGTCCTCGTGGTGTGTTGATTGAGGTCGATGTTTCAGTCAACTAGACGGACGTGCTTTGGTTCGTCTTTACACCATGCTTTGATTT
>DOPG01000466.1 GCA_003513555.1 Rhodopirellula sp. | reverse complement strand
GAACATAATCTTGATGTCATCAAATGCGCTGATTGGATCGTTGATATGGGGCCCGGCGCAGGTGTGAACGGAGGGCAAGTCGTCTTTGCGGGAACTCCTGAGGACTTGGCCGCACAGGGTGCCGGCAAACGAACACGGGGAAAGAAAAAGGGGACATTCTCTGTGACATCGCCTTTTCTTGCGGAAGTGCTTGCGAATGGAGAAGCAGAGCATGGCGATGGGCCTGTACTACCATCTCAGGGATCGCATCGAAACGCGAAGAATGAAACCGCTTCGAAAGGTCAATCCCCGGCACAGAAAATAGCTGCAACTGGAGCCACGAAAGAGTCACAAAAGTGGGGGAGAATAGAGCGTGAAGCACGGGACGTAAAACGGCGCACTGTGATTGCACCAGTTGATCGACTGGAAGACCGAGAGCCCCGTGGAGAGAAAAAATCGGTGGGTGTGCCTCGGGATCGTAAAACGGATGCCACGACCGTGAAGGTCACGCAAGATACTGCGGACGCGAGTGAAATCGCGAGGGACACGTCCGCCGTCGTGCTTGAGCCTTGGAAAGCACTTGGCGAAAAGTGGCATTCGCTTGAGAAAGGGTTTGCCAACGGTGAAATACCTGAATGGCCGCTCGAGGTGGCCGAACGCACTGTGAAGCTGCTTGAAACCCTGGCAGGCCCTGATTCCATCATCTGCTCAGCGGTGGATGGATTTGAAGTCAAGCCTAAAGGAACTGATCGTGTTTGGGCTGAAGTGAAGACAAAAGAGGCGGGCAGTCTACGGATTATTCTTGCTGGTCCTGCATCCGCATTTGACGAATCTGGTTTCGCAAAGCTTGAGATGCAAGGTCCCGTTGATCGTGCGAAAGGACAGGTCACGAACATTACCTTGAACTTGACCTCACTCAAACACACTCGCAGTCGCAAATTGCGTCACTTCCTGAAAAGTCATCTCGAGCAGACGTTGGGATAGATTTGCCAGAGGCAGGATGCAGGGCGGACGGGAGAGAGGTTTACCCACGGAGTGGAGGTTGTCTTCTTCACGTCAGATCTTCTTATCTGAATTGCTATTTGCTTTCTGTGTAGCTGCACCACGTGGCAGGGACTTTGTGACTGGCTTGCCCCCAATTGGTGAAAAATCAGGATCAATACGGTTTCGTTCCGTAAGTGACTGTTATTCGTTTATTCTAACGTGTGTTATCATGATCCGAACTTATCACCGAAGGAATTCAAGTTGGATAGAGACACTGAGGCGTTGTCACAGGATGGTAACGAAGGCCTGCTGAGTGCGGTGCTTGCTGACGCCGAAGTCAAAGAGCGGCTTCAACGCATGCCTGCGGATGAGAAAACTGTCACGATCTGTGCGTTGGCAGCGTCAGGATTAACGCACCCAAGTTGGCCTCAAACTTGGGAAGATTATGCAGTCACTGAAACGATGGAACTGGTAGGCGATCCGTCTGAAACGTCGATTAGCAAGATCGATAAAGGATTTGTCCCGATTCGTTTGTTGTCTCAGTTGACGGACATGCGAGCCGAGGAAGTTGATTATCGGATCGTTGGCAAGCTTGGCAGTGGTGGCACTGGCGTTGTCTATCAGGCACATCAGCGAGCGCTTGATCGTGAGGTAGCGATCAAGGTGCTGCGAGATGAATTAGCGACGAATCAAGTTTCCCGAGAACGCTTCCTTACGGAGGCACGGGTGATTGGTGGTCTTGATCATCCCAACGTGATAGCGTTGCATGAGGTGTGTGTCGACTCGGACGGATTCCTGTTCTATTCCATGAAGCGGATTGAGGGGGCCAGTTGGGACCAACAAATTAGCCGCAACTCGGTAGATGAAAACGTCAAAATCCTACTCCGCGTGGCAGATGCTATCAGGTATGCGCATTCCAGAGGATTAGTTCACAGAGACATCAAGCCAGAAAATATCATGCTCGGGCAATTTGGTGAGGTACTTGTGGCTGACTGGGGATTAGCGTTGCGAATCGGAGGTGGTGACCTGCGACATGGTGTTAAGCAGACGATCGGCGGAACTCCCGCCTACATGGCTCCCGAACTAGCAAATGGTTCACATGCCGCTGTTACGTATCAGACAGACGTTTACTTGTTGGGGGCGATTCTGTTTGAAATCCTTACAGGAAGTCCACCGCACGATGGGAACAGTTTGCTCGCCTGCTTGCAAGCCGCTGCGCGGAACGTGATTCGCGAAACAGAAGTAACGGGGGAGTTAATGGACATTGCCCGGATCGCGATGGCGGAGCGAACTGAAGATCGATACCTATCGGTTGACGCTTTTATCAATTCTCTCAACGACCAGCAAAAACATGATCAAAGTGTCAGGCTGGTAAAGCGTGCTCAAGCACGTTTGTTGAATGCGAAAGATGATCATCAGTACGAAGATTTCCGTGTGGCTGATGCGCTACTCATGGAAGCTCTCGATATTTGGCCCAATAATCCTTCCGCACAGGAAACCAGGTCTGCGCTTCAGCAACGCTTTGCAGAGGCGGCAACACGAAGAGGTGATTATGATCTCGCGCTTTCGATTTATGCATCAGCAGATCAGCTGGATTCAGAGCAGGCTGCCGAGGTGAAATCGCTCAAAGCAACCCGGGCAAGCAATGACCAACGCAATAGTCGGTACTCAGTGCTGTTTACTCAGGCACCGGAGGCCGGGCTCTTGATCCGGATGGATAGTGGATGCGTCGTGGAAGCCAATGATGCATTCAGGACCTTGTTTGGTTACAGCAATGAGGAAGTTGTAAATCGATCGATTTTTGATCTGAACATTTGGGACTGTGAACAAGATCGTAAACGTTTGACTGCCGCACTTCAGGCAACCGGCGCTCTCAATAATCTTGAGTCAAGGTTTCTGCACCGCGATGGGCACGCGATTGACGTGTTGATCAGTGGCTGTGTCGTGGATATGCAAGGCGAAGCAATGGTTGTTTCCACCATCCGTGACATCTCCATCCGAAAGAAAGCGGAAAATGAGCTGATGATGAGCAGGCAACGGCTCAGGGATCTTCAACGCCTCGCGGGATTGGCTACCTGGTCGTTCGATACCAGAACTGAGGAATTGGTTTGGAGTGACGAAGCATTTCGACTCAGTGGTCGCGACCCAGCTTTGGGGCCACCTTCTTCAGACCAGTTTTACGCCATGATTCATGAGGATGATCGTGAAGTGCTGCGTGACACCATCGATGCCGCGCTCGCATCTGGTCTTGCCTATGAACTGACAGTGAGGCAAGTGCTTGAAGACGGCGAGTCTCGTGAGTTGCTGCTCAAGGGACAGCCCATCTTCAATGTCGAAGGGTATACGACCGAGCTTTATGGGGTGATGATTCCTCACGTAAAATGATCACCTGGGTGTCTTAATCAGGCTCTGGGATCGAAATATTTGCCGGATGCGGCCGTAGGGAGCAGTAGTCGCGTCGGCGTTTAGGCATGCTAAACTGTGGCGGTTGGCGTGGGGCGGGATGGGGCTGTGATGGGCCCGCACTGCCTCCTTTCGCTGTGACATGGTTTCGCTGGAATTTACTGGGGGTCTGTGTGACAGGATGCAGCGTTTATCTATTCGTTGGGATTGAGGACATGTTTTTAAGAGCGTTGATTGGTGGTTTGACATGGGTTGCTGGGATCGCGGGGGGGATCCCTGCGGATGGACAAACACATGAAAACGCACGGAAACCCAATATTGTTTGGATTGTCGGTGAAAACTTTGACCTCGATTTTGGCTGCTATGGTGCTGAAAATGTGAAAACCCCAAACGTGGATCGTTTGGCCAAACAAGGTGTCCGCTACACCAATGTGTATTCCACTTCGCCGGTTTGTGCTCCCAGTCGGTCTGCTTTCATGACAGGAATGTATGCCACCACAACGGATATGCATCATATGCGTTCACACCGTGATGACGATTTTCGATTACCAGGCGGTGTGCGGCCATTGACGTTGCGATTGCAGGATGCCGGATATCAGACGGCTAACGTGACACACATCGGTGAACGCGTGGTGGGCACCGGGAAGCTCGATTTGAACTTTGTGAACGAAGGGATTCTTTATCAAACAAAGTTGTGGTCGGATCTCGATACATCCAAGCCGTTCTTTGCGCAGTTCAACATGCCAGAGGCTGAGTACGATATTTATGATCGCAAGTCAGCAGAAAAAGAACGCGTTGTATGGGTGGGGGAAGAGTGGCACCCCAAAGTTGCGACCGAACAGAACGTGAACCCACCACCTTACTACCCCGACCATCCGATCGTGCGTCAGGAGTGGGCGAGGTATTTGAATTCTGCCAGCGGCATGGATGTGCGCGTCGGCTGGATTCTGGATCAGTTGAAAAAGGATGGTGTCGCAGATGATACCGTTGTGATTTTCTTTGGTGACAATGGAAGATTGGAAGCCAGGGGAATTCACTGGTGTTTTGATAGCGGTTTGCATGTTCCTATGGTGGTCCATTGGCCTGCTAACTTTACAGCGCCTGCGGGGTATCGTGAGGGGATGGTGGACGAGCGTGTGATCAGTCTTATCGATCTAACCGCGACGACTTTGTTTATCGCTGGTCTTGAGGTTCCCCGGACCATGCAGGGGCAAGCGTTTTTGGGGCCCGAACAAGGGACTGAACGACGTTTCGCCTTTAGTGCTCGAGACCGTATCGATGAGACCGAGATACGGCAACGCTCTGTTCGAGGAAAGCGATATCACTATGTGAAAAATTTTACGCCGGGCGCTGGATTTCCAACGCTGAATCGATACAAGGAAAAGTGTTTCCTCGTCAAACCACTGATGCGAGAATTGCTCGCCGCCGGGAAACTTACAGGGCCTTCTGCTGACCTGATGAAGCCGTTCGCGAATGAGATGTTGTTTGACACTGAGTTCGATCCCTACGAGACGGTCAATTTGGTGAATTCACAGGTTCCGGAACACCAAGTTGTGTTGCGTGAGATGCGTTCTGCCTTGGACACATGGATTGCTGAGACGAGGGATAGAGGTGTTATTCCAGAACCTCGAGAGGTGGTGGCGCCCTTTGAAAAAGAAATGCATGATTGGTTCGGAACGCCTGACTGGGCGGCGAGGCAGCAGAAGCTAAGCAAGTAGGGATGACGATTGCCCAGGGGGCCACCCCCCTCTTCCGTGGAATGCTCGGCTAATTGAGCTGGTGAACAAACCATCGCTTTTCTCCGGCCGCAGTTTCAACAGCATCGGCGTTTCGGTGTCGGTTCCTTCCCTTGTCAGGGGCATGGGGTGGGGACCAGCACGCTATTCTGTGAGCGAGCTGCTAGTTCAGTGACCTGACAGGGCAGCAAGGCGGGGGGGTTCGGTTGTGGGGTACGCACAAGCATTTGCTGCCCTGTCTATCAGAGTTGGTGAGTAGGCGACATATCGGCCTGAATCATGCGTTGCGATTCTTCCGGATTAATACAGATGTTTGGGATTGCGGCCGTTCATCCACTGACCATCGCCGTCTATACTGGCCAACGGCGGGGAATTCCTCATTTTTCCGCGGTACATTCGACACGACGAGGAGGATTGAATGAGTGAATACGGCGCTTTCAGTGATGACTACTACATCAACATGAATCTCTCCACTGAGATGGAGTTGCCGCAGAGTCGCGAGGCGGTGCTCCACTACTTTGAACAAGTGCGGCGTCGTTATCCAAAGATGCAGAACTTTTACTCACGCGAAAAGGGTGAGTATGTTCTGGAGGAGGAAAAAGATGCTGGTGCTTATCGCTGGGCATCAGTTGAGGGAAAGCGGGTCAATGCGGGGGTGGTAAACCCCGAGTCTTTTGACTCGGCACTGGAGCAGCATCGCACGGTACTGGAATTGATTCCGTTTGAATTGTCGATCAGTCCGCTTGATTGTGAATCGTTAAGCGTCATGCTCGGTTTTGATTTCGCCTATCGCGGCAACCATAACGAGATTCTTGCCGAAGCGGTTGGAGTAGCTCCGGGGTTGGAGCGTTTTACTGCGGTTCCGTACGGCAAGTTGTTGTCGCACGAACCTGCCATTCAATTCTCGTTGGATGAGGACTGCCGCACACAGTGTCGTGTCAGTTTCGAAACCAGAACCAGCGCGTATCAAGTCCGCAGCGGCGATTACAGCGAAGATCAAATCAGTGTCTATCTGACCGTCCGCCGCTATGACAGTTTAGGACCCAATGAAAATTATGCGTCTGAATTTGATCGCTTGGCGGGGCTCTGCCGTGATCTGGTAGACGAGTATCTGGTTTCGAGCGTGCTGCGCCCGCTGCAGGAAGCTATTTCATTACGTTAGGCGATGTTGTCGTTGGTGTTTGGCTGGCACCAAGCAGGGGAAGGCCGACTAGGTTCAACTGGCGGTCGACGCGGCCGTTGAACCACCTGCGCAAGCCGTTTCACCAGCAGGAACTCATTACTTCGTGCCTTTTCCATAAGCAGCGGTGGCGGCGAGTCTGACTTCAGTTGCCGTGGTTTGGTGAGAGGTTGCAATGGTCCGAGCGTCGTCATCTTCGATGGTGAATCGGAGTTGACCATCAGGCAGTTCGATGACTTTGCCGCGAACAGGACCATATTCAGTGTCGACGAATGTGGCTTTGCGGCGCAATTTATGTCGATCTGTGTGGTACCTGCGAATACCGATCGCAGTTGAGTGTTCGAAGATAATGTTTTCCAGCAAGGCAGCCTGATCGGTCGTTGTCATGGCGGTCAAGATGACTCCCACGCGGCCTTTTTTCATGGTGCAGGGTGTTTGGAATACATCCAATGCACCGGCTGCCATTAGCCGAGTGGCACAGTCGGCCAATTGTTCTGGAGTGGAATCATCGATATTTGTTTCCAGCATCACAACGCGATCCGACTCAATCTGAGTGGTCAGGCCCACAGCTTCTTCGGTTGCGTCGCCTAAAATGATACGAAGAACGTTGGCCTGAGCCTCCAAATCCATATTGCCGGCTCCATAACCCACTGCTTTGATGGTCATGGACGGCAGCGGGCCAAAGCCGGTGGCACAGGCTTTCAGGATCGCTGCTCCCGTAGGCGTCGTTAGCTCAGCTTTGATATTAGACCCCACAATCGGAATGCCCTGCAGCAATTCGGCGGTGGCTGGCGCGGGAATCGAGACTCGCCCATGAGCAATGGTGATCTCCCCGGTTCCTGTGGGGACCGCTGAAGCATTGATGGTATCGATACCCAAAGAATCCAAGGCGACCGCCGTTCCGACGATATCTGCGATCGAATCGATCGCTCCAACTTCGTGAAAATGGACTTTCTCGAGGGTCGAGCCATGAACTTTTGCTTCCGCCTCAGCAACTTGCCGAAAAATTCGGTGAGCAGTGTCTTTCGCTGCTTCTGGCACTTCTGACGCTCTATCAATCATCTCTGTGATGTGGTGTAAATGGCGGTGAGCATGTTCGGGCGGATGCTCGATATGGACTGAAATAGCCCGAAAACCCCGTTTTTTGACAGTTTCAGAGCGTATGCGGAGCTCGGGCAGGCCCATCGACCGAACGGCTGATTCAATGCCAGCAATATCGGCGCCTAGGTCCACTAAAGCCCCCAGAGTCATGTCACCACTGATGCCACTAATACAATCAAAATAGGCAATTTGCCCCATTTTTTGGCTTTCTTGGTTGAGGAAATGCATGTCGTTTGCCGTTGATGGATTTGAGCGAGACGCTATACTCTCGCCTTCAAATCTTTGCACAAAACCAACCTATACGATACGTCCGGCGAGATCGATCCGATGAAAGTTGTAAGTAGTATTGGCGCTTTGAAGTACCGCCATCCTGATTGCCAAGTGGTAAAACGCCGCGGCCGCATCTATGTCATTTGCAAGAGCAACCCAAAATTCAAAGTCCGTCAGGGTGGCGCAAAGGTCAAGAAGACCCGCCGCTAAATGAGATCTTCCGCTCAGTGATAGCACGACCGGCCTCAGTGTCGGTCGTTTTTCATGCGCTCTCAACAATGCTAAAAGGGAAGTCTAAGGATGAAAGTGTTTGCCTCTGGCATGATGGTGTTTCTGCTTTTGGTGACTGGATGTGACTCAGGGTCCTCAGAAAGGGCCCCGTCTGATCTTGGCTCCAACGTAGCAACTTCTGCCCCTCAAGCTGGAATCGAAGGGCTGGCTGGTAACGGTTCTGCGGTTGAAACTGGCACAGTGACGCTCGAGATTCAAGGTTCTGGCTCACCACTCACAATCAAGATTGAAGATGTGCAGACGGGAACTACTCTCGAAGAGGTAATGCGTTTGGTCACGGAGATTCCTATTTCCATTCGTGGTTCTGGCGTCACAGCATTCGTCGATGGCATCGGCGAGCAGGCGGCCAGTGGCAGCGAAGGGTGGGTATTCCGAGTCGATGGTATTCATGCCAATCAAGGGGTTGGCAGCACGGTCCTGACACCGCCAGCGACCATCACGTGGGTTTTTGGCGATGCGAGTGACCTGATTGGTCAATGAAGCTGGCGTTAGTTGAAGGGTGCCGCGATCATGTACGTCGTTTCGCGGTTGATGCTGAACAGTTGGAAGCTGATTTCATGCGTGATCGTTGCGGTGACGATCCTTGCTTGTCTGGGCTTGTGGCGGCTCTCCTTTGATGTGTCGCCCAATGACGTCTTCATGTCAGATAATGCCACCTCGAAGCAGCTTGTGCAGTTGTACGAGGACTTTGGTCACGAAGATAACGAAATCGTTATCGTGTTGGAGGGTGAATCACTCTTTGATCCAGATGGCTTGGAAAAGCTGCGTCAGTATCGTGACCAATTGGATCAGCTACCAGCGATTCAGGGCGTCAGCAGTCTTTTTGATCTGCGCGATCGGAAGACAGGACGGCTGCTTGTTCCGAAGTACCTGCACCCTCAATTTGATCTTGAAAAGCTGAAGCGGCAAGTCACACAGCACCCCATTGGGAAAAATCAATTGGTGTCGCAGGACGGCAGCATGCTTGTGTTTGTCGCTCGAGTTGCCGGCAAGGCTTTGCCGCTCTCAACGTTGTCGGATGCCGTGGACGAGGTTCAGAAGGTAAGTGACCGATACGAATCGCAGACAGGGAATAAGCCACTGCTCGCTGGCCATCTAGTGATTCGCGCCGAAACGCTTGAGTCGTTGCGATCCTCGATGATGTCCGGTTCGCTGTTAGCCACGCTCATCTCGGCTTTTGTTGCTCTGATTTTATTTCGAGGCATCTGGCCGGTTTTGATCTGTTGTGCTGCTCCCGCATTGGGCGTGTTATGGACGCTGGGAGCGATGGGATGGACGGGGCAGCAAATCGGAGCATTAGGTACCGTTATTCCGACGCTCGTGATGGTCATTGGACTGAGCGATGCCGTGCACTTGTTACTGGAGACCAAGCGTCAATTGGTCATCGGGAAGACTCGGCACGAGGCAATGATGCAAATGTTGTGTCGGACAGGACCGGCATGCCTGTTGACGTCGCTTACTACCGTAATCGGCTTTGGCTCATTGCTGATCTCTCAAACCCAAAGCGTTCAGCAGTTCGGATTATGTGCCGCGCTCGGATCCTCGTTCGCATTGTTGGCGGATTTGTTGGTGCTGCCAATTCTTGTTAGGTGTATCGAGCCGAAGCGAATTATTGGAATGCAGGTGCAGAACGAATCAACTGCATCAGCGTGGACGATTTGGGTTGCAAGGTTTTCATTGAGGCACGCAAAAATGCTTGCCGCCTTTGGCCTCGTGATCTCGTTGGCTCTCCTAGTTCCCGCATTTCAACAAGAGCCGGATATCATTTGGACAGAAACACTTCCTGGAAATTCAGACGCAAGGCGAGCACTGCAACGGGCTGACGCGGTGATGGGGGGAGCCCTGCGCGCGCATATTGTTGTACAGTGGCCGAAGGAACGCAAGTTAACTGACCGCCAGACTCTGCGGGTGGTTGGCGAGGTTCATCATGCTGTGTTGCAAACTCAGGGGGTCAGTGGTCCGTTTTCTGTCTTGAACGTGATGGACACGATCCCCATCAAAAGCCTTGAAGATCGTTACCGGCAAGCGCAACGCCTTGCTGGAGCGAGAATGGCACGCCTCGTGAATGACGATTCACATCGATTGGTCGTCACGGCGCAAGTACCCAATGATGGTGCAGCTACCCTTGAGCATCATTTGAAACCACTCGAGGCCAGAATCGCAAAAATTGAAAAACGTCATCAGGGTTACTCTATTCATGTCACGGGAACGGTTGTTGCGGCAGCACGTAACATGCGTTCGTTCATCGGCAATCTCGGGATGAGCCTGGCCGTTGCCAGTGGGATTATATTTGTCGTGTTGGCATTGGCGTTTCGTTCTCTGCGGCTTGGTTTGATCAGCATCATCCCGAATGCATTGCCGCTTCTCGTGACGGCCGCTGGGCTTGTTTTACTGGGGTACCCGCTGCAGATTACGTCGGCACTGACCTTTTCACTCTGTTTGGGGCTTGCGGTCGATGACACCATTCACGTGATGATGCGGTACCGGCAACTGGCAGAGGGAATGGACCGTAGTTGCGACGACAGCGCGGAGCCACCTTGCCCTGCCGGGAAACCGGGCCACGAATGGGCAATTCGAGAAACGATTTATCAGGTGGGGCCGGCGCTCGGAATCACGACTGCAATCCTGGTAAGTGGTTTTGCCGCAATGCTGATTAGCCCTATGCCGGGCATACAGATGTTCTCGCTGCTAGGCTGCATTATCCTGTTAACCGCCTTTGTTGGTGATTTGATTGTCTTGCCTGCTATGCTTCTTGTGTTCGGTCAGAGTTTTCAATCTACGAGGCGTGCTTGAGCGATGATCGATGCGACCGGTGATGAAAGGTCCGCAATAATCGCTCTTAGACAAATAGAACGCCCTAAGCTGCCAACCACGCATAACTGGATCGGTGGTGGTATCAGAGAAAACCGAAGGCTGGCTGGCTGACTGCTGCCGCTTGTCGCGGTGATGAGATCTGCTTTTTGGCAAATGGCTTGCTGGATGGAAGGGCCGTCTTTCTTCCATTGCACACTTGGTTATCGCAAAAGCTGGTATGCCATTGGTTTCGGATGGACGTGGACTAGACTATCCCACAGGGATGAGTGCGAGAGCCGGTTCGCAGAATGGTAAAACGTTGCCGTAGCGAAGTTTTGAGCTCCAGTCGGTAGCCCGATCTTTTCCACCTTTGTGTTGTTGTTTTCGGTTTCAGCTTCGTAGCTATTTAGAGGATCTCTGGCATGATTCAACGAGTCGCATCTTTGGCATTGGTGTTTGTGGTTAGTTGTATGGCCGTTCATGTCGCTGCGCAAGAAGTCAATGCAGAAGATCGCGCTGCACGGATAAAAGCGTACCAGCGTAAGATCATAAACGAGGAAATCACTGGCAGTAATTTGGTCGTGGTTGGATCAGCGAGTGGGGTTGAAGATCTATCCATCGTAAATTCTGCACGGCCCGGTGATCGTGACGTCGATCTCAAGACGGTGTTTCCTATTTGGTCAATGTCAAAACCGATTACCATCGTTGCCATGATGACACTGCATGAGCAGGGCAAGTTTGATTGGGATGATCCGGTCGCAAAATATCTGCCGTGTTTTTCCTCGCTGCGTGTCAGGCATGGTGATGAGGTCCGCGATGCCACCGAGAAATTGACCATTGAGCACTTGATGGCGCATCGCTCCGGGTGGTCATACTTTTCCGGTTGGGAAGATGGAATCCCTAATAACAATTCAGTAAAAAACCCTGTCCCTCCGGGGTTTCATCGACCACATCCTAACCAGACTCGTTTCAACGATTTACAGTCCTATTGCGAGGAGATTGCAAAGGAGCCATTGGAGTTCGAGCCAGGGTCTCAGTTCCTTTACGGTGTCAATCAAGCAATCTTGGGTCGACTGGTGGAGGTCTTGTCTGGCATGCCATTCGAGACCTATCTTGCGAATACATTATTTAAACCGTTGCGGATGGTGGACACTTCCTTTGTCATGGATGAGGCAAAACGCGCGCGGTTTCAGCCACTCTGGATCAATTCCGAGCATCTCAAAGGCTATACCTTTCTGCTCAATGAACTGACTTACAGTCCTGAGAGTTCGGCGCACTTCGGCGGAGAAGGATTAGTGTCGACGGCGTCTGATTATTCCAACTTCTGCCGGATGCTGGTTTCCGGAGGTGTTTTCGAAGGCAAGCGTATTCTTACCCAAGCGAGCATTGACCGAATGACTAAGCCGATCAGTGTCGACATCATGTCTGAAATGGGGCAACCCCGAGGGATGGACATGGGGTACAGCGTATTTGTCATGAGAGATGCCGCCCCAGAGGGTAACGCCGCGCCCACAGGTATTTTCGGCTGGTCCGGGTACCATAATACGCATTTTTGGGTGGATCCAACGAACGGCATGTATGTTCTTTGGATGAGCAGAGCTCGGGAGTTTAGCTTCGAGATTCCGCAGGGCCTTCGAGCAGTCATTTACGGTGCGGCGAAATAGGGGCCGTGGTTTGAGCCTGGGAAAGGGTGAGGAAACGATGTCAGTCTTGGGCATGTTTTAGCTCTCCTTCGGCGGCTGTCTTTTTTGTGATTACGGAGTGGGAGATCTTCGTTTTGGTTGCAATGCTTGTGTCGGCCTGGTCGCACTGTATTGAATGGCGCCGATATCCCAAGTACCGGTCTTGGGCAACGGGTGCCCGTCGAAGTCCGATTGATAAAGATCGCTCAGGTTGATTGCTTTGCCACGCAATGGGCTATCTGCTTTAAGGTGGTAATCCTGTTTTTGCAGGTCAACAAGCCCCGGATCGCCGCTGCCCGCCTGCTTACTGTCACCCTTGTACTCCGTGTCGGGAGACTTGTACTTTGAGTACCAGTTGGCTGTTTTAAGGGAACCGGCAGCTCGATTGCCTGTGTAGGGAGAGGACGAGTAGATAAACAGGTTGTTTCTGAAATGCGCTCCAGAAGGTTTGCCAACGGGCATCCCTCCCCGAACATCTAGACGTGCGACGGCATTTTGTGACCTCCCGAAGCCATGGTATCGGGCGATCGTGTTGTTATCGAAATAGATACCAGTGCATGGTGCCAACATGAACAGCCATGACTGGCCATCGTAGCAAACATTAAACGACACTCTCCAGTTGTGGATTTCCTGCCGATAACGTGGCCAATCGTAGTCCCAGCTGGATTCAATGAATCCAGCGTTGCCCTCCGAATAGTTGTGGTGAATGTAGATGTTCTTTTTGTGATGCCTACCACAATCTATTTCGATCGCACCACCGTCTGAGCCCCATGGGCTGTCTTTGGTTCCAAAGTTTTTGATGGTGTTGTATGACACTTCCTGATTTCCAATGTTCAGGTGGATGCCCATCGGTCCCCAACTACTTTTGGACGTTCGCCACAACGCATAACTCGGGCCATCGAGATAATTCTCCGTGATCAAGGTATGCTCTCCAGCTGACATGATCCCTTGCCCGGTTTTGATGAATTCATTGTTGCGGATGATGCAATGATCCGCACCGCGCGCAATGCGAAGCGCTGCCAGTTGCGTCATGATGATCATCCCTGATACGTACTCTCCCGGGGTATCGTGAAAATGCAGGTTTTCCACAATGATGTAGTCACCACTCAGAATAATCGCGTTGCCGCTCGCGTCGCGGGTCGTGGGATTTGTGAATTTGGGCAATTCACCCGTCCCGTAGGAAGTCAGCCGTATCGGCTGGGCCGCTGTGCCTGATTCACTGATCAGCATGTTGCCCGAGAATGCCGAGCCCGTCTTGAAGTGGACGACGTCGCCCGCCGCTAGTGACGCTGACTCCACCTTCATATGCGACTTCCAGGGCGTGACCTCCGATAGACCGTCATTATTATCAGACCCGCTGACCGAATCGATGTAATAATTGGTTGCGTTGCAAGGGGCCAACAGGATGCAACTCATGCCTAACGTCAGTATCAAAACTTGTGAACGGCGAAGGTGGCTGGGAAGCATCATGGGGCTACGAATGTTAGGTGATCGTGACTGGTTTCGAGGAATAGATCTGAGTTGCGGGGCGTGGTCTGTTTCGGGGCTGGCAGTTGTTTTTGCTGAGCCAAATTGTGCAGCCTTGTTAATGTCAGATGGATCCATTCACTTGAGGAGGATGTTTGCCCGCAAATTTGCGGCCTCGCGTTGGCGAGTTTATTTTAAAATCTTTGCTCTGGCGCTGAGATTCCTGTGTGTGATTGGTGTTCTCT
>DOPG01000305.1 GCA_003513555.1 Rhodopirellula sp. | reverse complement strand
GTGTTTGTTCAATAGCAAGGTGTTTTTCCCTTGCCAACCCAAGCCAGCTTGCTTTGCAATTTCACGTTCCATCAAGGGCGCGGTATCGACCACTCCACGTGCTCTGGAATCAGGTGAGTCTTTCGTGATTAGCTTGCAGAGCTGTTTCAACTTTGGGTGGATGATGTCGTGGTAGTCGACCCCTGACCACACGTATTTGGCGATTCGGCCCAAGCCCTGGCGGCAAGGCACTGCTTCGCCCGTGTCGTAAGGATAGGCTAACGCAATGATCGACTTGACGCCTTCCATGACGCCATCAGGATGTTGGTAAGCCTGTTGGCGTTGGGAAAAATAGCCCATCTCGCCTGCGTATCCGGAATTGATCCAGGCAACGAGATCAGGGTAGCCCGAAAGCGACACCGCAGGAGTGATCCCGAACTGTGAAAACCCCATATCGGTCGCCGCTTGTCGCAGTGTCTCGACGAGTTGGGTTGGATTATTCAACGTTGAAAATTCTGCGTTGCCCGACGCGTTGCAATCCGGGCCTTGTTGTGCCGGATCGCATGGCGGTAATAGGTTTCAAGACACAAGGCAGCCATGGAAGTGGTGTAGATTTCACCACCATAACCTCCCCAAACAGTATTGGAAGACCAGCGGCCGTCGGGCTGTTGTGTCGAGAGTAAGCGACGCTGCAGCGCACCATTCCATTGACGCCAAGCTTCGTCTTGCAACTGGTGCAAGGCAAGAGTCGCATAATACCAATAGTAGTAATTGTCGGTGCCAATACCTGGCAGTTGTTGCATCAGAAATCGCTCCGCTTCTGCAATTTCGCTTTTCGGGACGGTTTCGCCGATGAGCAGCCTTGTTGCTAAAGCTTCGGCCGTCATGGTTCGTGTGGGCACTTCGCGGGGCCGGTAAGAAGCCAGGCCACCTCGACCTGCGCGCACACTTCTGAGAAACCGCTGAATCCCATTGACTGCTTGCGGGTTGATTGGAATTTTTGCACGGTGCCCAGCATCCAGAACCATCGCCTGCCAGCCCAATTGACTGAGGTCTCCGTCACGGTCATATCGCGTGTATCGCCATCCACCTGTGGCCGGTATTTGAATCTGGCTGGTGTATGCCATTGCGCGTTTTGCAGAAACAAGGGCTGATGCGTCCTGTGTGATCGCGGCGGCTTCACACATGGCCAGAGCTGCTATTCCGTGGCTATAGGTTGCTGAATAGACCGAGGTGCTAGGCCCCGCCAATGATCCCATGTTTTGGGACATGCGGCTTTGCGAATTGATCAAAAATGCCAGTCCTCGATAAACATGCTCTGCATAGGGCCCTTGCTGGTGCGTGTTTCCTGCCCCAATCATCGCGAGGAGCGCAAGTCCGGTGATCGCTGTTTCTGATCTACCGCCCGCACCATGCCGATTGACCCCCAGCGGTGCGCGCTCGACGCCGGCACCTGTGGTTTGGGGATTCCACGACCCATTGGCTTGTTGGGTTTGGGCCAGAAAACGCAACGCCGATGCAACTGCTGCTTCTGTTTCTTCGCTGCCGCCTGTCTGTGCGAGCGCTGTGATCTTGGCATCGCCGTTTCGGTTGGCAAAATCATTTTGTGTTGGCTTGCTCGAGGCAACCAGAGGTGAAGTCTTGGCAGAGGCAAGCTGAGATGGCGTCTGAGGAGCGGTCCGTCGCGGAGTGGCTTCATTTGAAGGTGTTGCGTTGGTTTGTGCGGTAGCAACAGATGGGGTTGCCGGGATCGGCGGGGTTGTCGGTTCATTTGTAGAAAACGCGGATTCCAATAAAGAATCCAGTTGTGAAGTCATGCTGGCTGCAACGCTTTCCGCGGCTAATTTCTTATCTGTTGAGGCTGGGATCGCCTCCGCCGTCAGAAGTTCTGGGATCAATGACTCCACTGCCATTGTTTCAAGAAGCTCTGAGGGAGAGGGATCCGATTCGGGAGTTGATTCTGCAGCGGTCAGGTTCTCCATCGAATCAGCGGAAGCATCGTTGTCCTCCGCAATCGTATTTTTTACTGTTGTCGCTTGTGTGCCGGGGGGATCCACCAGGTCCATCAAGTTCGATAGCGGCAACGGACTGATAGGCGATTCGATTTCCTCGCCGTCTGAAGAGAACTCTGCGTCGGGATCGAAAAACTGGAAAGCAGTGACCGTCTCAGTCGTTGACGTTGCAGAGTCGCGGCGAGCTGTGGCGTGTCCTTCGAACATGGGCAACTTGGGGACCATAATGATCAGCGCCAAGTGAAGTGCAATGGAAATCGACAGACAAATGACCCCTGCTTGTCGCCCTTGTCGCTTTTTTCTTCCAAATAGCCAGATAGCGGCAAGCAGCAGCAGAACGGCTAAGGCCGCAACCGTATAAGTGAGTCGAGGATCTGCCCATAAGGGAGCCTGATCTATCAACGATTCATCCTCTTCGTCGAAATTCCAATATTCTCGATTCCGCTTCGGCGAACCACTTGCAAGACCTCAACGGTCCGTTGTAGAGAGCCAGACGCTTCACCACGCACGATGGCTTTCGCGTCAGGGTAATTGGCATGAGACTGTTTTAATTTGGTAGTCAAAATGTCGAGTGACATTGTCTCTCCGTTCAGCGAGACGCTGTCATCACCGGCGATGTCGACGAGCAATTCATCGGGGCCCCGTGTGATTGCCTGCATTTGGCCGGCGGTGGGGACATTGACTGGAATTTTGCTCTCTGCCTCACTGAATTCACTTCCAACAAGAAAGAAAATTACCAACAGGAAAACGACGTCGATCATTGGGGTCAGGTTGATCGTTGCATCTTCAGTCTTTTGTCGACCGGTCGTCATCTGATCATCACCATGAAAAGGGGGTGTGTTTTTCGCTTTGGATTGTTTGTTTTGCCGTTTGGGTGCCGATGAGCGGAATCTTGCTCAAGCAAACCGCATGAATTCGGACGGATGCTTCAGCTTAGATTTCCGCGGTTGACAGTGATCAGGCCGCTCTTCTCTTCCGGTTCGAGCGATTTGCATCAGCATTTTCAAGTCCTTCGGCCGAGATGCAGTCCACAACTCTTTGGCAAAGTTTGTCAATCTCGTTCAGATAGCTGTCTGATTTGCTGCTGAAATACATGTAAGCCAGATAAGCGGGGATCGCCACTGTCAGGCCACCGGCAGTTGTCATGAGTGCGACGCTGATTCCAGAGGCCAGCGATTCAGGTTGTCCAAGGGAAGCCTGTGAACTGATCGTTTCAAACGAGTCGATCATGCCAAGTACGGTTCCCAAGAGGCCGATTAGAGGGGCGACGTTGCTGATTGCGTGAAAGACGCGTAAGAACCGACGTAAACCATCTGCAACGCGATCACCTGCGTCCATCACGGCCTGTTCGACTTCGAACATGGGGCGTCCCCAACGGCGGACGGCTGCGCGGAACACCTCTGCAACCGGGCAATCGTATTCCTCGCAAAGCTCAGTTGCTTCTTCGTAGCTCAGTTGGCCATCTTCAACACACTCCGTGAATCGACGTACAAAGGGTCTTGGGATAACTCGTGCTCGACGCAGGGCAATGGTTCTTTCGATCGATAATGAGAAGACCACCAAGCAGCAAATCGCCAGAGGGAGCATTAGCCAGCCACCCTCCGATATTTTTGTGAAGAACCCCGGTAGCTCCCAACCAGCTTCCTCGGTAGGTTCCGCGGGTTCTGCAGTGCTAGTGGCCTGGAATTCTGTCGATGGAATGGCAGATGCCGGAATGGAAGGGGCCGTGCCAGGGTTGAAATTTTGATTGATGGGTTGAAAGGGTGGTGCCGTCGTGGATGGCGGGTTTGGAAATTGCGCCATCGCAGGTCTCATCTCGATCATCCACCAGCTGGCCCCGAGTGACAGCACGACCAATGGCAAAATTCGGGATAGAAGTTGCCATTGATGACAATTCGGCTTGCCGGTGACCGGTAGTAGCCGAGAGTGGGTTGGTTGGCGATGTTGTGGGGTCATCGTCGGATCGTCGGTTGGGATGAAGAAGTGGGTGAGAGATTTCTATCGGATGACAAGGCCGCCATCCGGTGACTCGCAGGAGTAGCATAAGAGGTGTCGGCAAAACGGCTCAGAATTGCCCCGTAGCAGAGCGTCGCTTCTTTGACTCGGCCCATCTGCTCAAATGATTTGCCGGCTTGCAGATAAGAAGCAGCTACCCAGATGCCGGTGGTGTCCATCGCTTCTACTTTGCGGTATGCCTCGATGGCATCTTTGTGCCGACGCTGCATGTACCAAGTTTCACCAATCAGCCACTGTGCTCTGCCTCGTAACTCGGCGGCCGTTTCAGCCGATCGTACTACCTGCTCGAGAATTCGGCGTGCTTTATCAAAGTTTGATCTTCGGATCGCAAGTTCGGACTCCAGCATTTTCACCAAAGCAATGCTGGCGGCATTTTCACCGGCAGCTTCGCGGGCGTTGGCGATCCGCTCTTCTGCTTTGTCCGCGTCATTACCGAATGCCGTTTCCGTTTCAGCACAGCGAATCAGGATTCGGAAATCATCCGCTGATCTGACATCTGCCAAGTGAACCCACCACGCATAAGCCTGCTGGGTCTGTCCCGTTTGTGTGAGAGCTTCGGCGAATAGTCGCTCAATGGCGAGTGTTCGCGCTGGATCAGTTGTGTTCAAGTCTTCTGTCTCAGAAGCGATTGCGAGCATCGACCATCGAGAGGTGCGGCCTGCCCATCGGCAGGCTGCCTCGCGTGCCGCTGGGCAGACTTTACGATCAGAATCAGAGGAGATCAGGTTGACCGCCAATTGCTCAGCATCGGATTCTCGTTTCTCTTTTTGCAAGTTGCGGAGCGTGTCGGACGTGGTTTGCCCAGTGATATCAGTGACGGCCAAATGCTCCGACAGGTTGGACCACGCTGTCAGTTCCGATGTCTGGGATGCAATGATCAAGCCAAGCATGGTTGTGCTGGTGTCAAATGCTTCCAGGTCATTCGCATTTGCTTTATTCATGACCCAGTGCTTCACGGCACTCGGGACCAGCGCGGGCGAGAGTCCGCAGTGCGTTCGTACGACTGCGACTGCAGCGGATGAATCTGGCCAGCGATTCAAAAGGTCTGACAGCATTGCTGTGGAATCGGTGTCTCGCCCCAATTGTTTCAAGCATTGAGCGCATCCACGCGCCGCATTGGGGGCGTCTCTATGGTCGGGATATTGGTCAACAAAGTTCGCCAATTTGCGAACTGCGTCTGCTGACCGTTCATTCCGTACTGCCGTAGCCCAAGCATCACCAAGAAGAGCCAATGGGCGTTGTTCATCGTCCGCATGGCTCAGAGCCATCGTGTAGGCGGTTGATGCATTCAGATAGGATCCGCGACTAAGGGCTGCGGAGCCTGCCCGTAGAAGAACCCAGACAGCAATCTTCTTCTGCTGCTTTGTGAACGCCGTCGTTGGAATATCTGTGTCGAGCGGTGCAGCGGCTTCGGTTGCACCGATTGACGATGATTGAGATCCGAAGATTGGTTCTAGGGCGGCAATGGCTTGGGAAATGTTTTGGGTTTGTACCATCACCTCACTTGCCGCAAGTCGGACAAGCACCTTATCGCTGTCGGATAATTTGGATGCCAGCGGTGACTCTGATGCCGTGACTGCCAGTTGATAAAACTCAGCTGCTTGTTTTGCTTGTCCGTTATTTTGTAAGCCACGCGCAAGTCGCGCAAGGGCGAAGGTCAGGTCTTCACCGGGCGTTGGATTCGCCGTGAGGTTTCGTGCAAGTTCTACTGCAGGTTCCCAGTCTTCCCGAGAAGTGAGTTGGTCAAGCTGGTGCGCATCGTCAGCGGAGTGGCCTTCCTGCGCAGGGAGGACCAGCAGTGTAATGAGAGCGATAGTCGAAATGAAACGATTGGTTCTCGAGGGCATCTTCCGTGAGCCTGATGAGCCGAGCCTGATGAGCCGAGTGGTTGGTATCACAACAGCACGAACCGTATCCACGGGCAGAATCTGCCCGAGGATGTATTGCAATTACCCCAAATCCCGTGGCTGACGCAATCCCGACTAGGCCCTGTAGGTCGTCATGCGGTCTGGGCCGCTGTCGAAAAAGATTCGACTTTTCTACTGGTGAATCAGTTCTTCCATGAAACATGAATCTGCTAGCAAGTGATCGACGCTCGCTGCTATCGCGGATTTTCGCTTAAACGCAACGTATTGTTGCGGAAATAATTGCTCTGGCGGGCGTTGGGCTTGATGGTCCACGTTGAATTTCAGTTGTGAAACTTGTGCCTCGTTTGCGCTGAGGCTCAACGTGTTTGCCGGGTGTTCGTAGTTCAGGCCAAGAAAATCTTTGCTTTCTCCTTCTCCTGAGGTTTCAGCCAGTTCATTGAGAACCAGCAGAGCATCGAGTGTTGTGACGACATTGCTGCCGTTGTGATCAAAATACAAGCCAGGAAAAGTACCTGTAGCGAGGGGATCGTCAAGATGAGAGGTGATGGGGTCTGAATACGCGTGCTGAGCCAGTTCGTTGAGGATGAGCAGTGCATCCAGCGTTGTCACTGCATTGTCACCATTCACATCGCTCGCGCGGAGAAAGTTCCGCCAAGGACTTGCGGGGCGGACGCGAATCGTGGAGTTGGCTACTTCGTGAGTTGCCGTTTGCGTAAAAGCATGATTAAGGACGCTGGAAGGCCCTAGGTTCCAACTCCCGAGATCGCTGAATTTAAGTTGGTCGTCATTGTTCAAAATTATCAGCAGTTGGTTTGCAACCGGCGACATGCTGTTGATGGTCGCAGCATCAAGTGTGATGTCTTGATTGACTGAGCTGGTCAGGTCCAGAGTTTGAAAGTTGTCGATCGAGATAGTGGGGTCGGTGAGATCCAGCATTGCATTGTCGCCGACAAATCGAACGGTGTTGCTACCGCCGCCACCGCGGAGCGTTAGTTCAGGTGCTGGGATCACGTTAGTTTCGTCAATATTGATGCTCAGCAAATGATCCATACTTCGACCGACTAGCGTCAGCGAACCGATGCTCGTTGTGCTTACCCTGAGTGTTTCTCTGCCGGCTGTTTGCGCAACCAGTTGGTCACCGTCAATGAAAACACTTGTTTCATCGGTTGCGAGTTCAACGCTGATATCTTGCGGGGTCGTGCCATCCAGAAGGGAGATGAGATAATCCTCGACCTCACCGTCAGGTGCGCCACCTGTGGGATTGAGTCCACCTGCAGAACTGATACGGAACCGTGCTGCGGTGGGGCCGATAGCTGAACCTGCGGGAATCAGATACGAAATCAGGTTGCTGCCAGTTGTAGCATCGAACGTATTTGCGATTTGTTCTCCAGGATCAGACCAGTCACCATCAGCATTGAAGTCGACCCACGCATCAAGCTTGCCCCCTTGGGATGCAACGATTTCGAAACTCGACTTCGTGTTGGCCGTTGGCAGAGTGATTGCATCAGCGATTTGCACCACGCCATCCTCGTCAATTCCGTCGCCCGACGCATCTACCGATGCCTGACCGTCGATTTCTTCGTCGATGCTCGTGCCCAGTGTGAGCATGCCTGTTACATGTCTCGCCCCATTGTCTGCGAGGGTGACGGGATAGGTTGCGGGGGCATCACCGAAATCCTGCGTTGGTAATACATCAATGTTCACTTGAGCAGTGTTGGTCTCGTAATTGTTGGTGGCGTCAGGCGTAAAGCTTGTCGAAAGAATTTGGTTGTTGCCAATGCCAAGCACGGTGCCGGTATCCGGGGTGAAAGCAAATGATCCAGGAATTGGGCTGGTCGCGTTCAGTTGTGTCGCAGTCAACGGTGTTCCTACACCAATTGCCAACGGGGCATCCCAAGTGATGGTCGGGGTGGCTTTGAGAACATTGATGGTCACGCTTGTAGAGACAGGGTCAAAGCCTGGTGTGGTAGGGCTGAAGTGTACCTGTAATTGTTGGCCGGGATTGGCATTTAAAAGTGTCCCTGACGCCGGCGTGTAAGTGAAGTTTCCTGAAACGTTTGCTGAGGCGTTGAGTTGAGTGACGCTCAATTGTGTGCCGTACACAATGTCGGCCGGTGTGTCCCACGTGAGCGTTGGGGTGCTGGTGGTGACATTGATGGTTACCGTTGCGTCGGTGACGCTGTACAGGGCCAGGTTCTCGGGTGTGAACGTGGCGGTCAGGGTTTGCCCTTGACCAAGGCTGAGTACGGTTCCGGCACTTGGAAAGTAGGAAAAACTTCCTGGAATGTTCGCTGTGGCGTTCAGTTGTGTTGCACTCAATGCCGTGCCAACGGCAATGTCTTGCGGATTTTCCCATTCGAGGTGAAGTGGAATAAGCGTCTCAATGGCACCGATGTCCAATGTGTTGCGGACGCGTTGTTGGGGCGTTCCTCGTTGGTCGAAATCCAAGGCAGGGGTGAAGTTATGTGGAGTAAAGTCAGGATCGCCCGCCTCAATCAATGGGCTGCCTTCCTTAGGCAGGTGGCTTGGCGTTGGGCCACCGTAGTCACTCAGCGGCAGCAACAAGGGATCAATTACTCCTGCTCCGTTTGCATCTCCTATGATATTGCCATGCGTGGGGTCAGCGGTTTGTGATTCCGCCAGAGTGGTGCCTGCATTGTCGCCGACCAAGCTGTAGCTTACGGCATCCGCTGAGATCAGTACTCCGGTGCCGGTGAAATTGGGAGCAGGGCCACTATCAGTGTTGTTGGCGATGACCGAGTTGTGGAGGTTCAGGCTTGAAGCACCCCCAGCGGTGAGTGCAATACCACCGCCCACTCCGCTTGCTGAGTTGCTGACAAGTGTCGAATTATCGATGGAGATCGCGGTGTTGTTGCCGTGGATGCCTGCGCCATCTCCTTCCAGTGTGTCGTTACCCGAAAGGGTACTGTTGATCATATGCAGCAAGCCGCCTTCCAGTTTCAGGCCGCCTCCCGGTGCGTTTGCTCCTTCAGTGGAGTTGCCTGAAATGGTGCTTGATCTGATATGCACCGCAGCTTGTGACCAAATGCCGCCTCCACCCGCTGCCTCTCCCGCCGTGAGATTTGAGTTGATCCATGAATCAACGATTGATAAGTCGCCAAGCAGCATCTGAATACCAGCACCCGCAGATCCCGTGCCTGAGGTTGTATTGTCGATGATGCTGACCCCATTGAAGGAGAGCTTTCCAGAGCTGTTGAATCGAATTCCTGCACCCCCCTCAGATGCGTTTTGGGTTTCACCTCCTCTAATTGTTAAACCATCGATAACCGTGTCTATGTGGGTGCCGACAATACTGAGGACGCGTGAATGACCTTGTGCATCAATCACTGTGCTTTGGGCGCCCAAACCGTAAATTCCCAGCGGTTCGGTAACTTGCAGTGAGCCCAGGGCGGCATCCATTGCAATGGTGCCATTCAAGCCCGGGCTGAATTGAAGCAAGGTGAAGTCAGGGTTCTGATTCGCCAGTTCAATTGCTTCACGTAAACTAAGGTCGCCCGGTGTGCTGCTGGGTTCATTGTCGAGTTCGTCGTCGAGTGTCGTGATCACCAAGCTGTTGTCAGTTACGTTCAAGGTGGCCGATGACTCTGAGGAATTGCCAGAATCATCCGTAACGGTGAACGTAACTGTGGTGTCACCCAGCGGAAAAAAATCAATGTCCGCGGAAACGGTCAGCGTGTCATCTGCAATATCACTCGAACTGGCCAAAATCAGTTCTAGCAGATCAGGGTGCTCGAGGTTGGCACCTGATGGTGTGTTGGCATGGATGGCCAAGGTCGGGGGAAGGCTAAAAGTAGGAGGCGTAGTGTCAACAATCTTGATGGTTGCTGAGGTTTGCGTTGCGTTTCCAGAAAGATCAGTTGCCGTGAAGGTAATGACATTGTCACCCATGACCATCATTTCTGGCCTGTCGTTTTGTAGGTTAGGGCTTGGGTCGAAAACGTCCTCAGCAATCGCCTCGGCCAAAAAGTCCAAGATGGCCTGATTGGTGCCGATGAAGCCGTGAGTTGTATTAGCCTCAGTCGAAATGTTGCGGGGGGTTGTGACTGTAGGCGGAACGTCTTCCCGCATCATGAGTCCAGTGTCAGCAAGGATGGCTTTTTCAAGGAGAGTCAACTGCTGGGGGGATCCACCGGTAACAGTCGCATGGCACATCAAGTGAGTGACGGGTGAAAATTGAAAGTCTCCGTTGGGAAAGTTCTCGCTGTCCAAGTGTGAAACGCTGGATGCCAACGAGAATACCCCGGGCGAGTACAACGGAACTCGATTGCCGTAGACCGCGGTGGCGGTGGGACCATCAAAAAACAGTCCTGCATTGGGCCCCGCACCACCGGTGCTGTGGGCGGTCCACTGCGTCACGTCCATTCGGTAAACAAGGGGCGAATTGGGATCGGTATTAATAAAGCGGTTGCCATTCAAGTCCGAGACGAACTGGTCATAGGGCGCCCAGGTCCCCGGTGTAATGATTCCGTTCCCCCAGTCATCAGAACCATTGCTGCGGGTGTTGCTGGTGAAACCAAGCATGTGAACCAGTTCATGCTGGATAACTGCCTGAAGATCAATCTCCCCTACGCCATCAGAGTCATTGGGGTCAGTGGCCCAGGTGAAAGAATCACTGCTGCCGAAAAAGAAGACCTCAACATTGCCATCGATATCCGGGCCGTTGAGGTCTCCCTCACCTAGAATTTTTGCAGGTACGACACGGTGCACAAAGCCGCCGCCCGGAACGGTTGGCCCCACAGCGGATGAGGCCTCAGCAATGCTGGTCCCGTTGAATGGTTCCGAGGTAACATTGATGGAGATGGTGGCATCGTGAAGAATTTCATTGCCCAAACGACTGGCAGCAGATTCCATGGCTGCCCGATATTCGGCACCCAGAACGGGATCGTTGAAACCGATGGAGTTGCCTCCCAGAAAATTTATTTCGAAGGAAACAGCCAGAAGTCTTCGGTCTTCCAGGTGCTCGGTTCTGAGGAACCGCCAACGGGAGATTCTTTCTGTACGCAGTTTTTTTCCATGGCGTTGCAGACGCTGTCGGCGGTTGCGATGGGGGCGATTGCGTCTCGGCATGGCTCAAGTAATGTCAGTGACGATCGGATTGCACAGGGACAAGCTGCAAGCGTTGTCGATCTTGTTGCATTTGCCAGCTTTCGAGTGTGGGCACACGCAATCAGGATTTGGACGGTTTATCAGTGTACAATGTTCCAGAAAATCGAGGTGTTTTCACCGTATTTGTTGGTTGAACGCGAGAAAATCGGGCACGGCTGCGGTATCAAATTGATCGCGATAGGGGAGCGTACTGTACGGCTTGGCGCGGTAAGATAAGGCCTCGTGATGGGGTGGTTTTCGCCGCCAAGTAACTACGATCGCCACAAAATTGTTGGATTGTGTTCCCGGCTTTGTTGTTTAAAGCAAAGGAACAGATCCCAATGAGTACGGTAACGCGACGTGTGTGTTGCGTAACGAGCCTTGGATGGCCCACGGTGGTGCAAGTGTTGTTGGCGCAAAGGTTGCTGGGTGCGTGTAGCCTCCCTTAAGCTAGTCAGCGAAGTGATGAGTGACAGGCGACGTGGTCAGCTGACTGTTTGAACTGCTCGCTATTTCGAGCCAATTTTGTATTCGAGCTACGTAGAAATTTTTTCCGGTAAATCAGAAGTCCTTTTCCCTCAAGCCTACAATCGGGTGATGTTGAGCATGCGACGTATTCAAGCGACAATTTTCCTTCTTTGCGTTTTCACTCTGTTAAACGGGAAACGGGAGGTCTCGGCGGATGAACCAGTAAAGCCGAACGTGGTTTTCATACTCGCTGACGACCTTGGGTATCGAGAACTCGGCAGTTATGGGCAGCAGTTGATTCGAACACCGAATCTTGATGCCTTGGCAAAACAGGGGATGCGTTTGACGCAACATTACAGCGGCAATGCTGTTTGCGCACCGTCACGTTGTGTGTTGATGACGGGTAAACATCCTGGACACGCGTTTGTCAGAGCCAATAAGTCGACCCCGCCTGAAGGTCAGCAGGAAATTCCCGCGGATGAGATCACGCTGGCAGAGTTGATGAGGCAGCAGGGGTATGTCACTGGAGCTTTCGGAAAGTGGGGACTTGGAGGTCCTGATTCAACTGGTGCTCCGCTGCGTCAAGGTGTTGACCGTTTCTTCGGTTACAACTGCCAAGCACATGCACATAGCTATTACCCATCCTATCTTTGGGATGATGATCAGCACGTCGTGCTCAACAACAATCCACCAGTTCCGGGGCATGCGTCACTTGCCAAGGACGCTGATAAATCGGATCCCGCGAGCTACGATATCTTTAAAGGACAGGATTACGCACCAGACCGGATCAATGCCGCGGCCATGGAGTTTGTGAGGGACAACAAGGATCGACCCTTCTTTCTCTATTACCCTACCGTCATCCCGCATGTCGCATTGCATGTTCCCGATGAGGATTTGAAGCCTTATTGGGATCTTGGCTGGAAGGATCCGCCTTTCACACGAGGTAAGGGTTATGGGTATACGCCACACTTTACCCCGCGTGCCGCCTATGCTGCGATGATTACCCGGTTGGACCGGTACGTAGGCAACTTGCTTGATCTGTTGGACGAGTTGAAGCTCAGTGATAACACCCTGGTCGTATTCACAAGTGACAACGGAACAACACACCTCGATTTGGAAGTCGATTACACATTCTTTAAGAGTGTGGGTGAATTGCGGGGCCTCAAGGGGTCTCTGTACGAGGGCGGCGTTCGGGTACCGACAATCGTACGGTGGCCAGGGCATGTCAAACCTGGCACGGTGAGTAATCGGGTGAGTGGATTCGAAGATTGGCTGCCGACATTGATGGAAGCTGTCGGCGGGGGCGAGACCGTATCCGATCAGGTCGATGGAATTTCCATGCTCGCGACGCTGGAAGGTCAGAAACAGCCTGAACGCGAATATCTGTATCGCGAGTTTCCCAGTTATGGTGGACAGCAAACGATCAGGGTGGGCGATTGGAAAGCAGTCCGACAGAATATGAGCAAAGGCAATCTGGATATCGAACTCTACAACATCAAGGATGACATCAGCGAGAGAAACGATGTCGCGGCGGACAATCCTGCAGTGGTTGCCCGGTTAGCGAAAATGATGAGCGAGGTGCGTACGCCTTCGGAAATGTTCCCGCTCAAACCGTTGGACGGACGCAGGAAATAGACATCGGAAGTAGACGCGGGAGAGATTGCAACCACGTTCACAGCGGAAGTGGCAATGAGGCGACGGTCGTGCCGCTCGGGTTGCAGTCTCCGCGTGATGGGCTTGGTTCTTGGCAGGCTTTGCGGTTTCTCGTAGAAAGTTTCTGTCTGTCCTCGTACGTCAAGTGGCACGAGACAACTCGGGCTTAGCGGCGAGAACGTTTGCCCGGGCTGCGGTGGCTACGGTGCGTCCGAGCGTTCTGATGCCAAAAGCTGATCGAAATTTTGTCTTGACGTGACATGTGAATCTGGTGTCAGGATTTCCGGGTCGTAGGTGATTCCGGGCGGTTGCTACGCACGGACGTCGCGGCTTAAGCGTCTGTCCCGTTTGTGTTTTTTGGCGACCAGATTTGTCTGCTGTTCTGCCGCTTGTCGAGTTGCGTCTTGGACTGATTTCTTGTGAGGCCTACCCGTGTTGGCATGATCGTTATCGCCGCCTGTTCTCTTCTCCCACCGCGTACGTTCTCGGCCGAAAATACTGGTCAGGATGCTGTCGGTTTGGTGACGCATGTGGTTCGATACTGCTCGGCTTCGTTTGAAGTACGAACTGGGGAGCCAGTTTGAATCCCATGCCGGCTTGGCCGATTCTGCTGGAACTCGGATGCTATCTGATAAGATGCTACCTGATAATTTGAAGAGCAGTTTCATGCTGACCTTATTTTCCTTCATCTCTTTGTGCGTGACCCCATCGTTAATGGCACGCTTAGCCAAATGGTCCAGCTTGGCATCAATGTTGTAACTCCAGACCTTTCCCAAGTCTTTGCATGCCGTGCAATCGTTTGCTCGTTGTAGAGGTCGTTCAGCAGAAAGTCGACAAGTTTGTTTCCTATTTGCGCGATTTCAACATCATGAAGCAGGCGTGGAAGGGGATTTTCGTTATGCCGTGGCAAGGTCCGTTCACAGACGAGGCGGATGAATCGGTCCACTTTGCCTTTGAATTGTAGAGCCAGAAAAATTCCATGCTTGTCTGCCGGATCTGCGGCAATAGATGCTTGTCTGCCGGATCTGCGGCAATAGTAGGTACTCGGCACGCATGGTGCGAATAGATATCTTAAGATGCTGAGGTGCTTGTACGTTGGCAAGCGTTGTTCGGGTAATCACTGCGAGATGATATTGAATGAGGGAGCACGAGATCCAATTGCGTGTTCGTTATGATGAGGTTGATGCCATGGGGTTGGTGCACCATTCCAATTACCTGCGGTACTTTGAAATCGGTAGAACCGAATTGCTCAGAGCGTCGGGAGGGTGTTACCGTGATATGGAGACGTTGGGTCACTGGGTTGTCGTCGTGCATGTTGACTGCAGGTACCGAAAGCCTGCTCGATACGATGACGTGATTACAGTGCGAACCCGCATCGACAAGGTTACAGCCGGGAAGATTATTCACGCCTACGAAATCACGTGTAACGATGAAACACTCGTGACCGCATTAGTTACCCTTGTTGTGATTGACGGGCATGGTACGCCCCAACGCGTGCCAGAAGAATTGCTGGAACTGTACGGTTAAATACAGACGTGCTTTCGTGATCCCGTGCCTTGCGAGACTGATGGTGAACACAGAAGTGTTCGGCCGCTGGGTTGTGTCAAATGCCGATGCTCAGGATCGATCAAGCTGCTTTAGGTTCGCCGCCATCCGCGGACCGGTTTTGGGATGCCTTGCTGGCATCCGTGGGCTCGCGACTTGTTTCATTTGTGGGGACGATCGGTGTTTTTGATTCGCTGGTATGTCGACCGATGCTGTGTTGGGTTTGGTTAAGGGACTTGCTGTTGTTTGACGGGGGCATTGTCCTTTGAGAGGCCATGACAGAGGGAAGTGGATCCTTGGTGAACGACGGTTTGGGAGACGTCGTGGCAGTTCGTTCAGAGATAGTGGCATTTGCCGACAAGTGGGATGACGGCGTCGCGAAGGAAGATTCGCCCACGTTTGCTGTTCGTCGTTTGGGACGCTGTACCGCTTCCATTTTGTCGAAAATATTTCCAATCAACTTTGGGTGGTAACAGATGTAGCACCAACCCAATCCGACTGCGGCGGAGCCAAACAAATCACTCAGGAAGTGAGAACCGCAGTACATTCTTTGCAGCATGGTGCCGATGCAAAACGCGAGGAACAGAGGTCGACCGCGTGGAACGACTATCCACAAGCCAACAGTCAATGCAGTTGCTGTGGCAAGGTAACCGCTGGGAAAGGCCCGCATGCCTGCATCGTATTCCGCCACTCGAGACAGAGTCCAATCGAAAGACCAGATCCAAGCGTGTTCGTTTGTTGCCAGGTCGAGTCTCAGTGAATTGGGACGTGGCCGAAGAACGAACATCTTGACGAGGGTTGCGACGGCACCACTTCCCAACGCCAGCGTTGCGA
This sequence comes from Rhodopirellula sp., assembly GCA_003513555.1. Lineage (GTDB taxonomy): Bacteria > Planctomycetota > Planctomycetia > Pirellulales > Pirellulaceae > Rubripirellula. The sequence goes on along the minus strand of DOPG01000305.1, from coordinate 857 downwards.
GTCGTGGCATCTTCCAGCGTTTTGTCGGAGCCATCATCAGGATGGCAACCAGAATCAAGAAAATACCGCTACCGTGTGCATAAATCAGTGAAAGGTCAAGCATCTTGCCGACTTCCTGCGGCAACATGTCGGCGTGGCACCAACGGGCAATAGGAATGTCCAGAAGGGTCGCCATCGGTACCAGCAGCAAGGAAATGACAGACAGCCACAGCAGGGCTGCAAGATGAAATTTCCTTGTCTCTTCGCGAGGCGGTTTGTTTCGGCGGTCACTGCGTAGCCGTGAATAATAAGGTTCACTCACTTGCCGGTCGCCGTGGTTTGCACGTACATCGCCGGGCATTCGAACCTTGTCTTGGCTCGAATGGTGGGGCGTCGTTTTCGTATCGGTTGACTTCGCCGAGCCGGACATCGCTCACAAACCAATTTGTTAGTAGTGCTCGCTGGTTACTGTTGTCGTCTGTTTCATATGTCAGTTCAAAACAGTTCAATCGATCGCGAGTAGTGTCTTATCACTGTGCTGCCTTCGTAAGCGGTATGGATTCGATCTCTACTGCATTCACGTCTTTCTGCGTCAACATTTCTGACGCCAGCCCATCTCAATGCAATATCCGCAGGCTTTTGGCCAAGCCATCAAAATTGATTTCCACATGCTTTTGGCGGCTACAGATGGAAATCGATTGAGCTGTCGTTCTCGGAGACTTTGGGAGGCTAGTAAAAGTTCAGTGTTGAGTGGAAGAGAGGAAAAGCAGTTTGCCTGCATGTCGAAGATGATGTTTACCGCATAAACATTCCAAGCGGGCACGGCCGCTCTGCTAGATACGGGACTGACGCCACCAGTGGTCTGGAGCCATCGACCA
>DOPG01000430.1 GCA_003513555.1 Rhodopirellula sp. | reverse complement strand
AAGAAATTTGTTTTATCCCCTTAGAGGGTTGGCAGACAAACGTGAAAAATTCCCCAGAAACACGCCCAAGCCATTGAAATAAGAAATCTTTAGGTCAAATTATTTATTCAGTTCCATCCTCAACGCTCGGCCGAGCTTTGGACGCTCCCTGAGAGGCAAGTTCAGCCAGTTTCAAATCAAATAGCTGCTGCCCCACCGGTCGCTTCAGATCCAGCGTGTAGTCCCCGAAGCGATTGATATGACGGGTTCGGTACGGCGATAACGCTTTCAGAACATCCTCTGTGATGGCAATCCCTTCTGCGGCCATGTCGCGCAATACCCGGCTGAGGGCTTCGACGTTGTGCAGGATCAGCATATTCGCCACCAGGTGGTTGTACTTCACCACTTTTTGCTGCTCATGCCGGAGGTTGGCGGCAATGATGCCCGAGCCACCAAAGAAGCTCCATTTTGCAAACCCGTTAAACTGCTCGTTCTTGTTGGTTGCGGCGTGAATGGTCTGGCGCAGCTCCACGTCGTCGATGTAATTGAGCAGGAAGCCGGTGCGCACGACCTTTCCCAGCTCCCGGAAGGCGAAATACAGCTTGTTCTTGCGACTGTAGGTTCCCAACCGTCTCAGAATGGTTGATGCCGTGATTTTACCCAACTTGATGGACACGGCCACGCGCAACATATCCGGCAGATGCCGTTCAATCCGTGCCCAGTCGATATGGCCGTTGAACAGTTCTTCGATATGGGCGTAGCGAAATCGCCGGTCAGGCCGGTAAAAGTTCAGATCCTTGAGGTTCCGGATACGCGGCATCAGCTTGATGCCCAGTAGGTACGACAGTCCGAACACAGGATAGCTCTGGGCCTGCGTATCACCGTGTAAGGAATCCGGCTGAATATCGCTCTGGTTTTTCAGCAGTCCGTCGAGGATGTACACCGCTTCGTGAACGCCACAGGGGATGAAATGACTGAACAGCGCGATGTAGGTGTCCGAGACGTGGTAGTAACCGATGCCGCCGTAGCCGCCATAGCGTATGTGGTACTCGCTGAGCAGGTTTTGCTCGTAAAGATTCCATTTGGTGCCATCGGCGGCTGCCCGCCGACCCGTACCCCAGTATCCGGGCAGTTCGTATTTCTTATACGCGTTGATGACCTTGACGATAGCGCGGTCCAGCCTGTCTTCGGTCACGTGGTTAAGGTTGAGCCAGGCTATCTGGCGGCGGTTCAGCTGTTTAATAGAGTCGGCGGTCTGGGAGGGCCCCAGATTGCAGCCGTAGCAGAAAAGCGTCGCGATGAAGCGTAACCGGGGGTCTTCAACGCGCCCCTCATAGCCTGACAGTGGCCCGAATTCCCGGTGTAGCCCAAGCCAACGCTCTGCATCCACCAGAACGTCGACGATGCTGCGGGTGCCAAGCCGACGTGTGATGTCGTCATCAAGGGCCTGCCAATTCGTCGGCAGTCCCTGCTTCTGATTCCGCTTGATGACAATGCGGCCGTCTTCAATGGTGGCGTGTGTGTTGTCCGGGAAGGCGGCGTCCACCGAGCGGCTCACCTGAGTCAGCTGATCCTTGAGGTGGCTAATCAGCGCCTTCGGTTCCATGGGGAGCTCCACTTCCAACCCGTACTGGTCAATTTCCTGTTCGTAACCCGACCAGCTCACCAGTTGATCCCGATGGTCGTCGAACCGATCTCCGTGAACAACCGCCAGGTCCGCTGACTTCAGTTCCTGTTTCACCAGATTCAAAACGGCCAATTCAAAATATTTACGGTGAACCGTCAGGCTGTCCGGACGGATGAAAATCAGACGTCGCCACTTATCGAGCGTCCACTTTGTCTGCTGAATGTTTTCGACCAGATCCGGCGCATGGACGCGCAAATCCAGCGTCTCGGCTTTCAGCGAACGGGTTTTTCGGAGCAGCTCAATCAGTTGAATCGACAAGGTGTCGCTGGAGGTGCTTTGAAACGTCAGTATGTCCAGGCAGTTGTACAGCAGGCTGCGTTTGGCTCGAAACGGTCGCAACATGAAAGGCAGGTAGTTATTGCCCGCGTAGGCCAGATGTTCCTCGCATTCGTCCAGCCACTCCTGGCGCTTGTCTCCGACCACGGCCTGAAGTGACTGCCACGGGTTTGGCTCGGCTTCCATGGCGGTCAGCACGTCTTTAAAGCAGGACACGAGTCGATCCGTGCGCTGGGTCTGCTCCATTTGATAGGTCAGCAGGTTTTGCTGGGCGGTGGTTTCCAGTTGCCTCATCAGCTTGATCAGAAGCTCGGCCGTATCGTCCAGTGCCTGGGCATACTGTTGCCGGATCAGGACGACCGCCAGGGCATAGCGTTTGCGTGCGGGGATGCGGGCCATTCTCGCCACGTCCAGCGCTCTTGCTTCATTGGCGAACTGCCGCCGTTTGGTCACGGGAATGGATTGGACACTCGGTAATCGCTCGACGATATCCCTGAGCCACTTGAGGTGTTGCAGGTAGGACCGGATCTCTTTGTTGGTCGGCTTGCGAATTTCTCGCTTCAGACGCTGCCAACCGCTGATCTCAATCCCCGGTGGTGAGACCAGCAAGTCGTTGACCAGTGCCTTTGTGTCGTCGGTCAGTTCGCTGACGATGGATCGGTAACAGCGGTCGTTCACGGTGGCCCGGGCATCCTTGGCAAGCCGCAAAAGCACTGTGAAGCCGGGAATCTCAAAACGGTGACGCACCAGCTCTTCGAGGAGGATGTTGATAACATCAGCCAGCACCTCGCGGGACTCGGCGGCATATATGGCTTGATTTGCGAGCCAGAGGCGGTCTTCATCGTTCAAGACTCGGCTGCCGACATAGGCCCGAATCCAATTGATGTGGCGATCACGGGCACTGGATTGATCATACTGCCTCTGCTGGATCTTGGTCGGTCGTTTTTGAAGGCCGAGGCGTTTAGCGATGTAGCCACTCAAGTCGGAAGGCAAATCAACCGTCGCGCAGAAAAAGCCCTGTTTCTGATAAGCTTTCAGGTGCAACAGCAAAAAGAAGCGTTGTTGAAGTTGTTTAGCACGTCGACGAGCCCAGCGTTGCTCGTTAGGTGCGGGCGTGTAAACGGTATCAAGTTCGTGTTGTGGGATACCCGACCGAAACCGTGGATAAGCCGTATCCTGGATCGCACTCATGATCGACTCAATCCCATGTCTGCCCGGTGGCCGGGTCCGTGATCAGTGTCTCCACCCAGCAGGCTTTGTCGGATGCTATACGGTGTATCTCATCGATCAGGTCGTCCATCGTTTCGTCCAGATGCTCATCCGACGTTGCAGGCACCTC
>DOPG01000278.1 GCA_003513555.1 Rhodopirellula sp. | reverse complement strand
CTTGGACGCCAAACCTGCTTCGGCCCAGTTAGTTGTATGGGGCGTGGAAGCCCCGGAGTTATTACTGAATGAAAGCAAGGCTTTTCATGATGTACGCTTACGTGACGACGACCGCGACGATGGTCCCGGGGAATTCAAAAACGCAAACGGTGGTAACGGCAATCCTGATAATGACTCTGATCAGGTTCGCATGCCCCAAGGGTCATTGTTTCTGGAACTGTATTGCCCCCATCCCACTCAACTCAACGACCAAGGGACCAAGCCTGGTTTCCCGATGGAACTTTATCAGCAACAGGCGGGCGACGGTTCCATTCAACTGAAACTGGACGCCACTGCCCCCAACGTGACAGGCGGCGCTGGTGGTGCACCGGTATGGAGAATTGCGATTTCCGAGCGTCATGACCAGTTTACAGACGCAGCACAACGCGACCTGTCCCCAGCACGCTTGCGTGACCCCAACTTCGCAAATCGGCTACCAGACACGGCTTCCTTTGAGTTGCCACAGCCCCACGAACTTGGTCCCAATGGCAACGTGGCTCAGGATACCCGCTTGGCTTACGACCGATTCATCTGGTTCACCGACGTTCAAGATACTGACACCAATCCCGATGCTGCATTCAACGCTATCGGTAACTTGATCAATTCGAACAACATCAGTGACATGGCGGCCAATAAGGTTTTCATTGCTCCTACGTTTGATCAAGACAACATCACCAACTCGGACCGCAATTTAGAACCAGGACAATTCCTTACACTGGCGCCACGACTGGAAACCCGTTTTGGATCCAAGGTTTCCTGGAACAACGGTCAGGGTAAAGCCTTGGGCGTCGGCAATGGGAACGGGAACGGGCCCGGCAACAACAGCCAACCCGATGGCCTTAGTGAGCAACGTTGGATCATCTTTCCGAACGAGGGTCTGGTTCAATCTGATCACGACGACAACCGTTTGACACCTGCCCTTGCCGCTGCTGGCGAAGTCGGCACACCTGCGTTACCACTTGTGATTGCGGCACCTCGCCCTGCTGGCTGGGCTATCCCCGCTCAGGACCATCCAAATCTGGCTCAAAACGTGGTTGGCATCAATGTCTCCGAACCTCTGCCGCGTGGCGGCAATTACTATCCACAACCTGGGTTCCAGTACTTCCAAACTGCTGACACAGACTTTGACGGAGATGGTGATCCAGATTATTTCCTGACCGACGCGTATCTTGACTACTCCGACCCAAACAAGGCGAGGACTGCGAAAGATGAGCCCCTGGACATCAGCCGCAACCGTATCCCAAATGCTAACAATGAGCCGCTGCTGGGCACGATTGAAGATTACTGCTCCGCCTTGCTACAACGTTTGGCCGACCCTACCAAGCCTTACAACGCCGTCACTAATCCTTATCGTACAGTCGACTGGTTACCCATCGATCTAACCGTATTCAGCGGTGAGGATCGAGAAGCCAAAATCAGTGGCACAGCCGACTACACGCGACGCAGTCGGCAGCGGAATGGGCATATCAGGCAGATCGGCAATGGTGTTTCTGTATCCGCCAACTCACTGTATTCGTACGAGACAGATTTCACCTCGCCCAATGTCTCGATTAGCCCACCAAATATTGACGGTGATTACTTCCGCTTTGATACGCAGGATGGTGGAACAGCACATCTGCAATCATCATTCAGTTTTCTCAATACTGCTCAGGCAGACGCCAATCCGGGCTTTGTCGGTTTTGCTGCTACGCTGGGCAGTCTCGGATCACCAGCGTCTGACAATGTGATTGGCAACGACCGCAACTTGCCGCAGACACCTTACGCAATTCACCCTTGGTTCAACCGCCCCCTCGCATCTGCCATGGAAATCATGATGGTGCCCGCCTGTTCGCAAGGTCGACTCTTTGAAGAAATGTCCTTCAGCCTAGCGGGGGATTCTGATGTATTTTGCAATGGAACCAATGATCAGGACCCGACTCTCGTCAATGCACCGTTCCGGCACTTGCTGAATTTCTTTCACAGCAGCAATACCCCAGGTGATGGGCTCGAATTTTCCCGGGTATTCGACTTCGTGAACACACTGCCCAGGTTCCGCGGTGAGGTTGATTTGATCAGCCCAAGCAGGCTTTGGGGCACGGCCAACAATCCCGTGGCTATGCCAACCGCATTCAGGTCACTTCTGGCACCACCTTTCAACATCAAGTACGACAATCACCGTCAGGGAACCATCAACCTCAACACCGTTTCGAAGTTTCCCGTCTGGGCCGGATTAATGCAGGGTCACATGACTGCGTCTGAATTCAGCTCACCAAACTCCTCTGCCGGCCAGTTTGCATACGACAACTTCCAACGAATGCGACGAGGTTACAACGTGTCAGGGAACACACCACCGACGAAAGTCACGTCGGGATCTGGTCCTTACAACTACGCACCCAGTTATTTGAATTCGGCTTATCCAACTGAGTTTGGCGGAGTCTTCCGACCCGGTGTTCATGCTGACAAGGCAATACAGACGCGCAGCAACGCTGCGGGGCAGAATGGCTCACGTGACCAACTGCGCCGCAACTCGGTCAATGGTGGACTCATGCGTGACACAGCGAACCTGTCAGCCACCACACCGGCTCAAACTTCAATGTTTGTCCGCCGTGCGGATCAGGCACCCATCACCACTGGGGGTAATAACCCATCATTGGATCGGCTCCGCAATCCCTTCATGCGACAACAGACTTTGATGCGGATGCCGAATCTTGTCTCTGACAACTCTCAAGTATTCCTTGTCCGGATGACCGTTGGCTTTTTCGAAGTTGATGCTGCTACGCAGTCACTCGGTCGTGAATACAACGCTGAGGTTGGAAGAAGTCAACGTTACCAAGGCACATTTGTCATTGATCGTTCGATTCCGGTCGGATTCTCACCAGGTAACGACCTGAATGCCCGCGATGTTGTCATCTTTGAGAGCTACGCACAATGAAGCAAAGCAAGATGAATCAAAGTACAAAGAATCGCCATAACAAGAACCGACCTAAGCTGATGCATAAGACACGACATCTGATCGAACTAAAAAACGTCTCGACCTTGCGAGTAGGCTTTACTCTCGTCGAGATGCTTGTCGCGATGACTGTCACGTTGCTCATGATGGCTGCGTTGGCGCGTGCATTTGCATTTGTAGGAACTCAGATTCAGGAAAGTCGGGCAGACACTCTATTAGCAACCAGCTTGCGGGACATCACGACAAAACTGCAAGATGACCTCGGGCAATGCACAGTCGAGTTGAAACCCAACACTGGTCTGGAAGAAGATCAGAATGGCTATTTCCTGTATTACGAGGGTCCCGTCACCGACGCAACATCGTCGCTATTCCGTGCAGACAACTCGTCCGGAACACTTCAGCTCAATGATTCCCGCTATGGCGACTTTGATGACTACATCGCATTTACAGCTGTGGCCAAAGGCAGCCAGTGGTTCCGTGGCAAAGTCCCTCGCTATATTCTCAACATGAAATCCGCTGAACTGGCTGGCAACACTTACGATCCAGCAAACTTTGCCGGTGATCCATTCGATGCAGTCACGATCACCTCCAAGTATGCCGAGATCATCTACTTTGCCAGCCCTGAATACGCAACGACTTCACTGCCAGCGAATCCTGCCTACCTGGATGTCGATGGTGACACTAATTTCGGCAGCGGCGCAGCGACCGAGAACGGTCTACCGGATCGAATCAAGATCCATCGGCGTGTGCTGCTGATTCGTCCTGACCTGAATTTGAATTCAGGCGTCTATGCAAATTATGGTGGGGTCTTGCCCACAAGAAGCAAGACGATTGCCAATGGGGTTACCCATCACTTCATGCGAGCCGATGACTGGCCCAATGCGAACGCCACGACCGCGACCATCGCCGGAAATGCGAACGCAGCGGACGGCTGGCTTTATGGTATGGCTGGCGTACATCAACAGTGTGACTTGTCAGTGCGTCGCATTCTGAGCGAGAACGGACTTCCCATTTCGGGTGGTTTTGTGGCGGCCAATTCGCTCGCTGATCTGAGCCAACCGCACAACCGATTCGCCCATGTACGTGTACCTGGCAATCTGTTGATAGGTGGTTCAAACCCCTATCCCACCTCAATGCCCGTTCTCGCCCTTGGTGATCCGGCCACGATTCTCTCAGCAGTCACGCCCGATTCAACGCGACTCGCTCCCGTCAATACGCCCACGACAGCCACCATTGTGACGCCAAACTGGCTCAGCGGTTTCATTCGTCCCGAGTTTGTACTTGGCAATGACTTGACCCATATCAATGACCCGAATGATGACTGGGGTCTGCAACGCATTGGCGAAGACTTGGTCACCAATAATGTCTTGGGCTTTGACGTGCAGATTTTTGATCCCGGTGCGGCTCTGTTTAGTGACAACCCAGCGGACACTACCAGCGCAGTAATTCAGGAAACCGTTGGCCCGGGCGACGCGGGATACCGGAACGCGGTGCAAGCATGGCTCAACAACAGCGTGGTATCAAAACGCGAAAACGGAGCATTTGTTGATTTGGCTTATCCCGTTCTCGCGGGTGGTGCGATGCGGGGTTGGCAACCGCGACGACTGGACCGTCGAAGCAGCAGCGACTTCACTTTCATCGATTCCAATAATCGAATGTCAGGGGTCGTTGTATCTCCATTCTCGGGAATTCGAGCTGTTACGGCAGATCCCCAAACCGCCTATCAAGATGCTTTATTGCGTTCAGGACGGATGGCAACTTCCGGGCAGAGCGTGGTACTATTCCAACCCGCTTTTGACACGTACACCTCGGCCTATGAAAAAGACGGTTTCTATCAAGGCGTCGTCAATTCGAACAGCAAGGGCTCGTTATGGACAACCTACATTCAAGGGAACAATACTGTCACCGTAGATCGTGGTGCCAATGGTCTTGATGATGACTTGCAATTTGGTGTAGACGACTTCAACGAACGTGAAACACTCGCACCCTTTCTTAACAAAGCAGAAGCAATCCGGGTGACGGTGCGGCTTGAAAATCCTTCCCTTCGTTTCGTGCGGCAGGCGTCCGTCGATTACCGCGGCAAGTGATCTTGGCGTAGCTGCGAGTGCTTTAAATATGAAACACAGCAATCAGACCGCCAAGCTGTTCCTGACCAGTACCATTGGTGTGCTGATGCTGGGTATGGTTATTCGATCGAACAGCCTGCTACAGGCTCATGCCATTGCAAGTGAGTCCAATGCAGTCGACTCGCAAATGGAAAGTTTACGTAACAGTCTGCTGAGCAGTTTGCGACCTACAGAACAACCTGACACCGAGATGGATGATGCGAGGTGGCTCCAAATCCAAAACGAACTGGAGTTGGTCTATCAAGACCAACCAGAACTCCTTGGCAGGACACGATTCGTCCAACAGCACTTTGACCCCTCTGCTCGTGTTCGCCTGCTCCCCGGCTTAGATGGCCAACCCGGAACAGCCGAATTTGACGACAACGTTAACGGCGTGGTCGATGATGCGGGTGAACTCGGCGCGACCTTCAGTGATGACCTGTGCGTTGTCGAGGCGTCACAGGAACCGGCTAGTCAGATCGAGCCGAGCATTGTGTTGCAGCGTGGTGCCTACGTAGCAGCCGATCAACACCTCTCGCCACCAACAACGCGTCACCCAGGCCGTATCCTGGTGCTGCACCAAGGGCAGGATGATGCGTGGTCGTTTGTGCTGGACCGCTGAGTCAAAAGTGCGTTGTTGACTCAGTCCGTCGCTGCGTTAGCCGACCAACCCGACTCGTGAGTGATCAAATTTGAGAGGGTGGCAACGACAGAAAACGGCCATTTTGATTGGCATGCGATCCACGTTCCCAAGGAATGAAGGAGCCCATGAGCCTGAAAAGGACTGATGATCGCCGTCCTCAATTCGCAATGTTTGTCCCGAACAGCAACCTAATGGTAATAATCACCACCTTATCTAGGCTGTTTGGGTGGTACAGAGGGTAAGGTCTTGGCGGCGTTGCTTGCATCTCTAAAATTAGCGGCCCCAAGTACGGACTCACGTAGACCGTTGTTTGGCTCGGGCACACGCCCTTGGCGGGTTTTTGCCGATGCTGTTTTTGCGGCACGAGAGGAACCTTTTCAGTTGGTTTTTGATTGCTGCCCCCTTTTTCCTTTTCCCTTTCTCGATTTCCTGACGACCGAACATGCCTGACCAACACACGCTGGATATTAAACGCGTTGCCATTCTGTTTGCTGGCGGTCCTGCTCCCGCAGCCAACGCCGTGATCTCGACTGCAGCTTTTTCGTTTCTTGAAGAAGGCGCACAGGTATTCGGTATCAAGCACGGTTACAGCCGTTTGGCAGAATACACTGCAGCCGGTCCGCTGAAGGAAGGTGAAGACTACATTTCCTTTACCCACGATACGCTGACGCACGCGCGTAGCAGTCGTGGAATCATGATTGGAACGGCTCGAACCAACCCTGGCAAACACGTCAGCGCGCCAGAACATCTGCAAGATGCAGAATTGGTAGCTCCGCTGCGTCGGGTTTACGAAGGCTTGTGTTCGCTGGAAGTCGACGCTTTGATTTCGATCGGCGGTGATGACACACTGAAAACAGCCAACAAGATGAAGATGTTCCAAGACAATCTTCCTGAAGATGCACGTCGATTCCCCGTCATTCACCTGCCCAAGACAATCGACAATGACTATTCCGGCATCGACTTTACGTTCGGTTTCTTTACTGCTGTCGAGACCCTGGCTGAAGAAATTCGAAACCTGAACTACGACGCTGCCGCCGGTCGTGCTTACTTCCTTTGCGAAGCCATGGGCCGCAGTGCCGGCTGGCTCGCGTACGGTGCTGCGATCTCTGGTGAAGCCAGCATGGTACTCAGTGTGGAAGATGTCACCGGTTCACTGGCTGAAGAAGAAGTGGTCAATCAGGAAACTGGCGAAACGCGAAAAGTGATGGCACTGGACCGTGTGATCGACCGTATGGTTGACATGATGATGGCCCGTGAGCGGGAAGGCCGCGAGTACGGCACGATCGTCGTTGCGGAAGGCATGGCCGAGTACCTGCCCACCAAATATCTCGAGGGTGTGAGCCGTGATGACCATGGACACATCAACATTTCTTCGATCAATTTATCGGCATTACTCGCCAAACTGCTGAGCGAACGATACAACGAACGAACCGGAAGAACACGAAAAATCAACGGCTTACAACTCGGGTATGAATCCCGATGCGCCCCTCCTCATGCCTACGACGTGATGCTCGGCTCCCAACTGGGGGTCGGAGCGTACCGCGCTCTGGTCGAGGAAAAACTGAACGGTGTCATGGTCTCGGTAGCAGGCCAATTGGATTTGCACTACGTTCCGTTCGAAGATCTGGTTGATCCCAAAACCCTTGTGACCAAAGTTCGCTTCATCGAACAGAACAGCGACTTCCACCGCTTGGCCCGCTTCCTCGAAACTTGTATCGACAGCTAGAAAATTGCGGTCCAGGATCGCAATGATCCAAACGCGACCACGGTTCATCGTGCGCGATGAACCGTGGTGTTCGCCAACATTCGCACGCAGCCCTGTCAAACGATAGTTCCCTGAAGCCGGAAGTTGCGGCTGACACCAACTTTCCGATGTTCAGTCCCAGCGGACGAAGCTTGCTGGAATCTTTGGTCAGCTGCTCGGTTTCCGATTCTTCAGTGCATCAACCCCCGAGCGGACCCTACAAACGCAGCACCCCCCCGTTGAGAGGGTGCTTCCGCATTTCTGTGCCCCGCTCGCCGCAACTCGGGTCGCAGACCACTCGAGATTTCTGCCCGCTGAGCGCGCATCAATCGTAACGCTTTCGTGCAAATTTGCCAAAAACAGCCTTTAATCGCCCATCTTGGCGAAAATAGGATGTTTTTTTTCAGAAGCCGAAACCCCGCAGCTGTATGCAGGTTTCTAAAGTATCGGTGTGTTTTACACCGAGTTCGCAATGCATTGGGCAATTACGACTCATCAGCTCACTCTGGATAATGAATCAATGAAACTTTCTCGCAAGGTGACTGGCCTTTTATCAGTCGCATTACTGGCATTTATGGTTACTCCCGCAATGGCTCAAGGGCGAGGACAGGGCGGCCGCGGCGGAGCTGGCGGAGGCGGCTTTGGTGGTCGCGGTGGCGGTGGCGGTGGAAGCATGTTCGGTGGCCGCGGTGGTGGCGACATGACCATGACTCTGCTGCGAGTTGAGGCCATTCGCACTGAGCTGGAGATCTCCCCAGATCAAGAAGAAGCCCTGACCAAAATGCAGGAACAAGGCCGCCCAGAGAGACCCGATGCTGATTTCCGTAACATGAGCGAGGAAGAGCGAACTGAATTCTTCACAAAGATGCGAAAGCAGGCTGAGGAACGAAACGCAAAAATGAAGGAACAGCTTGAAGAAGTCCTGTTCCCCGAGCAACTGGAACGACTACAGGAAATCAACATTCAGCTGCAAGGCATTGCTGCACTGCGTAATCCAGACGTCGCAAAGGAGCTGAAGATTACCGAGGCTCAAAAGAAAGAGCTGGAAGAAGTTCAAGCAGGCATGATGGAGAAGATGCGAGAGGGAATGCGTGAGCTCTTCACTGGCGGTGGAGGCCGTGAGGGTATGCGGGAGAAAATCCAAGAAATGAGAGACGACATGGAAGGTGACGTGCTGGATGTATTGACCAGCGACCAGAAGAAGAAGTTTGAAGAGATGAAGGGTGAAAAGTTCGAGATGCCTGAAGGTGCGTTTGGTCGCGGTGGACGCGGTGGCGGAG
>DOPG01000482.1:2870-3073 GCA_003513555.1 Rhodopirellula sp. | reverse complement strand
GTATTTGTTGACCGCAAGAAGAAAACGCTTACCGTCAAAGTAGCAGAACAGATCACACAACTCGAATTGAATGGTGATGTAATCACCCTGCGTCTGGCGGCTAGCCAAGCCGCTTCACTCCGTCCCGGCGACGTTCTTGAGCTGCTGGGCTTTGGAGATTGGGTTGAACTCGGAACCTTAATACGTCGCATCTCGGTGGAACT
>DOPG01000482.1:0-2634 GCA_003513555.1 Rhodopirellula sp. | reverse complement strand
AAGCAAGAGCCGGACGGATGCGACCCAAGCTATGTGGCTGTGTCTCCCGATTGGGAAACACGCATGAAATCACTCATAAGTCAAATTGAGGACGAGGCATGAACGTACCCTCTAATTCATTTCTGACAATTAACAAAACAATACCACCGTCGGCGTCCATGCCGGAATCTTTTGGTTCCGCATTAAGCTGGCCTAACACCCCTGAGGTGCTTGTCGATGAAAAAAGAAATGTTAATCAACGTATTGCAGCCGGAAGAATGCCGCATTGCAGTACTGGAGAACAATCGCCTTGAAGAACTCTACATGGAACGCAAGAGTGTTGAGGCATTCGCAGGCAACATATACCGGGGCAAAATTGTCAATCTCGAACCCAGCATTCAAGCCGCGTTTGTTGATTTCGGTGTCGGACGAAATGGATTTCTGCACATCAGTGACGTCGAACCCCAGTATTTCAGACAGGGCGGCTACGACCCGGCTGAAATCATGCGCGAGTCAGATGAACTTGCAGAAGCTGCGGCCAAACGTGCGCGTGAATCGGGGCGAGGCAGTAAACACGCGTACAAAGGCGGCCGTCCCCGTGTAAAGCCTCCCATTCAGGAGATTTTCCGCCGCGGTGACGAGGTCCTTGTCCAAGTCATCAAAGAAGGAATCGGTACCAAGGGGCCCACACTCAGTACTTATATTTCGATCCCCGGAAGGTACCTCGTTTTAATGCCTTCGCTGGCACGTGTAGGCGTCAGCCGAAAAATTGAGGACGAGGATGATCGCAAGAGGTTGAAGCGATGCCTTCTTTCGCTCAATCCACCCAAGGGTCTCGGATTTATCGTTCGAACCGCTGGTGCGGGAAGAAAAGAAAAGGAATTGTCGCGTGACCTGGAATACTTGCTGCGACTTTGGAAGGCCATTGCTCGACGCGTCAAAACAACGAAAGAACCAGGGGTCATTTACGAAGAAAGCGACCTGATCATTCGCACGATTCGCGACATCTACAGTGATGATATCGATCAAATTTTGGTCGATGAACCAGAGTCTTACGAGAAAGCTCGCGACTTCCTGAAGATGGTAATGCCGAGAGTTGTCGACCGCTTGAAATTGTATGAAGGAGAATCGCCCCTGTTCCACAAATACAAGTTGGAGCAGGAGATCATCAAAATCAACACACGACAAGTGCAACTTCGCGACGGCGGGTCAATCGTCATCGATCCCACCGAGGCTCTTGTAGCGATTGATGTCAACAGTGGCAGTTTCCGCGGTAACGATTCAGCCGAAGAAAATGCATTCCGACTGAACGTGGCTGCTGCCAAGGAAATTGCACGCCAGTTAAGGCTGCGAGATCTTGGTGGGGTAATTGTGAATGACTTCATCGACATGCGCAAAGAAAGTCACCGCAGGAAGGTTGAACGCACCCTTCGCGACGCAATGGCCAATGACAGGGCGCGCACTAAAATATTGCGCACCAGTCCCTTTGGTCTCATTGAGATGACTCGTCAACGCATCCGCCCGAGCCTGAAACGGAGCATCTACAACGACTGCCCCTGCTGCGAAGGGCGTGCTTTAGTCAAGACCGCGGAAAGCATGTCGATTGAGGTGATCAGAACGCTCGCGCTTGCGGTCAATAACAAACACATCTGTCGTATCACCGTTCGCGTCAATGATCAGGTCGCGGCGCATTTAAATAACAAGAAACGCCGCGAAGTCATGGAAATGGAGGATGTCGGCAATATGGCCGTACAGATTCTTGGCAGCGAGGGATTGTATCCAGAGCATTTGGAAATGGATTGTCGGGATCAGAGCGGCGAACGTGTCGAAATTGACTCCAACCATTGACATGCCCTCAGTAGGATTGCTTGACGAAGTCCCCACGACTTCGCACCGTGATTGGATTTTGCGCGGATCTCGAACCTCAAGTTGACAAGGCACTCGCAGTGATAGAACTCGGTATTAACATCGATCATGTCGCCACCGTGAGGCAAGCACGCAGAACCTTCGAACCGGATCCGGTAGTTGCTGCCGCCTTAGCTGAACAAGGTGGCGCAGACGGTATTACCTTCCACCTGCGGGAAGATCGCAGGCATATTCAGGAGCGAGATGTAGAACTTCTGATGAAAACAGTTACAGTGAAAACCAACATGGAATTTGGTTGCACGGATGAAATCGTTGAGATCGCCTGCAAAGCAAAGCCAACTTGGGGGCTGCTCGTACCTGAGAACCGCGCGGAAATCACGACCGAGGGCGGACTGGACGTCGCATCCGATCAGGGAAGGATTGCTGGGGCAATCCAGAAACTCAAAGATCATGACATTCTGGTCAGCCTCTTCATCGATCCCGACATTCAACAAGTCGAAGCCGCAAGCAAACTGGGCGCCGATGCTGTTGAGTTGCACACGGGCCCCTACGCGCTTGCCGCCCGTGCAACTCATCAAATGGAACTGCAGCGACTATTGAACGCCGGGGACGTCACATCCGCACTCGGCATGCGCCTGCACGCGGGCCATGGGCTAAACTACACCAATGTGCGTCCCGTGGCAGCGGTTCCCAACATGATCGAGCTCAACATCGGCCACTCGATCGTGAGCCGTGCCGTAATGGTTGGCATGCGCGAAGCTGTCGCCGAAATGCGACGGATTTTGGACG
>DOPG01000397.1:10651-14109 GCA_003513555.1 Rhodopirellula sp. | reverse complement strand
GCGCCCGTCGTGCCTGCCGACGCGATCAAGGGAGCCGATCTCGGCTTTGCCCGCGTGATCAATGTTCTCGGCTCACCTAACTCAGCAGATGCCCCTCCGACCCGCACAAGGTACTTTCCTGATGGCAAAACTCGATTCAGTGACGCGTCATGAAATGACAAGTCATCCGCTTTAATTTGAAAAACAACCTTTTGGCTTGCACCTGCTTTCAGTGAGACACGGCGAAACCCTTTTAATTCCAACGCCGGTCTTGCAATCGTGAACGACTCACCCGTGACATAAAGTTGAGCAATCTCGGTTCCACTTCGCTGGCCTGTGTTAGTGACGGTGACCGTCGCTTCAATCGTCTCGCCGGAGTGAATTTCAGTAGCTGACAACTGCAAGCTGCCGTAATCGAAGTTGGTGTAGCTAAGCCCATGCCCAAAAGGATAAACCGCATCGCGCCGCGAATCGACGTAGTCAAATATCTGCGAACTTTGCTGCTGGCTGTAGTGGGCTGGTAGATGCCCCACACTCCTGGGCCAACTGAGAGTCAGCTTTCCTGAAGGATTAGTATCACCGAACAGAATTTCAGCGGCCGCTGTTCCTGTTTCTTGACCGGCATAGTGGGCCGTCAGTATTGCAGGGATCCGGTCTCCCAATTCATGCAGCGTTACAGGCTTACTGTTATTCAAAAACAGAACAACCGGCTTGCCAGTGGCCAGCACAGCCTCTGCAAGCACACGCTGCGATTCGGTCAGGTCCATCGTGGTGCGATCACCAACGTGGTTCCCCCCCCACGCCTCACGTCCCAGCAGAACGTTTTCCCCCAGTGCAAGAACCACAAGATCCGACTGCTTGGCAACTTCCACCGCTTCCGCAATCAAGCCTTGGTTATCCTTCAGCGTCGCAAACTTAATTTCATTGACATAACGCCAGTTCGCATACGAATCCTCTGCATCATTCAATGCGATTTTGCACCCTTGTGCATGCACCACTTTGCCAGCATCACCCAGACGTGTGCGGATTCCCTCCAGTAAAGAAACTGTTTTGAGAGGGCGGCCTGAATAGTTACCAAGTCGACAAACATCTGCATTGGGGCCAATGACAGCAACCGTGTCATGTTTCCCCGGCGTTAACGGCAGTACCCCTCCTTCATTCTTCAACAGAACGATCGACTGTCTGGCAGCTTCGAGACTCAATTCACGTGCAGTTTCCGACGTCGCCAATGACTTTGCGCGCGGTACATCGATTCGCATGGGCGCTTCAAACAGCCCCAGCCGGAACTTTAGCTCGAGTACTTCGGCAACAGCTTGATCGATTAACCGTTCCTCTACGTCGCCAGTTTTCACAAGCTCGGGGAGATGCTTGAACCCAAAGTTATTTGGCAGTTCCAACTGAAGCCCAGCCTCAAGAGCCATGCGGCCAGCATCAGCATCAGACTTTCCAATTTTCTGATAGCTGCGAACAAGGTCGATTCCCTGATAATCACCGACAGTAAGCCCTTGAAATCCGAGTTCACCACGCAGTAGGTCGCCCAGCACCCAGCGATTGACGTGACAGGGTACCCCTTCCACTTCATTGAACGCAGCCATGATTGCAGCGGGTTTCGCATTTTGAATTACGTGCCTAAAGGGGGCAACTTCCGTATCCAGCAACTCACGCGGCCCATGAACATAGGGAGAGCGATTTCTGCCTCCCTCGGTTCCGGCATAGCCGACAAAGTGTTTGAGTGTTGCCGCCACATGGTTCGGTGCAATGGTTCCATCAGCCGAGCCTTGCAACCCCCGCACCATAGCAGCCCCAAGACGTCCCACCAGATAGGGATCTTCTCCAAGTGTTTCGTCAACACGGCCCCACCTCAAATCTCTGGCGACGTCGAGGATAGGTGAAAGGACATGCGAAACACCACGCGAACGAGCTTCTCGCCCCGCCTGTGAGTAGACCTCTCGCAACAGGTCAACGTTCCAGGTGCAGGAAAGTCCAATGGGCGTTGGAAACGAGTTGGCTTCAAAACGCATGAACCCATGGGCTGCCTCATCGTGCAGCATGGCGGGGATTCCCAGACGGGTGTCATGACGGAAGTGTTTCTGCACAGCCGCGTAAAGACGCGCGTCCTCATCAATCGTAAGATTGTGCAGCGGCCCCAATTCCCCGATTCCATCGGGGCATTTCTCAGCAAAAAAATCACTACCAAAGATGGCTCCCTGTTCACGCAGTTTTTCTTCGCTTGGATCCCACCATCCGGTGAGCTGCGCAATCTTCTCCTCAAGGGTCATCCTGGCAAGCAGGTCAGACACCCGCTCGTGCACTGGCAATTCAGCATTCTGATAAGGCCATTTCTGCCGGGGTACGGGCTGGGAAGAAGGTTCAAGAAAACCGATCGCTTCAAACGGTTTATCAATCGCATTGATAAACCTCGGATCTGCCATTTGTTCCAACCACCGCTGCTTCAAAAGCGGAGCACTTTCCAATCTGGTTTGGCCCCAACCATCCCACATATCCTGTGAATCCCAATCAGCATTGATATAGGACACAGCCCGAATCACATCAAGGTTGTCATCGATGTGCTTGAAGAACGCAGTAAACCAATCATTCCAGACAGTTCCTGCGTCCTCGTTGTCGAAGTAGTGACCACGTGCAGTTGCTTCGGCTATGAAAACCGGCTTACCAACGCTACGTGCAAAATCGAGTGCAGGCTGCCCATCTTTCTCACCGCCCCACCACGAGTACCCAACCCAATCATAGTACTCTTCACCCGGATCATACTCCTCGAATTGCCCCACTTTCACGCTGCTTGAAGACGCAAACACGGTGGCAAAATTCTCAAGTTTCCTGGCCCGCAACGCGTCAACAATCCGTCGAAACGCCAACTTGAAATTTCCAGGATCATAATCGTTCCACGAACCATCAAACTCATAACCAATTCGAATCAAAAAGGGTCGTTCTGGATAAGCGGCAACAAAGTCGACAAACTCGGTAATCAAATGGTCGAAAGAACCATCGGCAACCTTATCTTCGCAGTTCCCCTCCATCGCTATCGAAACGTGCATCACACAACGTTCCAACACATCAGAGTCGAGATAAGCCTTTTGATGCATTGGACCAGACGCCCACTCAGTCTCGCGGTTCAGCCCAGCGACCTCCCCCTTGGCAAAGGTGCGATCAAACCCGTTGGTCCACCCCTCAGAAAAGTAGACGTAATGGGTGATTCCACCTGGCACCCCGATATTATCAACGTAGCCATCGCGATACTTTCGTGTACCACCCACAGAGGCATTGTCTTGGCCTGCGAACACAAGGACCTTGCCCGGTCGCGGAGCAAACTTCCCCTGGACTTCGACGGCATTGCCGACCGCAGGAACCATGCCAACTAGCAAACCAAGAATCAGCAGTAACGGTTTCATCATGTAATTCAACTGATCAATCTAATTCAAAAGAAGTTCGATACGGGCTCAAGAGTCTGGCATCCAAGAGTC
>DOPG01000397.1:0-10400 GCA_003513555.1 Rhodopirellula sp. | reverse complement strand
CGGCATCCAAGAGTCCGGCATCCAAAAATCGCAGCACTCATCGGGTAATGCCAAACGATCCCTTCGTCTGACGGTTACCTCTTCAGCACCAAATCAGCTTCGAGTTCCTCGAGCGATCGTCCCTTGGTCTCAGGCAAGATGAAGTACAGCAGAAAAAAACCAAACGCTGCAATCACACCAAAAATCAGGAACGAGGTGGCATTGCCGAGGTTCGATACCTCCCATGGAAATATTTGGGATACGAACCAGGCGGTGCACGAGTTAACGAAACCAATGACACCAATCGCGAGGCCGCGAATACGGTTGGGATACAACTCAGAAAGCATCACCCACATCACCGGCCCCAAGGAGAAGGCAAAACAGGCGATAAATCCAAGAATTCCGGCAAGCACCAATTTGGCATTCATTTTGGTCGCTACTTCAAGGATAACCCCCTCATTCAAATCATAAACTTCTTTCCCCAGTGAATCCCTCATTTTCTGCTTGAAGTCGACGTCATTACCGAAACTCTGATTGGTCTGTGCAGCCAAAATCTTCATATCTTCCGAACTCAGGGCCCCCGTTTTCTGCAACGTGGCAATGCCGTCATCAGTCAACTCATAAGTGGCTTGATTGAATGCAAAAGCACACAACAACAAACACACTGAAATTCCGCCAATCCCAATCAGCATCAATGGTCGACGTCCCAATCGATCAATCAGAACGATTCCCACAAAAGTGAAGAGCAGATTGACCGTACTGAGCAGCAAGCCAGATTCGAAAGCGGCGTCTTGCCCGATTCCGGTCTGCTTGAAGATGCTAACAGCATAAAAGAAGACGGCGTTGATCCCGGTACTCTGCTGCAAAATGCCAATAGCAAGTCCAACAAACAGGACAAAGCTCAGCTTATGGTTAAACAATTCGGCATAGCCACCTCTCATAACCCCTGCTTGAGCCTCGATGCTATCCTTGATCGCATTTGCTTCAGCATCCCCATCTTCCTGACCATGCAACTGCTGCAGGACAGCATGCCCCTCGACAGTCCTGCCTCGAGTAAAGAGCCATCGCGGACTGGAGGGGACAAGCAGCAAAGAGCAAAAATAGAGCACAGCGGGGACAACCTCAATCCCCAACATCCAACGCCAGACGTTCTCTTCCGTAAGCCAGTCAGCGCCCGCCTTGTATGTACGGTTCAAATACCAATTACACAGGAACGCTGCGAAGAATCCGATCACGATATTCAATTGTTGAATCGAAACCAGCTTACCCCGATTCGAAGCCTTGGAGATTTCGGCAATGTAGGTGGGTGCAATGATCAATGCTGCACCAAAGGCGACCCCCCCTAACATGCGAGCCAGATACAACATCACATAAGTTTCAGCATAGGCAGACCAGAGCGCCGAAGCTGCGTAAAGTATCGCAATCACTACCAGCAATGGTTTTCGACCGCACCGATTGCTGATCGCCCCCGCGGCAAGCATGGCAAACATGGCCGCAAACGTGGGGCAACTCACCACCCAACCGGTCTGTACATCATTCAGCTCCAACTGAGGTGCAGCGTAATCCATTACCCCAGAGATGATGCCCATATCAAATCCGAACAAAAAACCGCCCAAAGAAACGACGAACGCAATGAACAGCGAATTGAACTTCATGACAAAAAGCTTCTTTCGGTGCGTTTACCGCACCTCGAGGTAATCGAATTCAGCCGGCAACTGCTGACCAGTCAGGTCTTGGCAGGCCAAGCCAACAAAGGTTCCGGTGAAACCCCAATGGTCACCGTGGTCATCAGAAAGAATCGAAGCATCGAGTTCGAAACCAATTTGGTGATAAATCTTGTCATCTTTTGACCAGGAAAATGCAAGCCGGCATTCATCGAACACCGCACGCAAATAAAGATCGCCCTCAGGCAGCGGAACCAGAGCCTCCCCCAGTGGGAACGAGGATGCCCCATCATCACAACTGTGAATTTGAAGACAACGCCCGAGAACTTCATCGACGGAAATGTACAGGTAGTGAAACAAGTGCGTATTGTAATAGGCAACCAGCCCCGCCATCTGCTGGAACGATTGGGGCTGGAACCGCAGCCGTGTGGTCACTGTTGCAACTTGGCTTGTCAGACGCCTGGCCAGCATGGCCTGACGAAAACACGACTCCAACGACTCGCCGCCACGTAGAACCAGCTTATCCGGCTGGCGATCAGCTGGACTCAGTGGAATTCTCGGAGTGGCATAGTGGATGGAGTCGAATGGGAGGCGTGATGGAATTTCTTCCCATTTTTTCTTTGGCAAATGGGGCGAAGCGACGTGCAGTTTTGGTCGATTGTCCTCACCAGCCATGTACAACCAATCATCATCCCGCCATTCAACTTTCTGAATTGCCGTCTCGCGTCCCAAGTTACATCGTTTGGTACCAGATAACGGTCGACCACACAAATGAGGCATGTACCACTCACCTGTTTGAGTCTCAACCAAGCTAGCGTGACCAGCTTTCTGAAGTTCAAGGTCGGGACAGCCTGATGATGTCAAAACCGGATTCTCTGGATGAACCTCATAAGGTCCTTCCAAAAAACGCGAGCGTGCCAGGCTCGCTGCATGCTCGTATTCGGTTCCACCTTCGGCGGTTAGCAGGTAGTACCAACCATTGCGCTGATAAAGATGAGGCCCCTCGGTGAGGCCAATGCTGCTGCCCTTGAAAATGACTTTCGCCTCACCGACCAACCGATGCTGCAGTACATCATATTTCTGTAAAGCAATGCCGTAGAATGGATGATGATTTGGCCGATGATCCCAAATCATATTCAGCCAGTACTTTTCGCCATTCTGATCATGAAACAACGAAGGATCGAAACCAGAAGAGTTGACGAACACTGGCGGGGTCCAGGGGCCCTCAATGGATTCCGCTGTCGTCAAAAAATTGGGAGTATCCTTCGTGGCGGCCTCGTGCTGATGCACCACTGTGTAGCAAAGGTAAAACACGCCGCCATGATGACTCAAGGCGGGCGCCCAAACACCACCTGAACTCGGCACTCCACTCAAGTCAATCTGTTCCCGCAGCGCGTGTGTCAGCAAACGCCAATGCTGCAAGTCTCTGGAGTGATGAATCTGCACTCCCGGGTACCACTCAAACGTCGACGTTGCTATGTAGTAGTCGTCTCCCACTCGACAAATCGACGGATCAGGGTTGAAGCCGGGCAGGATGGGATTCTGGATCATGTTCCGTCAGAATGAGCGCTGAAAATATTACACACTACGCATGAAAGTCTGTCTGCCTGTGACAAAAGAAGCGGGTCGCGAATTTGCGACAAATAACCATCTCACTAATGGTTCTGTTGCCTGCAAGTCGCTCAAAATCCCGCACCCGCCTTCGCCAGCATACACAGCAAGCATCACAGCTTATCAGGCAGGTGAAGTCCCACCGACTGCCCCGAAGCACTTGAAACAGCGTCCATCATAGCGAATTCGAACCAACGATGAAATGAACCACAGCGACTCAATCCCCATTTCCTCTGAGGTCCACTCACACTCCCCCAACAAGCCAATCGTCAGCCTGAACGGCAATTCGAGTGGAGAGGAGTATTCGCAACTTTCTGTAAATCGCACAAACCATCAACTTCCGATCCAGTGCACCCATGATTCACCACCTACGCTTTTCATGAATTCCGCGCAGATACGAATCCACTACTTAAAGGGCTCCACAGGAGCAAAACGCTCCTATCGCCCCGAGCACTGAACAATGACTATCCTGGACCATATCTTTATAGCCTTCCTGCTACCTCACTCTTTGATTCCCATTGGATGGAACAGAAAAAATCTGCGACCAACGACTACCCGAACTTTACGCCGTCGGACATTTCTATCTCGCAGGATCCGTGAACGGGCTGAAAAGCTCAACGAGTACTAAAGGCAGCACCCAACTTGTCCATACGGATAGTTGATAAGTAACTTCATGATTTAGCTGCAAGCCGCTTAGCAGCGGATGAATCAGCCTCAAGCAGATAGCCGAGGCAATCAGAATATAGCTCCGCAACATCCATTTGGCGTGCCTCTTGAATTTTCCAAGCCGGCCAAATCGCCATCCCAAGACTGTTGCAACCCATGTCAGTCCTGCGAGTAACGAGAAGCACAACTGAGATGACAGCCCACCATACGCCCAAAAGCCCATCACCAAGCCACCCGGGGCGACCGCAGTCAGAACTAAAACACAATAAAAACGCCCCAACCACCGATGCATTTGCGGCCACTGCTGACGCAAGGATCCGCTAACCTGAAGAGCACCGCTAAGAAAAGCGACAGGTGCCCCTACGATGTGCGTATAGAACGCGACAAAATAACCGCTACTAAAAAAGAACTCACGTTTGTCACGCAAGAAACCATACTCAAGATCTACTGCGAAGTAATAGCCGTAAGGCGCTAAAATCATCACACAGACACACACTGCCAGTGTCAAAATCCCCCACTTCAGATAACGCCCTCGGGATTGTACAAGCACAGGAAACATACGCAGTCCACTTAATACTTTACTGGCACTACCTCCCGTGCATAATGGCAACCCCAAGATGCTAATCAACGTTTATCAAAAACGCTTTCCACGTAGCAGCATGGCCTGATTTTGACCGGCAAGCCCGCAGTCATTCTGCGAACGGCTGCAACGCAGGATCTCCAATCACAACATAGAGCAATGAATTCTGCGGAGGTCTTTTTTTTGTTTGCTCGCGTATCACAAAACCTCCCGACCCAACCTCTTTCAAATTGATCAACCCATTCATTAACCGTTGGTAGCCCTCACCTACTGTATTCCCCTGAAGCCAACACTCCAGTACTGGATAAAGATGAGGGAACCCTGAACTAAGCCGTTGGTGCCCAAAGGCAACGATGGCTCCCTGATCAATAGCACGAAGCACAAACGCGTCACGTTTCTGCACGGTGTAACCACCAGGCGCGTCACGCATTTCAGGAAGATCCGACTTGCTGGGCGAAGCAGAAAAGCAGGACCCCGTCATCAACACCTTGCCCTGCAAGTTCGCAGGTATCCCCTGTATATCAACACTACAAGACATTCCGGGTATTCCATGCCCGTGCATGATGATCAAATTTGACTCATCAAATTTGCTTGACAGATCTGCCGAGAAAGATTCGATGAACTCACCACCGCCGGGCGCCTCCAAATTCCATACCTGTTCCCCCTTGAGCCGCGGTGCCGTCTTGGCTTTCTTGCCATAAATTGCAACAACGGGTGTCTCCAGATTGTTTTTACGAAAGTGCTGTCGCAACATCGCAGCTTTTTGCAGTGATCTAGTTTCCGCGTCGCTCAATACCTGGCTGACGGCAATCGGCCTCAGCTTACCATGAGCCACAGCGGTGTGCTTCAACGACTGCTCAACGAGCTTCGAAAACGCAGATGCATTAGAGGCCACTAAGAATCCGGGAAAGACATCAATTTCGGGATCGTTATCCAAAGTCGACAAGAGTTCCCACATCCCCATCAACATATTTTCCCGAAACGAATCCAGACGTGGTGCGATCGCAACATAACGGGGACCAATTTCCTGAAGACGCTTCTGCAACTCTGCAAACTGTTTGGGGCGCTGATACAGTAAGGCCAAGTCAGCAACACTCAAAATCTGTCCCTGGTGGTGTGCTGCGAGTTTCTGCAAAGGTTCTAAAAAGGCCGCTTCAACGTGATCAGTCAAAATCACGTACTGCATCCCGTCAACGGCATGGGGCTCTGTCGCTAACACAAATGCTGAATTACGAGCATCGTCACGCGACAGTCGCACTCCTTTTGCTATGCGTTTCAAATCCGCTATCTCAGGCACCACAAATTTCGGCCCCCCCAGCTTTTGTGCTGGAACTCGCAGCATGGTTCCATCGGCCGCAATTCCAAAACGCCTGCGGAACGTGATGATCTCTTTCGGTGAAACTTGTTTGTCCCCATCAACATCCCACCTGGGAAACTGTCTCGCATAGCGACTACCCGCCACTTCACTGGCTTCCAACAGGCCATTGTTGTCCTCATCATAAATCTTGTAGATCTCAGTGACGGGGGGCTGTTGCCCCTGAGCATATCCCGCGCAACAGGCGAACAAGACAACAAGAAAAGTGCAACCGATAACAAAACGCATGTGGAATCCTTCGCAAGTCAGTGACAGGCCCCGTAGTCTAACCGATAGGCACCGAGGCATCACGCATACCTTCCCCAGCCGCTAACAAGCTAACTAGAGGGCACTACACAGGAACGGGATCAAGAATCTATCACCAAAAGTAGCGGTTCAAAAATTCTGGCTATTTTGCAAGGTTACTTGGCAAAAACAATGCTCGCCGCACCCTGAAATGTGATGATACACTCACATCACATTTTATTGATAACCTCGCCTTGCTCTGAAAAAAATGAAGCCCACCATCATTTTGCGTTTATCTACAAACGCATCGATCGTCTATTTCCTGTGCCTCGCCGCAGTACTGCGTCACAATCAGGTCAATGCCACCGAGCCAATACCAATGAAACCCCAAGTGGTTTCAAATCCATCGGCCACAAACTTTAAACCAATTTTCGATGGAGAAACCCTGAACGGCTGGGAAGCAACTCCACCGGGCAGCGACGGTGCTTGGCAAGTCGCAAATGGAATCATCACTGGCACTGGCGGAAAGACGCGTGGCTACCTGACCTATGCAGGCAATAAGGAACTTTCGAATTTGGAGCTGAAATTCAGCTATCGTTTCCCAGGCAAGGGAAACAGTGGCGTCAGCATCCGCGCCATCCCTGACCCGACAAAAAAACGCAGTTTCCAATCGTATCACGCAGATCTTGGACACGTTGGTATTGGAAAACAAGTGCTCGGCGCATGGGATTTCCATACGCCTGGAAGAACCGAGCATCGCTGTTTCCGCGGAGACCGGCTTGTGATTGACTCCGATGACCGTCCACACATTACCCCAATCCACGACGGACTCCTAAAGGAGCACATTCATCGTGGCCAATGGAACAAAGTTCACATTATTGCAACTGACAATCATTTTAGCCTGTCCATCAATGGAAAACTCGCGTCGGAGTTCACAGAAAACCTGCCGAGCGACAAAAGATTAAAACGCGGCATGCTGCAGCTTCAACTTCATGATCCAGACATGGTGGTGCAATTCAAAAATCTTTGTCTCAAAGTGCTCGATTGAAAGCACAGTAACCAGATAATCCAGCGACCCGATCATTCTCATGCCCCCCAGCACCAGCAAGAACACAACGCGGCACGGGAACTGCGATCGCACGCAGACCTTCTCGACACAAGTACTCGCCGCCACAATTTGCTTATGGACCTGGTTGCCACAACGGAATCATCACCTCTGTGGTCTCAGCCAATTTCCGTGTCGCGATCTCGCTCAGTTGCTTGACAATGTCTGGCCTGTCAGTACTGCAATCCGACAGCTCATCAGGATCTTCTTCAAGGTTAAACAAAACAGGACCTTGGCCATTGGCTAAAGATTTTAACGCTTTGCGTTGTGCTGCAGGCAACTTGGCATCCACACCAAGTCCCGCCACCGTGGACTCGCGGTCAAAAAACAGTTTCCAACTTCCTTTGCGAATCGCCTGAGGCTTCCCCATCCCATGCCAATAAAGGACTCCGCGTTCAGGCAACGATTCGTTCGTGCCACGAAAAAGCTCAGCCACCGAGCGTCCATCAATCAAAGGCGGTACCGCGTTTTTGTCACCATTTGCATCGGGCCGCAACAGCCGCATTTTTCCCTGCAGGTCGATCCCCGCCAAATCGCACAACGTCGGCAACAAATCCATAGCCGTCACCACCTGCTCACTTGATTTTCCCGCGGGGATTTGGGCAGACCACCGAACAATGCAAGGTACTCGTGTGCCCCCCTCTAAAGCACTCCACTTCATCCCCCGAAACGGATGGGCCCGGGCAGCCTGACCGGGCTGCGGACCATTATCAGAGCAAAAGAGGATAATCGTGTTGTCTGCGATACCTTCATTGGAGAGTGTGGTCAAAATTTTGCCGATACGGGCATCTACCTCCTCAACCACATCTCCATAAACACCAAAACTTGACCTTGCTTTCCAATCCGGGTGTGCCTCAACTGGAAAATGCGGAGCTGAGTACGGTAGATAAAGAAAGAACTTCTGGCGTCGATTCTTTTTGATGAATTTCACCGCCTCTTTGGTGAATTGCTCAGTCAAATATTGATTAACAAATTTCTCCTCAACAATCTCATCATTTCGCCAAATCTTCCGAGTCTGATTGTTACTTTTGTCAATGTAAAAAGCTGTATCAAATCCCTGCCGATGAGGCCGGCAAGGTGGTTCACTTCCCAAATGCCATTTGCCCGACATCGCCGTCACATAACCAGAATGTTGAAAAATTTCAGCCATCGTAAGCGCGCGAGGGTGCAGCCCTTCACGCAGCCCCATCTTGTATCCGATGACCCCCTGTTTCCATCCCATGCGAACAGGATAACAGCCGGTCAGCAAAGCCATCCTCGAGGGAGTACATACAGATGCACCGGAATAAAAGCTGGTCAAGCGAATGCCATCACGGGCAAGCTGGTCAAGAACAGGGGTTTGAATCTCAGGATGCCCAAAGCCACTCAGGTCGTTGTAGCCAAGATCATCCGTCATGATCAGGATGACGTTTGGCTGCCCATCCTGCGTCTGATGGGAAGCCTTGCCTGCATTAGCATCCTCACTTAACAAGTTGAACACGAAGAAGACGAACAAACCGGCCCGTCCCCAACACATGCCGGGACGATGCGGCGTAGAAAGCTGGTAGAAACCCAAGTTGAACTCAGCGTTCATGCGGAAACTGATGCAAAAGAACAATTTCTAAACTCGTCCTTCGCGACACCTCTATACGAGAGACTCAAGCAAATCGCACGCTCATTTTCGGACATGCATCGGTACAAACGCAACAACGAAAGGTCCATCTCCCGTAGATCAAGACAGTATTTCATCAACCACTCGTGCCGGCTCAACCCCTGTCAAACGCTGCTCAAGTCCCTGAAACTTGAAATTGAGACGCCGGTGATCGATGCCCAACAAATTGAGCACAGTAGCATTTAAATCGCGGACATGAACTGCACCATCGACAATGTTATAGCAGTAATCATCTGTTGCTCCGAATTCAACACCGGGCTTCACGCCCCCGCCAGCCATCCAAACAGTGAAACAGCGACCGTGGTGGTCCCTACCGCTATTGAGTCCTCCCTGACTGTATGCGGTCCGCCCAAATTCCCCGCCCCAGATCACCAACGTGTCATCCAGCAATCCACGTCGCTTGAGATCAGCAACCAACGCCGCACTCGCTTGATCCGTATCACGACATTGATTTCCAAGGTGACTGACCAGCGAATTATGCTGGTCCCAACCACGGTGAAACAACTGGATGCATCGGACATCGCGTTCAATCATCCGCCGTGCCAGCAGGCAGTTGGCAGCGTAAGTACCTGGCTTTCGAGAATCAGGACCGTACAAGTCAAATACTTCCTCGGGTTCGTCCGACATGTCCGTAAGGTCGGGTACCGAGGTTTGCATTCGATAGGCCATTTCATACTGTGCGATCCGAGCCTCGATTTCCGGGTCACCCGTGAGTTGTGCGTGACGCTCATTTAGCGCAGCCAGGTCATTTAATTGACCGCGACGCATCTCAGCATCAATGCCCTTGGGATTCGATAAATGCAAGACGGGATTACTGCCGGGGCGCATACGCACGCCCTGGTGCTTGCTTGGTAAGTAGCCGCTGCCCCAGAGACGCGAAAAGATTGGCTGGCCGGGATTTTTTCCGGTTCCCTGACTGATCAGCACCATGTAGCCCGGCAGATCCTGATTCTCAGACCCTAATCCGTAACTGAGCCAGGCACCGAGCGATGGATGTCCGATTTGCTGATTGCCAGTATTAATGAACGTGATCCCGGGATCATGGTTGATTGCCTCGGTGTGGACTGCTTTCAGAACAGCAAGTTCATCAACCACTTTTGCAGTGTGCGGTAGCAGGTCACTCACCCAACGTCCACAGTCTCCATGCTGCTGAAATGGTTTGATCGGAGCGTTGGCAAGAAACTGCTTTTGCCCAGCAGTCATCCCCGTTACTCTTTGCGTTCCTTTGACAGAATCGGGCAAGGGTTTCCCATGCATGGTTGTCAAATGAGGCTTGTAGTCCCATAAATCAATGTGACTCGGACCACCTGACTGAAACAGATAGATCACACGCTTTGCTTTTGGCTTGTGATGTGGCAAGCCTTTCAGCCCCACTGAACGAAACGGTTCTGCCGATTCGCTCTCTCGCCCCAACAACGTCGCCAGCGCTGCAGCCCCCACCCCATTTCGGGCTGTATTAAAAAGCTGCCGCCGAGTGACCTGTCGTGTGTGATATTCAATCGTGAGAATGACAATTACTCCCTGGTAATGACTTCATCGAGGTT
>DOPG01000035.1 GCA_003513555.1 Rhodopirellula sp. | reverse complement strand
GCCTTGGAGGTAGCCCAGCGAAGCCAGGAATTCGTCGGCGGCGATCATCGTACGTTCCAGCCACGGCGATTGGTTGAAAAAACCGTGTTTGCCGCCTTCCGCTGTGTACTTGTCGGCTCGAAAACCGAGTTCCTTCGCCTTGGTCCACCAGAGATCGCCAAACGCTTTGAGTCTGTCGTTTGTTCCATACATGACAATGGAAGGCGGGGTATCGGGCTTGACGTGAGAGAGCGGAGAGATCTTTGCCGCGATTTCTTGATCGCCGTTGACGCGACTGGCAAGCCCTCCCTGCATGAACGAAAGAACTGGATTGAACAGGACCATGGCTTGGGGGATTGTCGAGATCGACAGGTCGGCGGCATCGGTCTCGACGCTTTCGGGGATGATCGCGCAGGCCGCGAGGTGGCCTCCGGCTGAACCGCCCGCAGTGATCAGTTTCTGGGGATCGATTCCGAGTTTCGCAGCGTGGGCTCGCACCCACCTCACGGAGCTGCGGGCGTCCTCGACGCACTTGTCAGGCGTCACGCCGTCTTTGCTCTTGAGTCGGTATTCGACGCGGGTGCAAACCAGACCGCGGCTGGCGAAATACTTGGCCTGGGTGGCGAATGCCCGGACCGAGCCGCCGTTCCATGAGCCACCATGGAAGAAAATGATGACGGGACGCGTGTCCGTTTTTTGCCAACCAGGGGGGAAATCGACATGCATCTTCAGTTTTTTATCGCCGATTGTTTTGTAGTCGTACACTGCTGTCTTCGAGTCGCTCTCGCCTTCTTGGGCAATGGCTTGCATGGTAACGCAAACGGCCATGATGAACGTGATTGAAATAATGAGCCGGGTCATGGATAAAGTCCTACCCTGTCGGTTCAGGGAAAAGCAGTTTCGAATTTGTTGTGAACGAGGTTGCGATTTCCATTCGTGTTGGTGAATGGCGGTAGGTTTCATCGTTGCAACGATTGGCCCCTGGGTTTGCGTTTAGGCACTTCGTACGTAACGCCCGAGGGTTCATGATGAGTGGGGAGAAATTTACGCATCTTCTTTTTGATCGCGGCGTATTCAGAATTGCCCGCCAGATTCTTCCACTCCCACTTATCCTGTGTGTGATCGTAAAGTTCTTCAGAGCCATCTTTGTAGACGATATACCGGTGCTGCTCGGATCGCACGCCGTAATTTTTGTAGCCAAAAGTGGTTACTGTCGCTTCGTTCCATTTTGCCTGTGGGTTTTTCATCAAGACAGAGAGATCGTTGCCTTCCAGTTGTGCTGTGGGTGGCTTGCACGCGGTGAGGGCGGCAAGCGTCGGATAGATGTCCAGCAAGTTCACTGGTCGAGCACAGGTCGATCCAGGCTGAGTGACTCCTGGGACGACCCATAAGAGGTTCACCCGAGTGGCTCGCTCCCAGAGCGAATATTTTCCCCAACGTCCCTTTTCGCCATGGTGGAAGCCGTGGTCACTCCACAAGACGATGATGGTGTTATCAGCGTATTTCGATTTTTCGAGAGCCGCAACGATCTGTCCGACGAGTTCATCCACCATGGATGTGCAGGCGAGATAAGCCTGAATCGCGGGCTTCCATTGGCCCATTTCCCTGATTTTTTTCAGCCATGGATTGTGGGCCATTTTGGCATGGGCAGCGGGGACGTCGTCCAGGTCGTTTTCCTTGAAACCTTCCGGAAGCTTGATCTCTTCCAGAGGGAAGCGGTCAAAATACTTTTGAGGCGCGTAGTTGGGCAGATGTGGTTGGAAGATTCCGGCTCCGAGAAAGAAGGGTTCTTGCAGTTCGCCTGAGAGCAACTGTTCTGCAGCCCAGTTCGCGGTTTTGCCATCGGGATGGTCATCGACTGTTACATCAGCACGCAGGGGACCCCAATCGGCCGTTCTTGTCCAACCACCCAGTGGAAGCTTGGAGGAGAACTTGAGGCCCTCCCAGGAAGGAAGGTCCTGCGTTTTGCTCGGGAAATAATCGTCAAAGCCTCGGCCCTTGACCTCGTTGTTGAAATGGTATCCGTGAAAGAGCTTTCCAGCGCCGCAAACGTAGTAGTCGTTTCGCTGGAAGAACTCTGGTAGAAGAACCGACTTATTCAGTATTGGATTATGAATCAGAGAACTTTTGTTGATGTAATTACCTGACGTCGACGGTCTGATGCCGCTCATGATGGCAGACCTCGACGGACCGCAGGCGGGTGCCGCGCAATGTGCGTTGGTGAACACCAATCCGCGAGACGCAAGCTTGTCCATGTGAGGTGTCTTGGACTGCGGATTGCCCGTGAGCATGCCGGTCCAGTCATTCAGGTCATCGATCGCGATGAACAGGACATTCGGCTTTGTGTCTGTGGGGTTTGCAGCTTGCATTGCTGCAGTAGAAAACAAAATGCACAGGAGTGGCAACATCGCAAGTAGTTTTCTGGTCAGTGACATTGATTTTCCTGTCAGGTTCGGTTTTCATTTTCTACTGCAACAGCGGGTTGTTATCGCGTTTTCGACTTGCAGTATTCGATGGATTAGATACGCCCAGTCGTTTTCATTAAGTTGCGGTCATGATCCGTCTGAACAGGTTGTGAGTGATCTTTTGCACGCGCTCATCGGGCCCCTGTTGAGCCACTCCATGACGGCGAGGATTCAGGTGCCCGGGCGGACTTGATAATCCATTGGCCCACCAGATCGTGGCCGCATTGAAGACGATGTTGTCTTGAGGTCCGTCATAGAGTGTGGCGGTGTATCGCCCCACTTTCTTGTTGTTGACCGTTGCGTCTCCTTCAGCGACGACGTTCATGCCCGGCAGGTCCATTCTTGGGGCACCGTGCCACTCCCATCCCAGTAGACCTTTGATGGAATCGCCCTTCTTCATTCCCGTTCCTTCGAACAGCCAGTGATCTGGCATCGCACAGGTCCAATCGCCCGCGCCGAGTCCTCGACCACTGCCTTCGCGATCCAAACGTCCTCCCATCAGAAGCGCGCCGTCAGGTCCCATTCGCGGCTCGAACGTTTTGTCGTTGAGTGAGCGGCTGACAAGCCTTTTCTTCTGTGCTTCGGTCAGGTTCTCAGGCATTGGAAGAAACCACCCCTCTCGACGGATATTGCGATTCGGCGCTCCGTTACCCGACGGTAGCATGGGAACAACGCACAAAACCGAGTTGCCGCCAAAGAACGCCAGACTTACTCCTGCATCGCGCGCTTTGATCGCATTTTCATACATGTCGACGCTCCAGTATTCGTCGTGACCGACTGACAGAAAACCCTTCGCACGGAGCAGTCCTTCGGGGTCGCTGTGGGTGTCGACGTTGGAGATGTAGGATACGTCGTACCCGTGTTTTTCCATCCAGTACGAAAGAGGAAACTCCCACGGCAGATACTCACCGCTGCCGCCTGAATTTTTCAGTCGGTTGACCGGATGCGTAAAGAGACCGTAGGGACGCTCAAAACTAACCGTGCCACTGGGCACACCAATGCTCGTCCAGTCGTCATGCTCTGTGTAGATCGAATAGTCCATCGGCCAACGGTTGTAGGCTGACCAGGTTAGATCGCTGCACTGGAAAAGAAAGTCGCATGGGCGGTCATCGCGAACGATGAAAACGACATAACTCTGAATGCCATTTTTTTCTGCGGTCATCTTTCCCAGATAAACACCGCTGGGCCAGTGTTCAGGAATCTCAAGTTCAACTGTCGGCTCCCACTGGCACTCCCGGGCGAAATTCTCTCCAACGGACGGATCCGGCTGTGTAAACGCATGCAGCGACTCAATCGTCTTCATCAGCCGTGCGCCCTTGCCACCGTAGTAGCCTGTTCTGAAAATCTCCAGCTTGAAATTGGACGCAGGATTTGCACTCACCATGATTTTCAAGGTCTCGCCGGCACGGATGCTGTTTGCATTGCAGTAGCCTTCGATCTGCTGGCAACGCCCGTTGTAAAGAATCTTGTTGATCTTGCCGGGCACGGTGCGCGTCTTGGTCAGCATCCAATCGCGAGTGCCAGGTTTGCTATTCTCTCTTCGGACGAGCTCAGGTTGTGCAGAGCGAGACTCGGATGCTTGCAAAATCGTGGGCACGTTTGTTGCTGAAATCAGACCCGCGCTCGCTGCTCCCTTGATGATGGATCGGCGGCCCACAGGACCAGTCGACTCTTGGTTATTATTCATGGTGGAAATCCTTGCGAAACTTTTTTTAGGGAACTCTGGTAGGGGGGCCGGTCAAAGAGATCTAGTTGCTTGAAAACTCACCGTAGGATCAGCCAGGGCAAGAAGAAGCTAGTTCACGCCGAGGTGTTTGAAGAAGAAGTCGATCATGCTGAGTTCTGGTTGCGGTGTCAGACCAATCGCCGGAGCGATCGCCACGGTCTGCATTCCGACCTCGTCAGCCCGTTTCTTGATGCATGCAACGTGTTCTGGATGATGGT
>DOPG01000192.1 GCA_003513555.1 Rhodopirellula sp. | reverse complement strand
GAATTCCAACGGCAAGCTGAACAAGCGGTGCAGACAGAACAACAACGGCAGGCTGACCTGCATGCATTGCATGCAAACCCTCCCATCTCGATCAGTGTTCCGCAGCCAGGCCCTCACTCCCCGATTGCCCTTGTGTCCGCTGCACTGATTGGACTTTGCGTAGCGATGCTATTCGGCGTTTGGAATTTCTTAACCCCTTCGATCCAACTCGCAAACCAAGCTTCCGTCTCCAACGAGTCTCGCCCATCTTCCGAGAATGGGACACTTTCGAACCCCACTGGTGAATGGCACACTGACGACCTTCAGACAAGAACAGCCGCGAACTCCCGGCAATTCCAAGTCACCGTTCCAGCAAGATGGCTTAAAGTACACCAACCACTCAGCGTCTGGATTCGCCAAACAGCATATTTCCTCTTAATCGCATCGGTGGTTCTCGTTAGCTCAACATCCGTCTTCAATCCACGCTCGGAATGGCGTGGTCTTCCCGCCCGAATGCTTGGGGGCGAGCATGGCTCAGGTTCAGACTCATCTCTGCACACCCAATCTAAGAAATCGATGCTGCGGATGCAGAAGAGCAAAATTTCCCCCAGAACTTCTTAGTGAGCTTGATCCTGTTTCCGAATGGATGCCTCGAAACGTCGTCTGCTCCTCAGCTTGGGGCCCGCTGATTCGCGAACAGATCCCGCGTTTGCTGCCATGCTTCGCCGACATAATGAGCTCCTAGTCGGCCACACTGAATGCAGCTTGCGACCAGTATGGTCAGCAATACCAGCCCAAGAAGGATTCGGGTTGGTATCCCGTCAGGGATTGCCCGAGTCACGAATCGGGAAACGGACTGCTCTCTGATCTGAGTCTGATTAGCAATGGTGCCGTCATCCCGATTCAACTCACATAACAAATGATGCCTGACTGAATACGCCAATAATCGGCCGTCACCACAAGTCGCTAATCCGTGAGTCTCACAACAGCGTTGCAGTGTTGGACTTAATCGAACGCAAGTACCAGTCTGCACATCTATTTTGTAAAGCAGACTGCTTGCGATATCGACACCATACAAGCCTTCACCCTGCACAAAAGCGAGACTGAAAATGCTCGGTACATCGAGGGACGCAACTGCACTCGCGTGGCCTGTTTCCCTATCAATGCTCACTAACTGATCTGTTACCGTATCGACCCCATAAAGTCGATTGAAGCGATCGCATGCCAATGACTGCACGCTGCTAAAGCCGAGCGGTCCAATACACTTGGCTTCCCCCGTCATTGGGTCAACCTTCAACAACCGATCTCCCTGCCCCTCAACAGCAAACATCTGCCCGTCAGAATCGAATGTGAGTCCACAGACCGCAGGAAACCCGAGTGGACCAACATGAAACCGCAACCGCAGCGTCTCATCAATGATGATCAACTCGTCGCAGCTACCATCGACAGCGTAAATCAGGTCATCGCTAACGCTATAGGCCATAGCAGTGATGGAAGCAGGTCCCAAAGCAACCTGCCCTTCCGGCAGTTTTTCGCCTTGCCTTTTTTCACTCGGTCCTTGTCCACGCAAGTGATCTGCGGCTTTTCCTAGCTCAGTCATTCCAGACTGTTTCGCACCAGTCCCAGACGGTTGTGCCACAACGCCCGACGGTTGTACCTGAACGCCCGACGGTTGTGCAACCGACACCTCTGCCCTGACCAATGCACCGCTGCAAAAATACAGCCCGACAACGCACGTTGAAGCCAGATTGACCAATATTCTCGACGAGGCTCTCACCCATTCACCAATTTTGAACATCCGTAATCTCCCTACGGCTAATCGCTTGCCTTTCATCCAACGAATTCAAGCCAGCCCTTTGGCTTGCCTGCTAGTGGCAGCAACGCAATCGGCGCGCCAGATCGAATCGCCTAGGCCAGCAATCCATCGAAACCACAGCTCCCGATTTATGGATCAGCAAGCAATTGCCAGAGCCTGCCCTTTGAGCACCACAAAGGGAATCAATGCCGCCGATAGCGGTGCGTGTCCCCGCACGAAAAAATGGTAAACGTTCTCTTCCTTGAAGGCTCCGGATGCAGCCATGCAGCGGTTGCACGAACAATGGGACCACATGCACAATGTCAAGGCATGCACATTCCGTCGATGCCTGCGGCTAACCTGCCCGATCAAAGTCACGAATTCTTCCCTCACAAGCCTTTGGTGTAAAATAGAGCCATGCCCCGATTTCGCCGCTTCGAGTGGGACAGCGAAGAATACAGCGACGCCTTTGCTTGTCTGCTTCGCTGCAGCACCGAAAGATCTGTCTTAACGCCGTATTTGACGCAGCAGATTCAGCAACTGCCGTTACAGTCAGCCGCAGCTGATTGGGGCGCCGGCACAGGCGATCTGACCCAACTACTGGTTCAAAACTGCTCGCCTATCTTTGCCATCGAACCGTCGCCCGCAATGCGTCAGATTCTGAAACAGAAAATTCCAAACTTGAAATTGTTGTCAGGAGATCTTTTGACGGCCCACCCGCCGGTTCCCATCGATTACGCATTACTGGCCCATGTTCTGTACCACCTACCTGATGAAAACTGGACTCAAATTCTGCGTCGTTTACTCGACTTCCAAAGTCCGAACGGACAACTGGTAGTCATCCTTAAAGGCGGCCATTCCGGGTGCAATCAAATGTTGGAACATTTTGGTGCTCAAAAATTCGATCTTATGCGTCAAATTACGATGCACGCCGATAGGTTCTCGGAGTTCGATTTGAAAGTGGACCAACTGTTAGCGACAATTCACACCAACAGCTATGAAGAAACCGAAAAGCTCGCCCGCTTTATGATGTGCGATCGCAGTGTGGACGAATTTTCCAGGCCACCGGACGAAGCTGAATTCGTCAACTACGTGACTACAAAACTGTGGGACCCTGCCCTTCTCCGCGGCGGCTGGGACTACGAGGTCACCGTCTGCACCCTGAAGAAAGGAACGAAGCCAAGGCAATGAGCATCCACCCCAATCCCCCAGCCTTTTTCAGTAGCTAGCTAGTCAGAACGGCAGGTTTTGACCCCAGACCACCAGACCACCAGACCGAATTTCGTTCGCCCACGCGACCGCCCTTGGCATCGTGGGCTCGATATTTTCGTTAGCCAACCAGAGGCGGCGATCGCAGCTTGCAGTGGTCGCAGTATCGCTTCCAACCATGCTCAAGAGACAGTCGCCACGACACATCGAACCGGCATGGTCCAAATCGCCAGCTCAACTTTCTGTTGAATGGTCAAGCCAGCTTTTTTAACGAGGCCAACCACATCGATTGGCTGGCAGTCAACGATGTGTGGAAAATGCTCATGCATCCAAACATAAGTTTTCTCCAAGCCACTCGCCTTATCGCCGTCCAGCACCGTGGCCATGGACACAACGCCCAATCTTCCGCCTGGCTTCAGCACGCGAGCCACCTCTACCAACACTGCAGGAATATCCTCTAGCGGAAAGAGTTCCAAGGTAAAACTTGCGAAAACCGCATCAAAGCTGTTGTCTTCATACGGTAACTTTCGCGCGTCTCCGACGCGAAGGTCGATTCGATCAGCAAAACCTTTGGCCGTCAATTTTTTGGTCGCCACTTGCTGCATCCCGGTAGAAACATCAATGCCTGCGACCGTTCCTGAATCGCCAACCGCTTCGGCGAGATGAATCATTGAGTTTCCGGTTCCATATCCAATTTCAAGAACATGCTCCCCAGCCTGAATGTCCAGGGCCAGCTCACCTGTTTCGCGTGCCTTATGTTCTCCAGCATCGGATATCAGGTCATAAGCATGGCTGATGCGATCATAAAAAGATTGGTTCGTCGCCGGCGTCGGTTGGGACATGGGTTTATCCTGTCGTGCTAGAAGCTGGAAATCCTACAGTGGGTACGTGCCTGAGAACAAACCGCAAGCACAAGAGTAAAACACCTGTGCAAGGCCACACTTGAACTCAAACTGTGGAACAGATTTGTACTGCACAGGGAACGCTTTAACCAGCCGCATAGGGCTGCTCAACAAGATCCAAACGTCACAACCCCACATTCCCGCAGGTGAAGTCTTTCCTGCGTTATTCCCTACAGAAGCTCACCACCGCTGCTATCAGCTTGCACCCCTCTCAGTACTCGTACCGCTTGGCAACCAGTGGCCCCCCTACCCTCCTTGCAAAGCACACCACTGTACGATTGACTCGCGAGCTCAGCTCGTCGGTTCAGCACCACCACCATTCCGTCCGCCAAACTTACCACTGCACCCTCCTGCTGCGACGGTAGCGGCGGATATCAGCGACAAAACTTGAAAGCACGAACCAGCAACCACCACAAGTTTTCTTGCACGACTGAGCCTGCGAGACTTGCTGACTGGTCGGATTACTCCGCCTCCGCGTTCAGCCCCACTTGGGTCTTCTCTTCAACCAATGCTTCGGCGTCTCTCTTGATTCCGTTGAGCATGGTGGGAAACACAAAGCTGTGCAGCGGTAAAACCGAATACCAATAGGCAAGTCCGAAAAGACCACGGGGCCTAAACCGAGCCGTTTGGGTCACACGGCAACGGCCCTCAGGTAGAGCAGCGACTTGAAATTCCAACTCAGCCTCTCCTGGCAACTTCATCTCGGCATGTAGCCGCAGCAACTC
>DOPG01000206.1:34338-35908 GCA_003513555.1 Rhodopirellula sp. | reverse complement strand
TAAATTAAAAGTCCAAACCCCGGGGGGCGAAACATGCGGGGGGGCTTGCCCTTTGTCCCCACCAGGGAAATCCGGCTTGTTTTTGTTCGCCGTCCTCAGGCAGGGGGGACCCGCCCCGGGGGCCGCCCCGCCAGAATCTCCCGTGATTCAGCTCAAGATCGAACCGCTGGGATCGATCGCTGGCACCAAGAGATGGGACTGGTGGCAGGCACGCACCGCTTACCTTTCAACTACGCCGCCAATGTGGCTGACCACCATGTCAGAAACAGGTAAGGCAAGAACCCACGACTTCCACGACATCTATCAATCCGTCAGCAATGATCAGGGCCATACGTGGTCATCGCCACAGCTTGTGCCATCACTTCAAAGACGCAGCGAACAAGACGGCTATCAGGTTTCCCCCGGCGATCTCTGGCCGGCGTGGCATGCTGTGACGAAGACCATTCTAGCGACAGGTAAGACTTTTAATTTTCGTGATGGGAAAGTAGAGGACCATCTGCGGGAAAGGGTTTCTTACGCTGTGATGCGACCGAGATCTTCATGGGGTTCACTGCAGTTTCTTAAACTTCCCAAACGTGACCACGCCGGCTATCCGATTATCGCGGCGAATGCTGGATGCACCCAAAGATATGACCTTGCCAATGGCGATGTCCTGCTTCCAATTCGTTATGTTCGAGATCCAAAAATCCGCAATTACACAAGCACCATTGCCCAATGCTCATTCGATGGAAAGCAACTCAAATACAAACGGCACGGGTCGGAGCTCAACATCCCTCAAGGTCGCGGCCTCTATGAACCCTCACTCACAGCATTCGACGGCAACTATTTCCTGACACTTCGCGCTGATCACTCTGGCTTCGTCACTCGCAGCAAAGATGGCCTGAATTTTGGTGCAATCAAAGAATGGAAATTTGATGACGGCACACCATTGGGCAGTTACAACACGCAGCAACATTGGGTAACGATCGGGGGTGGACTATTTTTAGTTTACACCCGTCGCGGTGCTGACAACGATCACATCATGCGGCACAGAGCGCCGCTATTCATTGGCCAGGTCAACCCGGAAACACTGCAGGTCATTCGCGATACAGAACGAATACTGATTCAGGAAAATCATGCCACCCTGGGAAATTCAGGCATCTGCCGTATCAGCAATACGGAATCATGGATTACCTGCGGGGAAGGGCTCCTGAGACTCGGAAAACGCAAAGGACAGAACAATCAAGTTATTTGCGTCAAAATCACGGTTAAACCAACACTGTGAATGAAATAACAGCGTGGCTACGTTGACGAGATTTCTCCAAAGCCAGTGTTCGCCAGACAAGATGATTTGTGTTTCACGCCAAGGCCGTCTCGGTGCCCAAACTGCACGAATGCATGGAAGGCAGCAAAAGGTTTCAATTGGACCTTCAAACCCTGTTTTCGCATTGCACCAATGAGACCAGCCAGAGTCATTTCATATTGAGTCCACCCCTATGAAAAGCATTCCCCCGCTACCAGACCGGGTACTGAAACGGTCTGAGCTTCCCCCTCCACTTCCAACATCAGCGGCTAATCCTGAACAAGACCC
>DOPG01000206.1:18191-34116 GCA_003513555.1 Rhodopirellula sp. | reverse complement strand
AACAAGCCCCGCCATTAAACAACCATCCGCACAAAAAACCTGCGGTCGGAATCCTCATGCTATGTGTATGTTTGGCGTTATTTTTCTTATTGAGTGCATTCGCTGTCCTTAGAATCCTTCTTTCCTCTTCGGAACAACATCTTTCTGCAAACGAGAAGGTGGTTCCAACGCCGGCAATAGCAAACAGGCCAATCGCAACCACAGAGCATACTAGCAGCGAGGGCAGAAACACGGAAAACGGGACCAAGACGCACGTACAACCAGAAGTTAAAAGTGATTCTCAAACCGAGGAGGCCAATGTAAATGAAGCATCGAAAACAGCGGTCGCCAATGACAGCCAAAATAGCAAAGTCAGCGAGATAGCAATTGAGCCAGAAGCTGAGCTTGGGGTAGCGAATGATAAGGAAAACCCAGAGATGGATTTCGAATCAGAAACACCTAATGATTCAGATCAGCAAGGCACTTCAACACCACAGGAACAAGAACCTGAAACGCAACCACCCCCACCCGTGGCTTCGCCACAGACGCCCCGCAGACTCAACACTGGAGCCGTAAAGAAAACATCAGAACCGGAAGGCCAAGACAAACCCCCAATCGGGGAAAACAATGCAGTAAGTCAACCGGCTGACCAAAAAGAATTTAGCGACAGGGTAGAGCGTGAAGGAGGAAAAAGTGGTGAATTTCAAATCACACTCATCTGGAATAACATCAATGATCTTGACTTGCACTTATTCTGCCCTTCGCGTGAGCATATCTATTACATGCATCCTAATTCCAGATGTGGCGCTGCGCTGGATATCGACATGAACGCAAGTCAACTCAGCCGCTCTTTCAAACCAGTCGAGAATATCGTTTGGGCGAATCACAATCCGGCAAGCGGCAGATACGCAATCTGGATCAAACACTTCGCCACTCATGGTGGCGGGAATCCGACCGCTTTCAAAGTTTTGGTGAAGCAGGCCGGAAAAACAAGAACCTTCAGTGGACGACTGAGACCTGATGAAGAGAGATTCATTACCTTCCTGCACACCCCCTGAGCAATTCAGCCGAGCAAACAAAACAATTCAGGTACCGTTTCTGTTGCACGCCGTTCTCTATCACAAGTCACCGATTGCAACCCAAGCACCAGTTCACATACGCACTTGCGCGCGATCGCATAACACACAAAACGTCCAAATTCTCCTGTTCAGGTGAATCGAGATTACTCAGCATGGAACGGCAGCAAGTGTCACTCAGGCACTCGCAAATTTAAGCCGGAGCCAGACCACCCATCGTTCTTGTACTTGATACGAAGTGGTCAATTTTCAGAACAAGCTTTTCAAGCATGGATACGAACAGATTCTTGAGGGGGTAGTTGTCCCGTTGATCAAATGCCAAGTGCTGGCCATGACAGAAACCACCGCCCGCTAACAGGATCGGCATATTTCGCGTATCGTGCTTCCTGGCGTTACCGAGGTTGGATCCGAATAGTGGCCTGCCCCCACGGACGATCCCAGTTCTTAAGTTAGTAAATTGATCATACGTTTTCCAGAAGCACACGCCTGCTGGAACGTAGCGGAACCAGCCGTGTGTTTGCTGGAGAGTCTCCGGTGCCGGGGGCATATAGCCCAGTACAAAGTGTGGGCGGATCGTGTTGTAATTGATTCGCAACATTCGATCAGCACATTTGCCTCAAACATAGTTTCGAAGATTTCTTCCTTAGTCGCTCGTTACGCAGCTCCCCACGGAACGATTCGATGTAGCGGTTCTCCCAGATAACGTCGAGCTCCGCCTCCGCAAGAAGTCGTTTGAGTTAAGCCTTCTCCTTCTCAACCTCCTTGAGTTTTGTGGCCTGACCGACCTTCAAACCAATGTATTCACGCTGCCAGCGGTAGTAGGTGTGCTCGGTAATACCAAGCATCTTGCAAACCTCTGCGGTCTAATTTCCCTAAGCGAGGGCCGCCTCGGCTTCCCGAAGCTTGTGAATCATCTCCTCGCTCGATAGCGTTTTCTTGGCATGATTTACTCTGCCTTTCAAAACGCCCAACACCTCGAGTACTAACTCCACGAATGGCCCCGGACAACGGGGCACGTCCAGTCACACTACGGCGAAATGCGGCTATTCGTTGCATTTTGTGGGAAGAGGGATGAGGTGTTACGGCGGTGCGATTTAGAAGGCATGGTACAAGCAAATGATTAGAAGCTTCCGACTGCACGCCACCATAAAATCAAACAAAACATTTACGAGTAAGGGCATTAGTAATGATTCTGGAACTTTTGCAAGAGAAGTTGAAGCTTGGAGCCATTCACCGAGCAGCCGGTCGCGCCGAAAAAACCGTTGAAGCGATTCCCGCACTGGTTTCACACCTAGTAGGAACTACTAAGACTCTATCGCGTCCACAATATTCCAGTAAGGCACTGCAAAAAACACGAATGTTTTTACCCAGCCAACCTCATTTCCAACGCGTTCGAAATTTTGCTTGTTTTGTTTTGATCGCAATTACCAGCTTTAGTTTTCAGCATACAGCCGCCGAAACTCCGCAATTTCTACCACTCATCAACAGTGCGCAAGACCTACAGAAGCTGAAACCAAACGAAGAATTTATAGTCCATTCTAAAACATTGAGGCTCAATGCCGCCTTCATCTCGAGCAGCGATTCGCAAACGAGCAATCTTTCAACTTTAAATGAGTTGCTCGGTAGCGTTGCGTCTGCTGCAGGCACTTCCCGACTCCTTTTGTCGGCTGACAATTCTCTACTGGACAAATGCGTTAAATTTTCGTC
This sequence comes from Rhodopirellula sp., assembly GCA_003513555.1. Classification (GTDB taxonomy): domain Bacteria; phylum Planctomycetota; class Planctomycetia; order Pirellulales; family Pirellulaceae; genus Rubripirellula. The sequence continues at coordinate 31,354 of DOPG01000206.1, read as the reverse complement.
AGCATTCTTAGAGAGTCAACAGGCGGTGGATGAAGACGACCACTACAGAAGCTTGCTACCAATTTCCCACTCATTTTTTCGCAGCTGGTTTCTACGCCAAGCCTATGATGAAACAGACAGTGACATTAGTCTTCCTGACATTCCAACGGTAGCGTTTGATTATTTAGCTAAATGCCGACTCCTCCAAAACGATTCGAACGATGAAGTGCGATGCAAAGTCCTTCGGATCATCGTGACTCCAACACCAACACCTTTGACCGTTGATGAGTGCCGACAAACACTTGCTTTACCCTCAATTTGCATCGATGAAACAAAAACTTTCAAAACTTACCTTTCAAACTTGCATATTCTAGGAAAAGCAGGGTACGCCACGGAGGCGTCACGCGCGATCAATGGACAAACATACAATGAATACCTGTCGCTAATACTAATGAGCGATGAAAAGGCAATTCAGCAAATTAATTTGCAAAGATACATGCTCGTCAAGGAGTTTTCTCAAAACTGGGGCTCCGATGCACCTAGTTGGGACAACGTTTTCTCCGTTGCAAAATCAATATGTGAAACCGAGTCATTAGCGTCCCAACGAGTAAGGTATCTGGAGGATATTGTAGAAAAACGCTTCCTACGCTCAGTTCAGGCCCTCTTCATCGGATCAGATCGGGCATTGACGACCTTTGAGACCGAAAAGTCGGTCATCACGTTCTTCAAAGAGAAGATCGAGCCTGATCTGTTTAACTATTTTCTGACAAATTATCTATCTAGGAAAACACTCCTCTGCATTGACCACCGGAGAATGTTACTGGTTGACGGAGCGACAGCATTGGAAGTGTACATCCGGGCATTCCATCGCCTGCCTCAGAGCCTCACCCCAATCGATCATCGCAAACAAGTTCGCTCGCTGCAGGAAGAGTTTTTAGGTTTTGCGCCAGTTTTCCCGCAGCCCTCATTGCCGGCTCAACCACATGCACCTGAGCACCCTTCAATTACAAATCTACGTAAGCTAGGTCTGTCGCCTGGTGAGCTTGAAAAAGTATTCGGTGATCTGGAAGACTTTTACACGAACAAAGCAATGTCAGCCGCGACCGGCTTCGGCACCGACGCGTATCTCGATAAGCTCGTTGAACTCGGGAAGTCGAAAGCTCAAATTCTTTCCGCGATAGAACCAACCGCCTCGCAATTAAACGAATACCGCCAAGCTGTCGCAGCCTACGAGAAAGCCCATGCCAAGTGGAAAAATGATGTTGAAAAGATTCTATCTCCATGGCGAGCCAGAAACCTCAATGTTCAGACTAGTTGGCTGAGTAGAAAGTTAGTAGCCAACAGCTTTCTAGACAAATCCTTGCGGTCAAAGACGCGTTTCGACAAGTCCCTGCGTCGTCAAAAAGGCTTAGATTTCAGCGGTCGCGACCATCTACCAACTGGCGTACTACTTCCCGACATCAACTACTTCCTACCGCTGACGGTGGAGGATCAGATGAGTCAAATATCAAGGTGAGAAGCATAAGTTACATGTAAATATCAAAGCGTTATGACTGACGCCAATAGATTCTTGTAACTATGTTCAACCTCATTCGAGCCCCTTATAACCACAATGAATTTAGCAGAGGCGAACGGTGCAATACCGATATCGTCAACTGAATCTGACTAGCCCTCCAGTCATTGCAGCAAGTTGAGTGAGAGAATTGGGGTTGGGAAATCGGCTGTGTTCTGAAGGCTAAGGCGTAGCCGAGACCGGAATAACGCACAGTAGGCGGCACAATGGCACGTAAGACAAAATATGTGCTGGGTGGGTCGTGTATGTCGTAGGCGTTTCCACTTGAAAAGTCGCTAAAATTACGTCCGAACTTTGTGGTCTCGACGCGACCAGCACCCAAGTCAGCCGGGCCGAAAAACTGCTTGATGATGATGAACTCGAAGCCTGGCGAAAGCGACCAGATCGAACATCTTTTAGTTGACGCACGCTATGAAAAATTCCGTGTCGCGGGCAGCGTTCGCGATTGTGCAGTTTTGGTCGCGATCGAGACCCAACCCTGCGACCATCGCCGCGTACTGGGCGTCAGCGTGTCACTCTCCGAAGCCGAAACGCATTGGCGTGAGCTCCTTTCTTCACTGAAGAAACGCGGCATACACGGCGTGAAGCTGATAGTCAGGGACACCCACGAAGGACTCAAGGCAGCTCGCTAGGCAACCTTCGCAGGCGTTCCTTGCAACGCTGTAAGTTTCATTTGGTGCAGAACACGATGCGACACACACATCAGCGGCTCGTACCAGCTCAAGGTCGCTTCTTTCTTGGCGTTGCAAAGTGCACAAACAGAAAACACCCACAATGAATGACGCAAGGAAAGTCAGGGAGGCTCCGATCTGCCACTCTCGATCAGTGTGCTCAACGAGCAGCCTCTTCGGCTGTCGCTAAGCTATCTGCAACCTGAAAGAAATTGAGAGGAACCGACGCATCGTCTTGCTTGGCGTCTTCCGAAGAAGACGCCGTGTTGCTCGAACCGCCAAACTTAGCAAGCAGCGGATTTGTACTGTTACTAGATTCTCTTTGAGAGGCTGACTTAGGTTTTCCAGAACCGAACTTTGCTAGCAGCGGATTCTTTCCCGCTGGCGTGTCTTCAGCAGCCGCCTGCAAATCTTTTGCATTCGAGAGCAGGTCCTGCCATCGCTCACGGGTAAGATTCGAATCAACTGAAGTCAGGATCCGGTATGTCTCGACTATCGCATTCCCTGAGGCGACTTCATCCCTCGTGCCAATTTCATTGATCGTGTTAGTGACCGTGTCGCAATGCGCACCAAACTTATCGTTTGCATCCCCGGAATTCACACGCTGACGAAAAGCCACGAACCAATCTTCTGATAATACACGTTCCATCAACACCCGCATCCCACCCATTCCATCTTGTACACCCTGATCTTCATCTCCCATGCACTGCATCACACTGTACGGCTCCGGGTCTCGTGCCTTTGACAGTGGATAACCTCCCTCAATGCTAAACTCCAACCATTTTTCGGATCCAAGACCAATAAAATGCCCGCCCATCAGCATCCCAAATTCATCATTATTCACCTCAGCATCCTGATTCGTCGCCTTTGTAATAGCATTTGTCAATGCAGTCCACTTTCGTCGAGCGTCCTCGGCTGTCGGTTCCATCAGTACCCACTCTCGAGCATTCCCCAGAAGACGTTCAAATCCCCATTGCGTCGGCGACGTCGATTCTAGCCGCAGCCAGCTCGTCTGCGTCCCGCTTGCAATATTGACCTCAAAATGTTGCGATTGCTGCAACAACCCTCCGATCAACAAACCGGCCTGTTTCTTGGCAGAGTCACGCAGCATGGCATCTCGCACAAGATGAACAAGCTCCTTTTGGTTTACAACACTCGACACATCTGCTCGCATTCCCATGGCAGCCTGTAGATCTTCGATCATGCCTTCAGTTCGCTTGTCATAACTATCCCATCGTGGAAAGTAGAGAAGTTCTTCACGCTGCGTATTATCGATTACTCCTCGAGCGGCAAACTGCCATTCTGTGCGTGTAGGCAAGCGAAACATCAACTTTTCAATTCCAGACATTTCCTTTCCACCTGAGAACATAGCGTGCTGTCCCAGCCTATCGCAAATCTCCAGCATCTCGGGTAAAGCCAAGAACGTCACCGGGTAATCCTCGGAGGCAGATTGCACTGCTTCTCTGTACGCTCTTTGTGGCGGTCCATCATTTTCTTTTTTCCCAATCAGGGACAATATGCGTTCTTGGACGCCAGACCAGGCATCTTCACTCAACAATTTGCTCGCGTCATGCAGGGACATCTCATACATCGCCAAATACGTCGCAGCTGTTGGTGAAGCGTCCCCACCGCTCGATCCTGTAACGACTGGAACTATGTTTTCGAGCGTCGGGAGCCGAATCACTTTGAGATCGACTTGATCGTCAACATTGAGTGAAACAACCGCCTCAACCTGTGGTTCTTGCGCGAAACCACCAAGTGAAAACACAACACAATGAATCACGACGAATACACACAGTGTCAACGCATTCACCAGAACCTGGCACCGTCCACGCATTACTCGCACTTGAAAACATCCTTCCAGAAAAATATCAATCGTCATCAGCCAAACTGCCCCTCTGTAATCGCATCAAACGGGTCAAGGCCACTTGCTCTGAGAGCTGGCACCACGGCCCCAAGCGATGCGCATAGCAGGGCGCCAAAAGCAATTAGCAAGGCATCGATCGGGTTAATCATCACACTGATGGTGGGTTTCCATCCCAATGCGGCAGTATCAGCAACATCGAGACGCAAAAATTCTGCCAAGGCAAACCCAAATACAATACAAAGCACCGCCGCAAGCAACCCAATCACGAAGGCCCGAAAAAGCACAATGGAAAAAACGCCAAAACGGCTCATCCCCATCACCCGCAAAATCCCGATAGTGCCTTTCTTTCGGTCGGTCGAGTCCACGAGGACACTAAAGACGGTGATCACGCCAAATACAAATACACCCAAAGCGACCACCAGAACAAGAATTTGCAGGGACTGATCCTGCTCCTGAATCTCCGCGATTCGGGAGCTCTCAGACAACACGGCATACTTGGCTTCCGCCAACCACTCAACGGCTTCAGGCACATCATCAATCGTGTCGGTGTAAAGCCGAGCTTTCGTAAAATCGACGGCCGATGGGACATCAATGAAACGCCGCGAACCACTATCGTATTTCACGACACCAGAGTCCAACTGCTCCAGAAATGACAACAGCGTCACAGGTACGATAGCAATCGGCATCTCGGATGAGGCACCTGCAGCGGCCAAGTCATCGCCCGCAACGACTTGGGACAACTTATCTGCACTTGTACTGGCAGCTGATTCCTGACTGCCTCCACCACCATCCTCTGCAATAACTGAATCGTCAACATCGGGTGAAGTCGAAGGCACAGCAGTTTCCCCAGTCTCATCCTGCAAACTCGCAACAAAAGCTGACGTTGAATTAAGAAGCGGTATCTTATCGCCTCCGGCAGTCTCCACTAGAAGCTCCGCCTCTCCATTCATGGGACTCGACGCCGGAAACAGGATTTGACAAGGGTTGTCGACAGATTGCTGGAAAGTAAAACGCCTTCCCGTCTTTTCCATGTAGGTATTGAGCCACCCGCCAGTTTCTCTTTTTGTGGGAAGACTAAGCCCAACCAAAGCGTGTGGAACACCGTTGATCTTAACCTTGACTGGATCAACCCACCGCAAAGCCAAGTCGTCCTCAGCCTGTGTATTGCGCACGATCAACTGTGTCGAATCCCGAATAGGCGTGATTCCGGGATCCTCCCAAGACACTCGATTCAATCGATAGGTCACGAGTTCATCCAACGCTCCCTTTGACAGGGTACCGAACAAATCCAGCTCGGGGCCCTCGTCTAATCGCTGCACCTCAAGGCCACGACTTTCCAGAAAAGAAATATCGTCCGTAGAAAGTTCAGTGCCACCACCGCGAAAACAAAAAACCAACATTGACTCATACACATCACTGGCAGCACGCCCACTCATCGCAGGAATGCCCCAAGCCGCGACAGCATCCCCGGCCGTGTACCGATCCAGATTTTCGAGTGTTTCAATATGTGCATATCCAGTCGTCTGACCTTCACCCTGTTCTCTACTGGGCAAAACACCAACGACCTTGAACTCTAGAAAATGTTCTTCTCGATCCGCGCCAAGCTTGCGTGTCAGACGGACATCCAAATGACTTCCCACTTCCACACCCAACTTCTTCACTGCTGCTTCTGACAGGACAACTTCAAGTTGCTCACCTGAAATTTCGTTAACCCCAAATTGCATTAACAGTGGATCACCTGGCAAAGTTGAGTAAAGCGTGATTGGCACTTCCTCTTGGGGCTGTGCTAGCTCTTCGCCCGAGTCGTCATTCACAGGGGACCCAAAAACCAACTTTTGGCTTTCCGGGATGATAACGTCGACATTTCCAACCGATTCCCGAATATTCTCAATCACTCCGTCTGACAGCAAAGCACCATCGCGGGCTGCCCAAAAGATGACCTGTCGGCCGGTTGGCGAGGTTGCCAGCTCTTCTCTCAAATCGGCAACATGCCCGTTCTTCAAACCGAGCAATAGCAAGATTGGTAGACAAATTCCGGCGATGATGATGACTTGCAACTGTGTCGCAGACCACAGCCTGAACACATCTTTTGATGCCATGCCCATGTACAAACCCACTCTACTCATTTGACCCAACCTCAGTGTCGATTTCGCAACGAGTCACCTCAACAACCTCGCCAGCAGGTTCGTTCCTGCGGGGCGCCATTCTCACGACAACATTGCAGAATTCCTGTGCAAGATCCTCATCATGGGTAATCATAAAAGTGATCCCGGCACGTTCACGATTTCGCTGCAAGTCTCTCATCACAGAGAGTGCTCCATGCGCCAATTCACGATTCAATGCGGAAGTCGGCTCGTCAACAAAAACAACCGATGGGCGATGGGCAATTGACCGGGCAAGCGCAACACGCTGATACTCACCGCCCGAAAGTCGGTTGATGCGAGAATCAGCCAGTGCGTTACCCACGTCAGAATCCTGTTCCTGTGTGGAATTACCTTCTGACTCGGAATCCCTTAGACGAGTCAACTTGAATTGGCTCATTAGTTCCTTTGTTCGACTCGCCACCTCAGTCTCGCCAGCACCGTTAAGCTTGAGTGGCATCCCGATATTCTCTTGCACAGTCAGGGATGATATCAATTCGCCTGACTGGAGAGCGAATCCTATATGACGCCGCCTCATTTTCTCGATCAAACGATACTTACGCTTCTGCCAAGCCTCACGCATGTCAATGCGTTGCCAACTGTCATCCCGACTCACTTCTTCCGGAACAAACAGCTCGAATTCACTGAGATCATCCAAATTGGTGGGTGACCGAAGCAAACCAAGCACCGTCAAAAGCGTCGTCTTACCGCAACCACTTGGCCCCAACAGACCAATGAAATCGCGGGAATAGAATTCCAAACACTGATCCACGTACACCGTATAGTGCTCATTTCTGGCACGATCACTTAGCCGATGACGCAGCCCTGACAGCCGCAGCACAGGATTCAAACCTTCTGCAACACTTGCCACTACCAACCCCTGAAGATCTAAACGAGAAACAAATTCACCTACTGACGAAACACCGTCTTAAGGCAGATCGGCAACTTTCGGAAAGGCATACCGATTCTTGGCATTCCCAAGGCTCGAAATCGATATCCAGCGGCCAGCATCATCATTGAGCAGCAAACGAGTTCGCTGTTCCGCGAGCTTGATTTCTTCCAACCAGGCTTCGAAGTCTTGGGTCCCCATCACAGCAATATCGTTCGCTGTCATGGACAACGCTGTCGTTCGCAGTGGAAGGTCAGTGATCAGCTGGCTGAGCTGGGTACCCGAATCTATTTTCTGCCCTGCAGACGCCACCGCCAGAGAAGTTTTCAATTCATCCAGCACCCCCGAAACATCTTGCCTCTCAGCGCGAGATCGACGCCGATCGAATTGCTCATAAAGCGAGTTGAAGGCACTCGCTAATCGTGTCAACTCATTCTGTGAGACCATGATCACCTTATTGCCAACAAGTCTACCTGTAGCCTCGCTACGCACGACTGCAACACCCGTCTGGACTGGCTTCTCAATGATCTCGCCATCTTTCATTGAGCTATTGACGATCCTGAAGATTGGCTTCGAGAATTCGCTTCCTGACGCGGACTGGCTCTCCTTCATTACTTCATCAAGGTTTCCAGAGGCAACATTTCCGATTACGGCGATCGCTTCGGAAATTCGTGCTTGCAAATCATTTACAGCCTTGGTGACCGCTGAATCGTTTGGTTGCACCGCTGAAAAATACCCTTCAATGTCGCCACCGGTAGCTAAACGTCGAAACTGTCCTTCAGCAAGCTTGTCGTAATGATCAGCCCTGTCATACCTCCAAATTGAGTTCAGAACATCTCTCAACGTGATACTGGTTCCCTCGATTTTATTCTTATCTCCATCGAGCCAAGCGTTAATAACCTGGTCGTCAGATAGACCACGCGCGTTTTTTCGAATTTCCGCATTTAGTTTCATCAATTCCGCATGCGTCTCAAGGCCATTAACACGTTTTGAAAACTGTTCTTGTGTTTCACCGATGCGTATTGCGTGCAGATGATAACTCTGCCGTAAATTCATCCCAGTGGCACCACCGCGTGGAAATGCCCGCTCATGAATGTCACTGATACTTTGCCCCGACGAGTTGTAGCCAAAAGATTTATCCCAGCCCAATTCTTCCCAGATATCGCTGCCACGATCATCCAACCATGCCATGAAATGTGGAAAGGGTTTTCCGCCCTCACCACGGCCTTCTGTCTGAAACGCACCATAACCCATAACAACGATATGTTTACTCGAATTGACACTCCAACCAACACTCGGTGAGAGTGCCGCATCAACACCGGACAACCCATCTTCTGGCCAGTCAGCACCAATTACTGCCGGGTTCAGAGACAGCATCTTGGAACGCCATTCACTCGCTTGATCAGTCAGAGGCTGGACCAAAACCGGCCGCTTGTCCCTAGCTTTTTCATTCGTATCTTGAAAGGTCACAAGGCCAAATCGCGTAGGCACCCGATTTCCAACCTTCTCCTCCGCAAGCTCTGCAAATTTCCTTGCTAGCTCCTTGACATCCTCCATTAACGGTTTTCCGTTGAACTCCGAGAGGAGAAAGTCAGCATTTTCAATCACAAAAACTATCTCGAGTTGCATATTTGCAATCTGATTAGCTTCGTCGGCAGCTCCGGAACTACCAGACTCAGCAATGCAAAAGCACACGGGAAATGGACCGTCATCCTCGGCGTTGCTCCCCGTCCCTGTACTTGGCCCCGTAATGAATGAATAGGCAGCCGCACTCGACGGGATGTCTTCGGGGTCGTAAATTGCTTGACCACCAGCATCAAGCTGGACCTCAAATTTGTTTTGCCCATTTGGGACATTTGGGGTGATCGCAAAACGCGTTCCCCAAGCCTGTACATCCTCCACCTTAACCCAACCCAACGGTTTGCCTTGCTCGTCGGCGATGCGGTACTTCCCAAGACTTTCAATCTTCCCATCATCCGACTTTGCATGGAAAAAGATATTGAAAGCTCCGACGTACTCAGCCTTGCCACCGCCTGCCGCATCTTGCCAAACAGGTGTATTCGCTTTCACTGTGATAAGCTTCTGAGACAGTGTCGTTTCGCGACCATCTTTTGTTACCTTGACAATGTCTGCAGCCTCGGCCAATCCAGCACCGCGATAGAACAACAACGATCCCAGTAAGACAAAAAACGCAAAACGTGTTCGCAGTGCAATCAACACTTGACATTCCTCTGAATATTTTATGATTTGAACTTCTATTCCAAGCCAACCAGGCGCAATCAATCGCCTTTTCAGCCGGCCAAACTGGCAACCAAAATCCTCAAGCGTTCTGCATTCGATGCAGCGGAGATACGCTCTTTCTCGCTCTCTGCTACAACGGTGGCATTACGATACGCAACCTCTGCCTTGCGATAATCACCCAACAAATCCAGCACTTTGCCGGAGAGTGTCTTTCCCTGGTACGGAGTTAACAACGCCTCTCGCTCTGCATTTTCAATTTCAACCATCAACATTTTCAATTCGTCACTCACATTAGTGCCTGCCTGGTAGACCTGTGAAATCTTGCAATCGAAGTACAGACGCCACAAATTTGCAGACTTGACGTGCTTTGCCAGGCCTTTCTCTATGACTTCTGTCGCGTCTTGAAGTCGGCCATCAACTAGAAATTGCTCTGCCTTAGAAACGAACAAATCAGGAGATTTAAATTCCGTTATTTTCTTCTGAACGAGGTTCTGCAGATGGGGATACCTCTCAACAAGGCGTTCTGCACTCAGCAGATCTTGTCCTTTCTGAAATGCCGCTTGACCTTGTTTTGAGAGCCAATCTTTAAATTCAAGTGATGCAGAAACATCCGCATCAGACAGACTCACTTCAATAGCAGCCCCGAAGGTGAATGCGACCAACGGTGATTCGATACCCTGCAAGCAGGACTTTGCAGCATCATCCGACATTTTAGTAAAGTCAGCAGTCGCCACCTTCTCGCCACCAGTAAGCCTCACAGCTTTATCAAAGGCAGACGCGGACTCTCCTGCTTCAATCAGTCCAAGTATTTCAAATGCTCGAATGGTATCCGGAAGAGTCACCTTTGCATCAAAACCATCAGCACTAGCCGAGAGTTCAGCCACATCCACGACTTTGCTTAGATCAACCGAGGCCTCACCCAACTCAACAGCCTTGGTCAGTTGTTTCGCACCCTCAGCTGGGCTACCAAAACGTATCGCAAACAGAGCCTCGATGCACCTTGTCACCATCTGGCGGCGTTGTCTTTCTTCGGCGGCGAGCTTCTGATCACCATTCTTTACGTCACTGTAAAACTGCTTCAGTAGCGGCTCACCCAACATCGGCAAGACTGGATCAACACGGGGAAGCTTCGACGCCTGCTGGACAGCTGCCGCAAGAAAGATTTTGCTCTCATCTCTCCAATCCTCCAAATGCATCGCCGCCAAATGCCCGGCTGCTAACCTGCTTGCGACCAGTGAATCCCTTGCCATTAGTTCACCAAGAGATGAAAGGTCCAACTCTTCGGCACCGAATTTATTTTGGAAGTAAAACTCCGCGTCGCGTGCATGCCGGTACGCCGCCTTAATGTCTTCTGCATTTAGCACGACTGAATTGGTACCGGCGTTTTGACTTAGAGCCCAACGGTAGGCCTGAATTAAGGCAAGATTCGCCTTCAATGCATTCCGCAAATCCTTCTCAAGGTCATCATCATTGACCATTTTTTTCAGACTGACCAAACTTGAGCTTAATTCTCCGAGCAATTGTTCTGAATCGGTTTGCTCCTTGGTGGCCAAAGCCCTACTTGCGGCCAAACAAAAAACTTGCGCTCTCACAACCGCCGCGGAAACCTCATCCGCCGAAAAGATATCAGCCAAGCGATATTCATCCCACTCCTTCAGCAGCTCTTCGGTCGTCAACCCGGCATGAATTCCAATCGCCATTGATTCGAGAGCCGCAGGTACACTTCGATGAACCTTAATTGCCAGCCGCAATTCTGCTCTTGCTTTCTCCAGCTCGCCTGTCAAATAAAGATTCAGGGCATTGTCGCGGGCGTTATCAACATTTGCCAACAACGCCAAGCTTGCTGAGATGTGCTCGGGAATTTTCTCGGTATCTTCATAGCCCGATGCGACAAGCTGTTCCTGCAATTTTTCCAGATTTTCCTTGGCATTCGAATAGTGCTGAACCGCCTTCTGTCTTTGCCCCAACTCCGAGCTAAGGCTTATCGCATGCCCTTTTTCCAGGGCTACCATCGCAAGCGTGAGCTTACCCATCAGGTTCTTTTCATCGGAGCCAACTGGAACACCAGCAATATTTTCAGCATCATCAAGCGATGCCTTGGCCCACCTTTCCGCATCATCGATAAGTTCAATCGATGGATCTCTCTGGTTCGATTCACCGATCGCGGCGCGCCACAAAGAATAACCCTGCAATGCTTTCATCTTCGCAACAGGCTCATTTGACAACGCAGAGGGTTTGATGTTCAGGATGGAGAACTCCGATTCACTGTCAACCGCAGGCTCATCATCGAACAAATGAAAGTCTGCACTACGCTCGTCCACAGTACTCTGGACATCCCGCAGGAACTGCACGGACTCGCCGGCTTTTTCACCACTCTTCCCGAGGTCATTTAATGAGAAATAGGCCTGCCAGCTGAGCATTGAATCCACCATGGATCGGTACTGTTTTGCAATCTCGCGGAGCTGGTGCAAGCGATCCACTTCCTCCTGCCGAGAGAGCGCCTCTTTATTTTCAATGGCAACCAGCCGCACGCGGGCAGAATCCAACCGTATCGCAACTGCAGGATCAGACGAAACGATCTGCTCCAAATCTGGGTTGAGCTCTATGTCTGCCTCGATTTTCTGCAGCAGTTGCTTTCCTTCGACAAAACTGTTGACTGAAGTTGTCCAAAGAGCAAGCGATTCATGAAACGAGGTGTACTCTCCCAGCAACAATTCCCAGGTAGCTAACCGTACCTCGGCAAGAATCTGCTCGGGCTTCCCGTTGTCTTCGTTTTGCTTCCGACGCTCTGCTTGTATTTCACCAACCATTCGCTTAGCGGTGTAGGCAACACTATCGGCCTTAGCCAACAAGCTCACATAACGTGTCCCGCCGATCGCCTGAGGCGCCTCGGCGAAGTCAAGCAATAAATCACCACTCCAATGATGCTGCTGCTCCCAAAAAGCGAACGTTTCATCGCCGAGCTCTGGTATACCAAGACGTTCAGCCTCTCTGCTCCAACGAACAGCATTCTTCTGGTCACCTGACAGTCGACAGGCAAGAGACTTGTACCAACACAGACGCCCCGAGCTCCAGCGGCCACCACCTTCAACGGCACTCATCTCGTTCAACAGGCTTAGTGCCTCATCGCCTAAACCATGAGTTAATAGCACTGAAACACGTGACTCAGCAGCTGCAGCGAACCGCCCGCGAACACGGCTATCACGCGTCTCCTCATTTCCTTCAACAGACGCCGCAGCGTTACCTGCACTGTCAGCAGGAGCAACCGGCCGCCGGACAGCCTCCACACCCTGCTTTATTAACGAGAGCTCGCCGGCAAAGAAAAAAAAAGCAACGACAGCAGTAAAAGCACTGCCCGCCAAAAACGACAGTTTCAAGACTGACTTTGAAAATAAACTTAGCATTACGGAAACCCAATTAATTTGCGTCAATTTGCCCTGAAGTTCGAACTGCTTCATTTGCCATTTTAGTTTTCCTTGGGCCGACCAAATGAAACGCCATCAGACCATTTCGGTACTTCTCCAGCCATGTTCGCCGCTCACCCTGCACGCGAAACAACTTCTGATCCATTGAGATTGTTTTCTCTTTAAGCTGCTGCTCAAAATGAACGCCGAGCAATGCGTCATGCTGGGCTTGCCCTCGATTACCCAGGGCCCGTTGCGTCAACGCCCGGAAGTACCAATAGTGCGGCTGGGTCGGGTCTAGCGTGATACTGTTTGTAAAATGTGGCAAACACTCGTCATAGTCACCTGTGAAAAACGAGGTATAGCCGAGTGAAAAATGCTGCTTTGCAGCATTTTGC
>DOPG01000206.1:0-17987 GCA_003513555.1 Rhodopirellula sp. | reverse complement strand
AATGCTGCTTTGCAGCATTTTGCCAGCCGAGTTCTACACCTGCCACAGGAACGGGATTTGACTCCAACTTACGAATTGCGACCGCCAGTTTTTCCACGTAAGGCAGGTAAAATTCAGCCGCTTGACCTCTTTTCCTAGCGAGGTCGATGCCGGTGATGTAGTCCTGAATTGCATCTGCATAATTTTCAACGGCAACCCAGATTGCTGCTCTCGCAAAGTAAGGATCGGGCAATCGCTCATCAGCAGCCATGCGTTCATTCGATGCGATTAACTCACTAACGCTATCCCACGCATCCAAAACCGCAGGATTATCTTGAAATCGAATAAGCCAAGGGCGGTAGAATGCATCTTTTTCACCTTCCACGTTCGGCGAGGCTCTACTTGCAGCGAGCTTATCTGCGTAATCGGCAACCGGCATCGTGAAGCGTAGCGATACCCAGCCTTCACGCGGCTGGGTTTCAGTTGTCATGACATAACACAATCGCTCTCCAGTGGCCTTACCACGGCTCGAACGTGCTTCATCGCAAATCACAACTGTCCCAGCACCCAACCGATGCTCGTTGCCCCCCACGTCTCTCGTCAGCTGGTTTCCCATTTCGTCACGGAGCACTTCCGCTTGGTAAACAACCAGCAATTGACGTGCATAAGATCCTGCGATAGGCCCGAAGAGCCACCAGCCCAAACCGGCCGCTAAGATTACAGATAGCTTCCTATAAGAAAGCGAACCAGCCAAAACCATGATTAAACTCCGTTGCCACACCAGCATCGTCAGTCGAGCAGACATTTGCTCCACGCCCACCACCGATTTGCACAGTTTCACGAAGGCCAGACCTTGAAAGCTCGCCTAACCTCACCGGGCCAGATGATAATCTCGTGCACAAGGAAAACAACTCACAAAACAGAGTTTCCTCATAAGCAGCACCAACCTAGAAACCCTGCTGGATTTCCGCTCGTGCATTAGATATCGGAAGCGCGTAACACAGGTGCAATCCACCCTTATTTTTTTAGCCTAAGTGGCAACAGTTGCACGAGCCCGCCAGCAAAGCCGATACATATCAGATCGACGACAGACACCAAATGGTGTAGCCATTGGCAAACCCACCCTACCTGAGCCAAAAGCAATTGTGCCCAACGCCGCACGGATTCAAGAACGGGAAACAGACAGGGGTACTACTACCGTATCTCCTCTGACTAACAGCAGACTTAGCAGGGCAGTAACATAGTTCGCAGGCTAAATCATGCCTCCTCACTAGAGAGCCAGTGCCGACTAACGCGATCCAACCAACTTGGCCAGCAAACAACGCACCAATTAAGATGACAGACCAGCTGCTCCTACGAAAAATGCGAACCTTAGTGCCAGTAATCATTCTAGCGCACCTGACCTTATGCGGATGCTACAAAGTCAAAACAGCTCAGGTTGCCAGAGAATCAAGTCATGATTCTGATTGGGTCACCACGGCGCAGGCAGCATTGGAGGCAGACAACCTCAGTGTCGCCCGTGATGCGGCGGAGAACGGACTTGAAGATAAAGAATATTCAAAAAAACACGGAAACCTCTCTGAAATATTGGCAGAAGTTGATGCTCGGGAAGCTTTCTTGAATCAACGTGTAGTTGAATTAACTGATGAAGGTCTCGCCTACCTCAGAGCTGGAGATCAAATCAGGGCAAAGGCAAGGATTTCGCAAGCACTGAAGATCAAAAAAGCGACAAACCTTGATATTGCACGAGATGCTTTAAGCACATTGAGAGGTTACGAAATCGCACAGGAAAACAAAGCGACACAGAATGATTCTAGCACCCGCCCTTGGCCTGAAACGATAAGCCGAGCACAACGCGGCATTTTACTCATCGGCGTCAAATTCAATGACGGCTTTGCTCAAGGAACAGGGTTTGCTGTTGGTGACAACCTGATTGTCACCAACAGCCATGTCATTTCCCAAGATGAAACTGATCGTCTCGCAGAGGCGATCGTTGTCGTCAATGGTGACAAACAACACATTCAAGTTCAGGGCCTACTTTACCGCGACTTAGAGAAGGACATTGCTGTCATCCGAACAGAAAGCAAATGGCCGCAATCGACAAAGCTCACACTTCTAGAAGGCCATCCCCAGTTCAAAAGCCCCCTGCAACCAGGGGAAGAAGTTGCCGCACTGGGCCACCCAAAGGGCTTTACGTTTTCGACAGCCATTGGCCACGTGAGCGCCATCCGTGCCGCGAAGACCATGCCTTTTGAACAGACCCGGGCCAATACAAATGGGGTTTGGATCCAACACACGGCATCCATATCACAAGGTAACAGCGGCGGCCCACTCATCAATCGGGCTGGTGCTGTGGTGGCGATGAACACGCTTATTTTCCATCAAGGAGTATCTCAAAACCTCAATTTCGCGATTTCGGCTGCCGATATCCGTGATGCCGTTCAGCAGGCTCAGAAAAGTGATCTGACCGAGTTCAGCGGGAACCAAACGCTACAATCTACCCTGAAGGCCACCCTAGAACAGCTGCAGACACAAGAATAGGCCTGAATACAATCAGCGAAAGCCATACATGGACTCATCGAAACCCTACCACGTCCCCGGCATGGAATTGGTGGACCACTTTTTTGATGTTCCTTTGGATCACCGTGATCCGGAGGGACGACAGATCAAAGTCTTTGCCCGCGAAGTCCGTGACCTTGATCCGCAAAGCCTCAACAAACCATGGCTACTGTTCTTGCAGGGTGGTCCCGGCTTCCGTGGCCCACTGCCTATTAGAAAAGAGGGTTGGCTGAAAAGAGCGTTGCAGGATTATCGCGTATTGATGTACGACACTCGAGGAAATGGACTTAGCACGCCAGTCAATTTTCAGACACTGGCAGCCGAAGGCAGCCCTCAAGCTCAAGCAGATTACCTGAAACATTTCCGTGCGGATAATATTGTCCGAGATGCAGAGATATTGCGAAAGGAACTAAGCCCGGAAACACCATGGTCGACGATCGGCCAAAGCTATGGTGGTTGGTGCACGATGACATATCTGAGCCTGCACCCCGAGGGCCTGAAAGAGTGCTTTATCTTTGGGGGGGTTCCCGGTTTGGAACGTACAGCCAGAGAAATTTACGAGGGCACCTTCCCATTGGTCGAAGAACGCAATCGTCAGTACTTTGAAAAATTCCCAATGGATCAACAGCGTCTGACAGAGCTTTGCGAACATTTGCAGCAACATGAAGTGCGTTTGCCCAATGGAGATCGACTCAGCCCCCGCAGACTGCAACTACTGGGAATCAGCTTGGGCTTTGCCGATGCCGCCGAGGATATCCATTTCCTTCTCGAAGAAGCGTTTGTAAAAGTTGGTGACAGAAAAGTGGTCAATCACTCGTTCCTAAAATCGATACAAATGCGACTCCGATTTGACACCAATCCTATTTTTGCCCTCCTACATGAAGCTATCTACGCTCAGGGACAGGCAACCTCATGGGCCTGCTACCAGGTGCAACAGGAACAATACTCGCACTATGACGACTATAAAAACTTTCGCTTCTTCGGCGAGATGATTTTCCCTTGGATGTTTGATGAAATCGGCGAACTGAAAGGCCAGAAAGAAGCCGCGGAAATCCTCGCTTCCTATGATGAATGGCCAACACTTTACGACAGATCTGTTCTGAGTAAGAACAAGGTTCCAGTCACCTGTGCTGTCTATTACAACGACATGTTCGTGAACACCAATTTCTCACGGGAGACAATTGATTCAGTACCCCACATGAAAGGCTGGTACACCAGCGAATACGAGCACTGTGGTCTCCGCACAGGTGGGGAGAAAATATTCTCGCGATTACTCGACATTGCCCACGGCGAGTCAGAACGATAAACACCGGATTTTGAAGGCACTTCGCTCGTCATGAAAACCATGGCCCAAACTGATCCGTTATTCTGTTCAGGGAGGGTGCTGCTTTGAACGTCCCGCTCCTTACTGCCTAACTTCAAACCAACCAGCGTTTGCCCCCCGATCACGAAAGAGTCGTGATCGTCCGTCAACGCACCAGCCTTCTTGCGATTGAAACGCTCCGCTGAAGGGAACACTGTGTATCTGTCAGACAATAAAACATTACGGATGCTGACACTGTGTGGGCTGTACCTCGCACAGGGAATTCCATGGGGTTTCGTCACGATTACCTTCGCCGCTTGGCTTGCGGAACCAGCACAGGGGATCACGGCAAAACAGCTTGGCCCAATCCTTGCCGTAGCCACGCTCCCATGGTCATTTAAATTCTTGTGGGGTCCCTTAATGGATCGCTTCACGATTCGCTCATTGGGACGAAGAAGACCATGGATCATTTTAGCCCAAAGCATGGCTATCCTGATCTTGGGAAGCATGATGCTGATCAACGATCTTCCAAACCTGATTTGGACACAAACGCCAGAAGGCTCAGGCTGGTCGCAAGTTATTTTCAGCCTTGTTCCGGGGCCCTTGGCTGCATTGATCCTGCTGGCGAATATCTTCATTTCATTGCAGGATGTCGCAGTCGATGCGCTTGCAGTTGACCTGCTGGCCGAAAACGAACGAGGCAGAGCAAACGGCCTGATGTATGCGAGCAATTATCTGGGTACGGCCATTGGAGGCGCCGGACTTGGTTATATCGTTTCACAATACGGGATCCAAGCAGGACTGGCAGGCCAAGCCCTGCTGCTAGCCGGAATCATGCTGATGCCGATCTGCTTTCGCGAACGCCCAAGTGAGAGCAACCAAATCGAAAACGCAAACCCCCACTCCGAGCAAACGGCGCCCGCTGGCCTACCAGCAGGTAGGTTGGATTTGGCAGCTTCACCGTATCGACCTCCCGCTTCAGTGACCGACAGAGCGTTGCCCCAAACCACCCCTGCGGTCGTGCAAAAGAGTGGCGGCAGAAACGCCTCGCCAAATGTATCAAGATCGGTTTTTGTAAACCTTTTTCGCGCGTTCAGCCTACGTGCAACTTTGTTGGGGGCAATCATCGCATTGGGAGTAAAGATTGGTTCAGGAGCGATCACAGTTGTCTTGCTTGATTACCTGATGAAAGAAGGCGGCTGGACACAGGCACAATACACAAGTGTTACGGGTGGCTGGGCTGTCATGCTAGGACTGGGCGGATCTATCGCTGGCGGATTTCTCGCTGATATTTTCGGTCCCAAAAAAGTGATTCTGGCCGCTTCGCTCATGCTTGGCACACTGTGGCTATCAATGGGTAGCATTGACGGAGCGTTGAATAACCCGAACGTGGCGACAGTGCTTCTGCTAGGTCAAGAACTACTACTGGCACTGCTGTCTGTTTCTCTCTTTGCACTCTTCATGTCGATTTCGTGGCCACGTATTGCTGCGACACAATTCACAACCTACATGGCATTCTTGAACCTCTCGACCACCCTTGGAAGCTACTCAGCAGGTCATCTGAGCAACGATTACACGGCCACACAAATCCTCATGTTTGCCGGAATCGTGCAGGCCCTGATAGTCCTTCCTGTTCTGTTCATCGACCCGCAGCAAACGCGGCGTGTACTTCCAGATTAAGTGGAGCTGACAGAAAGCACCAACCCAAAGTCGACAAACACGACGCCGATCAACAATTCCCTGGCTTGCCCTCCCACTTCTTTTGGCGGCTGCTGACACCCGCCGCGCCACATCCAATATCCCGCCCAACAATCTTCAAAGACGGTTGCCATGAATCCAATCAAACCCATGACACTGGCCACACTGATACTTGCTTTACTCAGTGCAGCTGTGGCTCCGCAAGCAAACTCGCAAATCGTCGTTGAACCATGGCCTCAGGCAGCAGGCCCCCAAAACAACTGGACAACCAAGACAGTCACCCCACCACCGCTGAACTGGAGTGTCGAGAACGATAAAAACATTCGTTGGCGAAAGTCATTGCCCGAAACAGGACAAAGCGGCATTGCGGTGTGGGGAGATCGCCTCTTTCTGACCACAATGAAACCAATTGATGCTGAGACGAAATCAAAAAAGGGCAGCGACATCGTCCTGCATTGCATCCATACAGACACTGGCAAGACTTTGTGGACGACCGCCATCGCTGGCGCCCCCGCAGCAAAAAGCATTTACGCCTACGGATTCAGTAGCAGCAGCAGCCCTACCCCCATCACCGACGGAAAACATGTCTGGTGCTGGAATGCCAGTGGCCAGATGGGATGCTGGACCTTGAACGGCAAGCCAGTGTGGTCACGTCGCTGGACACCTACCCTCGGACGTCCATTCAACAAGCAGTTTGAACCCATCAAAATTGGCAACACTATCCTGAACGTTGAGCCGCTGGCGCCTGAAGATCCCAATCGGCGCGAGGACGCCTGGAATTACATACGCGGATTTGACGCACTGACCGGGAAACCGCTGTGGACTGAAACAAAAGGCTTGACACACTACAACACGCCCGTCGCAGGACGTTTACCCGATGGCGGGTACGCGATTCTTGCAGGACGCGGTGCTCATCACGACACACCCGAGGCCCCCGCCGGGCTAACACTGACGCGCATTGATGGGGCCGATGCCGGAAAAGCTATTTGGAGCTGGAATGCTTTGCCTGATGGAAAAGCGCAGGTCACCCAATGCTGGGATGAAAAGTACGCCTATTGGCTCGATGAAACGAGAACGGATCTGGTGATCCTCAGCACAACAGACGGATCAGAAGCAAAACGCATTTCTTGGACGAAAGACGTAAGTCACACCACTTTCAACAAGAAAACTGGCGAGTTCACAACAGAACACCACATCAACCTTGACAACATGGAACCACACTTGAACGTGTTTCCAGCGTGGCATGCGAACATTGCCATCTACCCGCACGTCTTCTTCCAGTGCTTCTCCTTCAACGGAAAACGGCGAGGAAAAATGACACACATTGGACCAAAGCATTGCATCACACGAATCAACGTTGAGTCAGGCAAGGTCGAATATCTGGAACTGCCATTTCCAGTTCCACTCGTGGAAAACTCACTCGAAAAGAATGGTGAAATCTTCTACCCCGACATGACGATCAACAGCCGTGGAATCAATGTGGGGGAAGACAAGCGATCTGGCAGGTCGGGATGGTGGTGGTGCTTCAATGGCAACGTAATTGCGGTCAACCAACACCTGTTCTTCACTTTCATGAGCGGCAACGTCCAAGTGATTGACGGCACCACCCAAAACTTTGATGAGAGTGCTTTAGTTGCGTTCAACGACCTCGGAAAGTTCGGGGAAACCTGGTCAGTCAACACACCAAGCTACAGCAATGGCCGTCTCTACCACCGCACGATGAAGGAACTGATCTGCATTGAACAAGATTAGATTTTATTGTTGCCCGCAGCGGCATTACTGCTGATCAACAGTTTTCGAAGCCATGCTGTACCGTGCAATCAGGGACGCTAGTTGCGCGCAACCACTTTTCTGAACAACGACTTAGCAGTCCTTGCCAACCTCTTCCCCTGCTCCGTCATATTCAAGTCCCGTTCACGTGCTTCTCTGCCCCGACGATTCAACTGGACCTGCACTGCAGCCTGATAGGAATCTTCCAGATGAGCCACGACCTCGGCAAGATTGTACGGTGCTTGGCCAGGTACCAACGCAACCGGAATGACAACCTCAAAATCAAGCAGGTCCTGATTGTATTTCAACGCCTCATTAATGGTGCCAGGTTCTTGGACCTCATCAGCACCCAGATCATCAGTTGAATTGCATTGCGACACGGAACTGAGCCGGTCAATTTGGTTGAGGACGCCCAGCAGCACAGGCTGCTTTTTCTGCAGCGTTCCTTTGCCCAGGTAATGTTCTTTGAATCGTTCATGTAAATTCACATCCAATTCACGGGCAGGTTGATCTGCCTTTAACACCCAGATCACGATATCGGATTCGGTCAGCTCGGTAACCAACTCGTCGGTCCTGCCCAATCCACCCACCACTGCTGGCAATTCAACCAAGTGCAGATGCACCACTCCATTCATTGAATAAGCATATACGCTGGTCTGACCTACCACTGGAAGCACATCAACCTCGGCTTCCACTTCTCCGCGCAGAGCATTAATCAACGATGACTTGCCACTATTTTGCTGTCCCACGACAGCGACTCTCACCGGATCCAACGGCCGCGCCATTCGATCGCAATCATGCTCGGTGATTTGCGATGACAACATCTCAACCTCATCGACATTGAATCTGCCGCTATACAAGTCCATCGCTACGGATAAAACCTCCTGCAGAAAGGCCTTCTTGAGCTGCCACTGTGTTTCAGCGCTGACTTTTGAAAAAATCTCGCCAGTGACGTAATCACGCACCTCCGAAGCGACCGCAGCAGCTGGATTCAACAAACGCAAGCCGCGCCAAAGATTTCGGGCAATGCGATACGTCTTACCGACGCGACCAATATTTTCCTGATTCTGAACCGCGTAACGAAGATGAGAAACTTTCACGGCCTCGACAAAGGGAACATGCATCTGAAGCGTTCGACGGTACCGCCGACTAACCTCCTCAAACATCCGCAGAGAGGCTGGTACAGAAAAGTCCCACTCTGTGCAGCCATATTCGTCTGCTGTCATACGAACAATTCTTATTGCATGCGTCTGCAAACCGCTCCATTCGTCATGATCTCGCAAACATTCGTCGATCCTCGTGTTGCCACGACTCCAAATTTCGTGCTCACGTACCGACCAATCTTTCGAGGGCTCGACGATGGTATGTCCCTGCACTGAAAACTTGGCATCTCGGCGGTGAACCCACATTAACAAAAGTTTCGTGCCGAGACTGAGGGTTGCCAGAACCACCAAAAACCAAAGCAGGTACCCCTGCTGGAACACAAAATAAAGTCCCACGCCGGCCAACACCAACAACGGCAACCCCACGCTGACTAGGAGCAAGGGAGCGATTTGACGCGATAGGATCAAGTTCACGTTCAATTCATTCACCCGCAGTATTTGTGCCAAATCCCCTTGACCCGTACTGATCGCAAGCATTCTCAGCGCCCCGGTCAGCCTGCGCCATAGCGGCGACTTCTTGCCCCGCAACTTTCTTCACGCTGTCAAACGCAGAATAGAAAAGCTCGCGCAACTCCTCATTCGAGACCTCCTCTTCCCGATTCTTGTGATACATGTATTTGCATGCCACACGCCCAATGGCGTAAGTGGTGCAAAAACTCATCACAGCAGCGCTGGCTGCGCCGACAGTCTGTCCCCAGCCCGGCAGAAACTTAACCACCTGACGAGTTCCAAATTTCATTGAATACCGGACTCCTATCCCAGCCCCAAGTGCTCCTAACAAATCGGCCAAAACCTTCTTGCTCCATTTCGTTCCGTAAGAGTCCGCCAAATCACTCAACAGTTTCCACTGAATGCCCGGCACAGCAACCAACCCAATTCCAGGCACGATGTCAGACACGCCTGCAACACCAGAATACCAAAGCACCTTGGTCTGGAGTTCTTGAAACTTTTCCGCTTCCTCATCGCTGCACTGCTTCTCTCTTAGTACAACAGCCACAATTGGCAACATTTCGGATAGCGCATTGATCAGATGCTCCATTCCATCGACTCCACCATCAGGCAACTTCAGGTCCACCGTGACGGAAGCAATCTCAGACCCAAGTGTTTGTTCGACCTGAGCACAGTTGAAACGCGCCAAGCGTTCACGTTCCTTGAAATCCTGTACCGAGTGCGATGCTGTATGAACGAGCAGATAATTATTAATTTGTCGGCTGGATTTTATTTGCTGTACAGCCCGCAACACATCCCCTTGCTCGGTATCCCCAATTTTCATGACGATGATCAGAGCATGTCCCTGCTTTGTGCAAATCTTGATGTCTTCGGTTGCATCATACCCAGATTCGCTCAAGCCTCTTGTATCGAGAAACTGAAGAACCGGCTTGGACTCGGGAAACACAAACTGCCTCGCTGTTTGTGTGCAAGGCCGAAATCCTTTTCCTATTTCCGCTTCCGAGTTACCGGTGATCGACTGAACCAAGCTGGACTTGCCAGCGCCGGTTTTGCCCAGCAACCACAGCGTTGGCAAATGTGAATCATGATACAGAGAAGCCTGGTTGACCAGTTCTTCCTTTTCATCACGCGATCGATACGCTTGCCGAACTTTTCCAAAAAGACTCATGTTCAATGATCCATTGTTCCCACGATCCATTGTTCCCACGACATCCGGGAAACCATCTTTCCCTAGCCGAGATGGGTAACCAGGCTATCGGGAACCCCTTAACCATCATGTGCGGCGCGAATTTTGTGCTCAAATCGTCCATGCCTTTCCTAGGCCAGGAAACGATCCCAATCGAGCGTTGATTGTCAGTGTTACTAGAAAATTTTCTCTCGGAAAGTCACGTTGCCTCCGCACTTGATCGCAAATCGGGAGACGCACGCAAAATCCTGCGAGTTCCTGCATGCGCAACTTAAAAATGCACGTATTTTCTGGTTGCAGTGAGCGATTTAAAAATGACACCCAACTGGCGGCATTGTAGCGGGAGATCAGTGAAAAGAGCAGTCGCTGCAACGATTTAGCTTCCCTGCCGATAGTGCACGACAAATTGAAAACGGCTGGTACTCAAACACGTTACAAGGGCAAGTTCATGAGCACATGCATCATCAAACCATCTGACTTCTACTACTTTGCTGACAATTGCTCAGTGTTCCTCGCATCAGCGTCCGACGCTGATGCAACGGGAAGCTTGCGGCAGATTGAAAAACAACTAATCAACGTAAACCAGTCCGACATCCCTGCTGATTTGCGCGATCAAAGCAACACCGCATTGCGATTCCGAAATCGTTGGCCCGACGGCAAAGCATGCATTGCAGGAACAGAAAAATTGGCAATGACCGCAAAGTCTGATAGGACTCCTGCTCCGTTTCCCAAACTGACCCATCTGCGGGGACTATTCATGAGATGAGCATGGCTGACCACAATGGCGGCAGATCTTGCTTTTTGGGCTATTAGATTCCCCGCAAGCCTCGCAAACATTCAGCAGCAGTTTTTTTTCCGCCGCTCGAATCTTTTTAAAAACGCCTTTCAAAGTTCTCCACGGTCCGTCTTTTGACAATGAAATCAAATCCTGCTCCATGAGTTTGCCTGTCTTGATTCCCGACTTGACTTCAGAGCCCGAAAAGGGACCACTAATCCTTCCCGCACGCTTGACGTAGTATTGCTTGCTCATGAATTCCAAGGAGAGGCCCCTGACCATCTAGTTGCACGCTAAAGAAATCATTCCGTATTTTAACTGTTGTTTTCTGGGTTGAATTCACCTTTTCGACTCCCATGCCTGACGCGAGATCACTGGAGGTGGCGTTGCTACCCCTACGGGAAGAAGTTCAAATCGAACCCTGCACTGAGAAGATCTCGGACGCGTAACACGCCACTCATCTGATCGAGTGTTTTGATACACGCGGTTGCCCTACAGCATTACTGTGCAACGTCTCTGTCGTCCCATGCTTTGGGGTGTCGTGACCATTAAGCCGCAATAAGAACTGCAACTGATGTGGATCCAACTTATTACCCCGCCTCAAGAACTGCGAGAAACGAACCCGTTTACCGTGCACGGAAGAAAACAATTTCGCCCGGAGGTAAACCACACTCGAGCCTTTCAACAAGGGCAGCACAGATGTTCGATTGTCAACCAACGGGACACTAGAATCACTCTCAAACACAACATGCCACTTTTCACCATCACATGAGAGTTCCAGCTTTCCTTTAGCTAAAGGATCAAACACTGGAAAATAGTGTTCATTGTAAACCCAGACCAAAGTACCAAAATCAACGGTTGACTCGATTGGCGCGGGCAAATCCAACCGATAGACGATCTCTGCCCATTGATTGATTTCAATCGGCGCCCAGTAATCTATTCCATACTCCTTTTCGCGATAAACAGCAGCATTCACAGTGCGAATAGGCTCGGGCGTTGGCTCTCTCCGCAAATCCAATTCCACAGAATATAGTTGGGTTTCGTGTTCGCCCTTCGCTCCGCCCCACGGGGTCGCATTAGGCATCAGATCACAGACCACTCTGAATCCAATGTTCGACCAACTCGCCCCAGTATCCAACACATCACAGAAACTGGCCCCACACTTCATTGCATCCACTGCCCAAGAACCACCACGCAACCCGAAGTTTGCGTTGAAGGATGCAATATCAGATAAGTGTGCCCTCGAGTGCTCGTCGAAAGTACAGTACTCGGCAACATTCCCGTGTGTATCGTAGATGCCCCAAGCGTTGGCTCGCTTCAACCCAACGGCATGTGGTGATCCTGAGTTGCCGTTGTACCAGGCGTGGGAATCAATTTTCCATTCCTCGTCTCCGAAACTAAACTTGGTCGCAGTCCCTGCCCGGCACGCGTATTCCCACTCAAGATTCGTAGGAATGCGATAAACGCGGCCAGCCTGTTTTTCGTCAGGGAGTTCGGAGAGGCGGCGACAAAATTCCAAAGCTTGCTCAAAAGTAAGCGACTCTACAGGAAAGTCATCTCCTTTGAACTCGCTAGGGTTCTCTCCCATGACGAGTCGATATTCCTTCTGCGTGACCTCATAAACACCGATATAAAACGGGTTGAATGAAACACTTTGTGAATTGTCGACCTGTAGCAAATCACCTTTCACCGAATACACAGTTTCATTAGAAAATGTTCCTTCGGGTACTACGTTCAGTTGCATTCCGATACTGTTCGTTAAATCTCCGTCGGAACGTACAGGTCCCCGAGCGTTTTCCAACTTTGGTCCCCACCACAAAAGGAAAGCCACAAACGCAGTCAACAAAATCACGGGTGGATAGCGCGCAGGGAGGTTGCCCCTTCTGCTCAAGTGTTTTTCTTCATCAGACGGCGACGCAGACTCCGTCGGCAACATCCTCCCGGATTCAACCCGCAATTCATTTTTCAGGGCAATGAGGCTCACCAACACATCAGTCGCATGCTTAGGACGATTCGCAGGATCCTCATCGACCATTTTTGCAGCAAGCGTCTGCAGTTCACGTAAAACAACATCATCACGTTGCATCGGACGATCGTCTGCAGCCTTAATCAGCAGGTACTGCAAAACCTTTCCCGCAGCAAAAATATCTGTTCGTTCATCTACGATGCCAGCATTCTGCTGTTCAGGCGGCATGTATCCCACCGTTCCATACAACGCTCCACCACTTCTTATGGTCTCCCGCCTGACAGCAAGTCCATAATCGATCAACCTGGTCGTGCCATCATCCAGTAACATGATATTTGCCGGCTTAATATCGAGATGCAAATAACCATTGGTGTGCAACTGCAACACTGCTTGGCAGATCCCAATCATCACTTCAAGGAGCTCATCGAGCGGCAACACTCTGCCTTGATTGACAAACGCATGTAAGGAGTCTCCAGACAATAGTTCCATGACCAGAAATAGATACCCCTCATACTCAAGGGCATCATACGCTCGCACCAGATTAGGATGCTCTAGCTGTCCTACGGTCTCAATCTCCTTCAGAAAATTTTCGTAGAATACAGGACTATCCTGCTGATTTCGGCGAATTACCTTAATAGCAACTTCGCGTTTCAATCGCGTGTGGGTCGCTTTGTAAACTTCCCCCATTCCGCCCGGGGCAATCAAGCCTTGGAGTTCGTATTGCCCAACCGTACACGGAGTAGAGAATAAGGCAGTCTGCTTGGCTAACTCGTAGGAATCTGGTGTCAGCCAGGAATCCGAATTCGTTTCGTCCAGACGCATTTCGTCTTGGAGCCTCACTCCCGCCGCATCCACATCTTCAACCTTCAGTTGCGCGAGGCGACATTCCAGCGACTCATTCTGCTGAATGATCTCTGCTAGCAGACGACCGCACTTATCACAAGCTTCAACATGCCTGCGGACCTCTTCCGAGCGCCGATGCAACACCCCTGTTGCCATCCGCGTCAACTCTGTTTGATTGGGGCACGTCAGATTTCCCATTTTTCCAAATGGCCGAAATTGTGTCTAAAAAGTGTATTATCTCTGCTTTTCACTTATCGCAGAGACGTAACACCATCCATCCGACGTATCAGAACTTCCAATTGGCATCCACTGACTACGATTCGGACTGACTGGCTGAGTCAACGAACATTTTGCGAAGACGCGCTATAACACGGGCTTTTGCAACCCTGACCGCAGCAGAGCTCACATCAAAATTTTTGGCTATTTCGGAAGTCGGCACTTGTTCAACAGTACTGAGCCAAAACATTTGCCACGTACGTTCGGCGGTCGATTCACGGATCAAATGCAGAGCTCTTGCTTCAAGCTCCTTCAAAGCGAGCTCCTCCGCGACGAGCTCTGCCGGGTCCCGCTCCTCACGTGCCTCAATTCCTGGCAAAAGCTCAGGTGGGACGGTCTTATCGTCAGCAGATGTTCGGAAATAATCAGCGACACGCCGATTTACGATTGTCCGCAACCAGCCACGAAAGCTACCGGTTTCAAACTTATGTCGTCGAAACTCGCCAATTCCCAGAAAGATAGACTTCAAGCACTCCTGCAGAATGTCTTCCCTGGCAGATACCGGTACTTGCTTACGAGAAATCCAAAATCGCAATAGGGGCGAATAAACGAGCACGAAAGTTTTCCACCGAGTCGCTGATGGCGCCTGCAACTCAAGAACCATGCTGGAATGCGTGGACCATTGCGAACCGCGATTGATAGCTGACAGCCCCTGCCTAGCGCTGCTACCTAGCTCGTTAGTTGATTTCATCACCTACTTTGCCCACCGATCATCCACGCGAGTGCTGCCCTTAATTCCGACACCTACAACGTCTCGCCCACTGTTTCCCGAGTTCCGATGCATCAAAATGCTAAATCGAAACTGCCTAGTGAGACGCGTGCCGCGACTCGCGAAGAATTCACTTGGCGAAATCCTGCAAACCACGCTTTCAAATATTACACCACAAGCGAAGCCAAATCTACACAAACAGAACCGACGCCGACTTGATCACAAAAAACCTCAGTTTCTTCATTGTTTATTGGTCATTATCAACTAGGTAAGGTGCCATTTGTGCACGCAACTTTGCCAGCACTTTCCTGTATTCGGATTTCCCCACTAAATTTACCCACTCACGAGGATCAGCAGAAAGATCGTACAACTCTTCCGAACCGTCCGAGTAACAAATGAATCGCCAACGATCTGTCCTCAACGAACCATTGCCTGGCCCAAACATGGTCACGGAACATCGTTTGGTAACCTGGTCTGGTTTCCGCAGCAACGGAACAAGAGAGGCGCCATCGAGATCATGCGGGGGGGCTTTCAAACCACACAGCTCAATCAAAGTGGGATACAAGTCAATGAGATTGACCGGTTGATCACAACGCGATCCTGAAGGCGCAAGATTTGCTTGCACATCCCGAGGAGGCACCATGATCAACGGTACACGAGTCGACCGTTCCCACCCCGTCCATTTTCCCCAGTGTTGTTTTTCTCCAAGATGCCAACCGTGATCAGACCAGAGAACAATCCACGTATTGTCTGCCATCGAAGATTCATCAATCGCATTCAGTAAACGACCAATCTCGTGGTCAACATAGCTGACACAGGCCAGATAGCTCTCAACCGCACCACGCCATTGCTGAAAGCGAAGCACAGTATCATGACTACCAGATGTGACGGGTTCGATCGCCCATCGTCGTCCAGCAGATCCAAGATCATCCAAATCCTCTTGCAACACAGTGGGCAAGATTGCAGGATTGTTATCGAACCGTTCAAAGAAGCGTTTGGGGGCCCACAAAGGCTGATGTGGTCGGTAATAACCCACTGCGAGGAAAAGTGGTTCGGTGGATACCACCTGCAATCGCTTGATTGCCCAATCAGTAATTTGGGTATCGCCAAAGTCCCCGTCTGGCACATCAAAAGGCCCCCAATCAAAAGATTCTCCTTTGGGATCATCAGGCGTTCTGTCAGAAGGCATTCGATTTAGCGGCAGGACATATTGTTGTTCTCGCAATGTAACCACGTGCCGTGGGTTATCGCTGCCCTTGCTGGGTAATTCGGCGGGAGTGTATTCAACGGCCTCAGATGACAAGGGACTCCAGCGTTGGTGCACATCGAAGAACTCTTGAAAACAACTTTTATTTGGGCCCAACTTGCCAGTACCCAGCGTCCTGTATCCGGAGCGACGAAAGGAATCAGGCAGCAAAAATGGCTTGCGTCGTAGACGAGTCAGTTTCGGCCCAGCATTCGACCAGACACCTGTGTTCTGCGGCATTTGTCCTGTAAACAAAGAAGCCCGAGAGGGCGTACAGGCAGGTGCTGCACAATGAGCATTTGCAAACAACATGCCTCGGCGAGCAAGCTCATCGATATGCGGGGTCTCGGCCTGCGGATGCCCTCCAAGACACCCCACCCAGTCATTCAGATCATCGACGGCAATGAACAACACATTCGCCCATTCACTGGCATTGAGTTGACCACAGTTTGCCAAACAAATCGTAAACACAAAGAAACTGAATGACTTCAGCAACATAAAACACTCCGCATAAACAACAGCTGACAACAATAGAGAACGGCCTGCATTTCACTATAACAAAATGGCTTGACCAAAAGGCAAATTCGAAAGTTGCTAAGACACCAGAAAGCACGCGAAGGAAACGTGACAAACCTCCCGTTCGTATCTCCCCATCCAAACGGCTACACCCCCAAACAACGCCGCCCGCCGTAAAACAAGCTGACCTTCCCCAAGAATCATCTGACTCGTTGGAAAGAAGTCTGCACTGACGGTTGCCCAACACCGCTTAGTGCCCCTGGCTTGGTTCGACTATAATTCGGAACCGAGAAATCCGAAACCATCGGATCTGCACCGGGACTCTCTTACCCTACTCGAGACTGAATACCGCTCCGCGATGATCAAACATCGACACCAACAGCCTGTTCCATGAACTTACGCGTACTCCATCAACTGCTCACGATTATCGCATGGTTGCTTTGCGGATTTCCATTGATGCTGCCCGAGCATGGAATGGGGCAGCAACTCTCTTCAGGACAGTGGAAGCGAAATGGATTGGCTAGCGAGCGTTTTACCATCAGCGGAACAGGGGGACGTAACAACCCACTGCGTAAATCACTCCAACCACCATTTGATGGCAGCGAGCTGTTTGTTCGGTTCAACCTCCGCTACCACTTGAATAGCCTCGATTCTCCACCCGAGGCAAATGGTGAATTCTTCGTTCTGTGGCTTGATGAGCACGAGGGCAACGATGGGAGTCCACATGCTGCAAACATCCCCAATATCGGCATTCATGTTCAAGATGATCAAAATCGCTTCATGATCCGATACACCTCTGCGAACCAAAAATTTGCAGAACCAGTCAGGGGAGACCGAATCTATACGGTTGTAGGACGCATCTGGAAATCCTCTCCTGAAAAAGAGCAGTCTTTCGATCAGCTCAGTCTATGGATTGATCCATCAGGCACAGAAGAACGGAAACCTGACGTCTCAGTGCAAAGCAAAGTATCCATCTCAACCATCAAGTGGATTGGCTTTTCGACTGGCGCTAAAACTGAAATTGAGGATCAAATCGAAGTATGGGATATACAAACAGCAAAATCGTGGCGGGAAATCATGAACCTGCCTGCCGAAGTAGCTAATCCCAACTACGCACCTGATATGCCCAGGCCCCCCATAAAGAAAACGATCAGTTTTCGCAAACACATTCATCCGATCCTTACCAAACATTGCTTCAGCTGCCACGCGGGAGAAAATGCTCAAGACGGAATACGTCTCGACAGCATTGACGAAGTGCTTCAACACATTTCACCGTTAAGGCATGCCGAGAGCCGACTGTTTCAGCTAGTGACTTCCCAACAGATGCCGCCCGAGGGGGAGTCACTTTCCAAAAGTGAACTTCAGCAACTGGCGGCTTGGATCGACGAAGGTCTCGACTGGGACTCTCACCTTCTGCCTGCTCCGATACCGGTCAGCGAGCATTGGGCCTTTCAAAAAATCACGCGTCCAAAAATTCCTTCACTTACTCCCGCAACGAGTTCACCTGCGCAAGTCTCACCTGTGCAAGTCTCTGGATGGGTGCGAAAC
>DOPG01000009.1:11529-16513 GCA_003513555.1 Rhodopirellula sp. | reverse complement strand
AAACGTCGCTCTACGAGACGCCAAACATTCAGCGACTCGCGGCTCGAGGGATGACATTTTCCAATGCATATGCCAGCCCAATCTGCTCACCCACTCGGGCAAGCATCATGACAGGTCAAAATCCTGCCCGACACGGAATGACCGCGCCGGCAGCGCATCTGGAAACAGAACGTTTTGAAGCCGTTGCTGGTGAAAGTGGACCGCCACACCAGAAAAGCACCAACGTTAAATCATCGACACGTTTGGCCCCAGCCACTCCAATGCTAAGCCAGTTGCTGAGTGATGCGGGTTACTCCACCGCACACTTTGGAAAATGGCATCTGGGACGTGAACCGCACTCGCCATTGGAACGTGGTTTTGAAGTTGATGTTCCGCATTGGTGGGGGCCCGGACCAAAATCAAGTTACCTCGCCCCATGGGGATACGAAAACCCCAACTTCGACGAGGGCAAACCCGGAGACCACATCGAAGATCGAATGGCAGCAGAGGCAGTTGCCTGGCTGAAACATCGTGACCCGAAAAAGCCGTTCTTCATGAACTACTGGCAATTTTCTGTCCATGCTCCCTTTGGTGCAAAGCCGGAGCTAATCGAAAAGTACCGAAACAAGCTCGGCAAGACGGTTGCCGGACTCTCTGATCCCAAGGTGCGTGAACGACGTTTGCAAACCCACACGCCGGGCACAGGGCAGCCGCAACAATCTCCCACCTACGCCGCGATGGTGCATTCGCTTGACGACGCAGTGGGCAGCCTGCTGGATGCTCTTGACGCCGAGGGCCTGACCGATGACACCGTCATCATTTTCTATTCGGACAATGGCGGGAACCTTCATTGCGGCCTTGAAGAAACGGATGTCGCAGGTAGCAAATACATCACGCCCATCACCAGCAATCATCCGCTGCGAGGTGGTAAAGGCGGCATCCACGAAGGTGGCGTTCGCGTCCCGGCAGTCGTCGTCTGGCCGGGTGTTGTCAAGCCCGGATCACGATCTGACATTCGCATTCAGGCGACCGACCTGTATCCGACTATTCTTGACATGCTGAACGTCAAGCTCCCCGCTGATCATGTCATCGATGGTGTCAATTTCACCCAGGCACTGCGGGGTGAAAAGATGTATCGCGGCCCCATGTTCACACATGTCCCCGGTCACGGCAACACACCCCATTGGCTGCCCCCATCAATGTCAGTACATCACCACGAATGGAAACTGATACGAACGTTCCACTACGGTGATAAGGGACAACATCAATACCATCTCTACAATTTGCATGAAGACATAGGAGAGAATCACAACCTGGCTGATACTCTGCCTGAAAAAGTAAAAGAGCTTGACCAGCTGATTGAAAATTATATTACCAAAGCCAAGGTGGTTGTTCCCAAGCCGAATCCAAACTTCGACCCGGCCAAGTACGATGCGTCCCTGATTGGAGTTCAAACTGGAGGGCTGAAGATGCCCCCCTCATTTCAGCGTGCTAGTCAGACCAAGCCGGCAGTCAAACCGAAGCCCGCTCGGAACAGCGCACCCAAGACGATAATGGGATGGTCCGGCCGAAACGCTGAGATAACAATCATCAACGGTGCGCTCAATATCTCACCCACCGGAAAAAAACCGTTCATCACGAACGCCAAGATACGAACCCGGGGATCTGCAAAATTTCAGATTCGCATACGAACTCAAACAGACGGGACCGCCAAAGTACAGTGGCGAACCGAGAATCAGGCTACGTTCCCAGCTGATGGCCAGATCACTTCGCTCAAAGTCAAAGGTGGTGAATGGAGAGATTTAAGTGTGCAATTACCCACACAGGAGCCCGTGGTACACATTCGATTCTTCCTTCCCAGCCAGGACAAACCCGTGGAAATCGAATGGATTGAAATCAATTCGAAGGAAGCTAATGCAGAGACAGAAGCAAGCTGGGATTTCGGAGTTTCGCGGAAACATCCCAAGCCCAATATCGTCCTGATCCTGGCTGATGACCTGGGTTATGGCGACGTCGGATGCTACGGCTGTCGCGACATCAAGACACCGGTGATGGACCAGTTGGCTCAGGAGGGCGTGCGTTGCACGGATGGCTATGCCGCCTTCCCTGTCTGCTCACCCTCTCGCGCCGCTTTGCTCACGGGACGCTATCCTGCCCGATTCGGTCCAACCTACGAGGACTATTACGGAGGCGGAGCACCCGAACTCGATCCGATAAAACACCCGACGATTGGGAAAATGATGCAGGATGCCGGATATCGAACCGCCTGCTTTGGCAAATGGAATGTTTCAAACCTGAACCGTCGCCGTGCCAACGACTTTGGTTTCGACAGCTGGGTCGGTCTGCATCTGAACCACGATTACTATACCCACAAGCTGGAACGGACCGGCGAACACGATCTGTACAGAGACGGCGAACCGTTCGATCGCAAAGGCATCTGGTCAGACACAATTTTCGCGGATGAAGCCATCAATTACATCCAACAGGAAAGTGAGAAACCATTCTTCGTCTTCCTGCCGTTTCAGGCTCCGCACAGCCCCTATCAGGATCCTGATCTGCCGATGGATCCACCAGGAAAAAAAGAACGCAAAACATTGATCAAGATGATTGAACGTCTGGATCTGGAAATTGGCCGTGTGCTTGAAAGCATCGACAAGCAGGGACATTCAGAAAACACACTTGTGATCCTGACCAGTGACAACGGCGGCGCTCCGGGCACGGCCAGGAACCTGCCACTGGCAGGGGCGAAACAGATGCTGCTGGAAGGTGGCATCCGTGTGCCGCTGATCCTGCGTTGGCCAGCCGTCTTGCCAGCCGGTCAGACATTCGAAACTCCAATCACCGCAATGGATCTGACTGCAACCGTTGCTGCTGCAGCACGTGCCACTCCGGGGCCTGAAAATCCGTTTGACGGCGTGGACTTGCGTCCAGCGTTAACCGGCAAAGCAGAGTTGGACTCTAAGCGACCTCTCTACTTTCGACGGCGCACTGTCTCCCTGCGCGAGAATCAAAATGCCATTCGTCAGGCGGCCATCCGGATGGGAAAATGGAAATACCTTCGCACACACAACACCCGCGACAACACAAAATACAAGGAAGCTCTTTACAATCTTGATGACGACATTGGCGAAGAAATAGATCTGGCAACGTCAGATCCTGACCAGCTTCACGCGATGAGTTCCATGCTGCAAGAGTGGGAGTCTGAAATGGGAAAAACCGCAATCCCATTCGCTCCCAGCCCACACAAAAAGAAACCAAAAGACAAACCCACCACGCCATTGACGCTACAGCGCTAACAAAGGCGGTTCACCGGTCAACTCCCTGGCCAACCGATGAACCGCTGCTTGACCAGTTTCCTTCCCACTCTAATATCGACCTTACCACCAGACCTCTTCCCTTGACTCCACTACCATCCATGACCAGATCGATCAATCTATTTGTACCGGCACTCTTGACACTCGCTTTCATGATGCCTGCCAATGCCAAGAAAACTCAATCGCTTTTCAACGGCAAGGACCTGTCTGGCTGGTCAGGCAACACAGACCTTTGGTCCGTCAAAGACGGTGCCATTTTTGGGCAGACCACAAAAGACAAGCCGACCAAGGGCAACACATTCCTGATCTGGCAGGGCGGCAATGTACGAAACTTTATCTTCAAGACGAAAGTGCGTTTTTCTGGCAACAATTCAGGGGTCCAGTACCGCAGCGAATACGTGGGAGACCCCAGCGATTTTGTCGTCAAAGGTTACCAGGCCGATCTGCACCCTAAGCCGGAGTTCTTTGGCATGCTGTATGCCGAGAAGTGGCGTGGCATCGTGGCCAAACGATTTCAACGGGTTGTCGTCGGAGCCGACGGCAAGCCAAAGGTGATGGGTGAAGTTGGCGACAAGGAACAGAAGTTGACTGATAACGAGTGGAATGAATTGACCATCATTGCAGTCGGGAATCGGCAGATTCATCAGGTCAACGGTGTTACGACGATGGACCTGACCGACAATCATCCTGATGCCAAACGCGAAGGCATCCTTGCCCTGCAACTTCACGCAGGCGCGCCCATGACCGTGGAATTCAAGGACATGCAACTCACACCACTGAAAGGCAAAGCGGCGAAAGCGGCGATCAATGCTGCAATCAAGAAGGAAAGTACAACAGCAGCCCCAGAAAAACCTGCGTCTGAAAAATCAGGACTCTCCAAAGCAGAGGGTGCGATCAAGTTGCCCAAGGGTTTCAGCGTTGAGAAACTCTACGAGGTTCCCAAGAACCAACAGGGATCGTGGGTTGCCATGTGCTTCGATGACAAGGGCAGAATGATTGTTGGCGACCAGTACGGCGGGCTCTATCGTTTTGCGGTTCCCAAGCCCGGCGAGAAGCTGGATATCAAAGACATTGAGCCACTCACTTATGCTCCCTCGGCTCGAGGTGATGGCGAATCCAAACCCAACGACAAGTCACTGTTGCAGATAGGGGGTGCCCATGGCTTGCTGTATGCCTTCGACAGTCTGTACGTGGTTGTCAATGAACGAACGGGAGTCAACGATAACCAAGGCGTCTTCCGGCTGACCGACACGGACGGCGACGACCAGTTCGACAAAATGGAACACATCCTTGCGCTGAGTGCACGTGGCGAACATGGCCCACACTCGCTACTTCTGACACCGGATAAAAAACATCTTTACCTTGTCGCGGGAAACTCCACGCCTCTTCCCGATTACGATCACTCTCGTGTCCCCGAACTATGGCAGGAAGATCAACTTTACCCATCGATTCAACACTTCATGAAAGGGATCACGGCGCCACGGGGTCACATTGGCCGGATGGACCCGGACGGCAAGAACTATGAAATCATCGCGACTGGATTTCGCAACCAGTTTGACGCTGCACTGAATCAGGATGGGGAACTATTCACCTACGATGCCGACATGGAATGGGATCTCAATACTCCATGGTACCGCCCCACTCGAATCAACCACGTGATCGACGGTGCCGACTACGGCTGGCGGACGGGG
>DOPG01000009.1:0-11313 GCA_003513555.1 Rhodopirellula sp. | reverse complement strand
GGGATCGGGAAAATTCATGGACACCTGCAGCGATACGTTTGGTGCAACTGTTGACGTCGGGCTCGGCTCTCCCACCGGGGTCGTCTTTGGTTACGGAGCCAAATTCCCAGCCAAGTACCAAAATGCCCTGTTTGCCTGCGACTGGTCGTACGGAAAACTTTATGCGATTCATCTGGAACCTCAGGGCTCAACCTACACTGGCACGTTCGAGGAATTCGCCAGCGCCCAACCGCTGCCATTGACAGACATCCGAATCAATCCACGCGATGGCGCGATGTACTTTGCAACCGGTGGCCGTCGTGTTCAATCAGCACTGTTTCGTGTCACCTACAACGGGACCGAATCCACAGCTCCAGTTCAATCCGACGGCACTGCTCAATCACAGCGAGACAAGCGGCATGCCCTGGAAGCATTTTTGCAGAGAGATGCGGCTGAAGCGTCTGCAGAAGAACTGAATCAGATTTGGCAAAATCTGGGGTCACCCGATCGTGGACTGCGGCACGCAGCACGCGTGGCCTTGGAAAAGCAGCCCGCAGAGACATGGCCCGATCGTATCGCTTCGGAAGAAAACCTGTGGATCAAGACCGCCGCTATGATCGCCTTGGCACGCGTGGCTTCTGCCGAAGAGGATAAACAACAAGCCAAGAAGGCAGCACGAACAATTCAGGAGCAGCTGATTCAACTTGACTACGCCTCGCTTGACCAACCCCAGTTGCGACTTGATGTTCTGCGAGCATTGACTCTCAGCCTGACTCGAGGTGGACAACCAGCGGATGATCTCCGCGCCCCCCTGATCGCATGGCTTGATGGAATCTATCCAGCAGTCACTCCTCAAGAAAACCGTGATCTGTCGGCGATCATGCAATTCCTGCAGGCTCCCTCGGCCGTCTCGAAAGGCATGGCATTACTCAACGATGCATCTGGCCAGGAAGAACAGATCACCTATGCCATGCACCTAAGACACCTCAAGAATGGATGGACACCTGAACTGCGGAAAAACTACTTCCAGTGGTTTGTACTGGCGGGTGGATACCATGGCGGCGCCAGACTTGCGAACTATCTTGCAGACTGCAAAAAACAGGCAATGGCCTCGATTCCGAAATCGGAGATGACGCCGTCCTTGAAAGCAATCGTGGATACCCCGCCAAAGCGTAACCCACTGCAATTCACCATCGAACCACGTAGCTTTGTAAAAGAATGGGCCATGGATGATTTCCATGCCACCCTTGGCAAAGGTGTGCCTGCAGGGCGTGATTTCAAGAATGGTCGAAAAATGTTCGGAGCGGGAAGCTGCTACGCTTGCCATCGCTTTCAAGGCGAAGGCGGAGCGGTCGGCCCCGACCTGACGTCGGCTGGTGGAAAATTCAGTGCCAAAGACCTGCTGGAAACCATCGTTGAACCCAGCAAAGCGATCAGTGACCAATACGGCGCCAGCCAATTTCTGCTGGATGATGGTACCCTGCTTGTCGGTCGCGTGATGAATCTGAAAGAGGGTGAATACTGGGTGAATACGGACATGATGAAACCGAGCACCATCACCAAAGTCAAGGTAGACACCATCGAGGCGATTCGCCCATCACAGGTATCAATGATGCCCAAAGGTCTGCTCAACACCATGACCGACAAGGACGTTCTTGACTTGCTTGCCTATCTGATCTCAGCAGGCAATCCTGATCACCCGCTATTCAAGAAATGATAAACTTGGCGGTCGACTTAAAAACGGACTCGACATTTTGTGTTCCCTGACAGGTTTTGTCCGGCGACACAAAAAGCCGAAAGGTGTTCCACGGAATACCGCACACGTTCTACTGCCCGAGTCAAACTACTGTAACCCATCAAATCCAATCACATGATAATGCAACCACGTCTGAAATCGCTGGTCCTGATTCAGCCTTCGCTGATTCGATGGACATTCGGCTGCACCTTATTGTTGTGCTACCTGTCACTGGGAAATATTGCCAGCTCGCAAGCACCCAACATTGTGATTCTGTTTGCAGATGACCTTGGCTACGGAGAACTGGGCTGTCAGGGCAACCCTGAAATCCCCACACCTCATATTGATTCCATTGCAGCCAATGGAATTCGCTTTACATCGGGCTATGTAACGGGTCCCAATTGCAGTCCATCACGTGCTGGCATGTTGACTGGCCGGATCCCGACACGTTTTGGATACGAGTTCAACCCTACCGGTGCGAGGAACGAAGAACCAGGTTTTGGATTACCGCCCGAGGAAGTCACGATTGCTGAGTCATTGCACGATGCCGGATACACCACCGGATTGATTGGCAAGTGGCATCAAGGCGGGCAAGCCAAGTATCACCCGTTTCGTCACGGCTTTGACGAATTCTTTGGATTCACCCACGAGGGACACTACTTTGTTCCACCGCCCTACAAAGGCGTGACCACGATGCTGCGTCGCAAGACACTGCCAGGTGGCAGCAAAGGTCGCTGGGTCGGCGACAAGGGATTGATCTACAGCACCCACATGGGTAGCAACGAACCCGATTATGATGCCAACAACCCGATTGTTCGTGGTGGTCAGCCTGTCGTCGAACACGAATACCTGACCGACGCGTTGACTCGCGAAGCAGTCGATTTCATTGACCGTCATGACGACAAGCCTTTTCTGCTTTATCTGGCCTACAATGCAGTTCATAGCCCGCTTCAGGGTGCAGACGCCTACATGAAGAAGTTTGCCCACATTGATGATCTCCATCGCCGAATCTTCGCCGCCATGCTGGCCAACATGGATGACAGCGTGGGTGCGGTTCTTGCAAAACTCCGAGAGTCAGGACTCGAGGACAATACGCTGATATTTTTCCTGAGTGATAACGGTGGCCCCACACGGGAACTGACATCTTCAAACCTCCCCCTCCGCGGCTCAAAGGGGCAAATGTATGAAGGAGCGATTCGGGTTCCCTTCATGGTTCAATGGAAAGATAAATTGCCTGCAGGCAAGGTCTATGAAAAGCCCGTCAGCTCAATGGATATCTTTGCAACCGCAACTGCCATCGCATCCGCCACGACGCCACAGCAAGTGGAGGGCGTCAACCTGATTCCCTACCTGACCGGTGAAGATGACAGTCGACCACACGAAACGTTGTTCTGGCGTCAAGGTGGCAAGACTGCGATCCGGCACGGCGACTGGAAACTTGTTCGCATGGGTGGCCGTGCGCGTGCAGGAAACGCGGCTTGGGAACTTTACGACCTTTCGAAAGATGCATCCGAAACAGACAATCTGGCAAACGACCACCCAGATGTGCTGGAACAGCTGATCGAGCATTGGCAGACAATGAACGACGAAATGAGCGAACCGTTATTTTAGCCCAGAGAGCCAAACCCGATTTCACCCTGCTGCCAGAACATGGCCACTGTTGAGCTTGTTATCCTGAGTCCCCTCAGCAAACACCGCCCTCAGTAAACAGTTTCCCCAGCACGAGGTGACAACCATGGCGGGACTTCCAACCAGACTGATCACAGCCATCCTGTTGGCTCTGGCCCTGCCCGCCGTTTCAAGCAAAGCCACCTGGTACGGCGAAAATGTCGAATCGGGTGCCGACATCATGATGATGGATCTGCGATGGCCGTGGTGGGCCGAATCGACGTACTCGGCCAATTGGAACATTGCCAGCCTGCCTCCCGGAATCTCTGCCTATGGTGGCTTCGCGGGGTCTGTCGCTACGATCGGCAACGATCATCGGCCAAATCTTGCGACTGACGTCCAGGATTCATTTCGCCCCGGTTCCGTCTGGTCTTTCTGGGGCAGCAATGCTGATGGCGAACCCGTTCGGGTCGAAGCCGCTTCGCAGCACACCTACGCCTATCAGTACATCGGCGAAGGCGCAAGTGGCGCCCTGTTTGGAACCTGGCCGGTCATCAAACGGAATCGCTGGTACACGATGATGATGCGGGTTTGGCGTCCGATTGGTGACAACGAAAAAAAAATTTCCTACATGGGACGCTGGGTCAAGGATGTCCAAGAAGGTCGATGGTACCTGTACGGGATCATGCGACTTCCCGTCGAGGCAGAAGCCTTTACAGGAAACGCGGGGTTCCTGGAAGATTTTGGAAACGAATGCCGTTCAGCACGATCCATCCACCGCAGGCTCGGTTACTACCGAAAAGACAACCAATGGTGCAAATCGGACACCGTGACCATTGATGTTCAAAAAGGCCTGACACTCAAGAACCATTGGGTCGTCAACAAATTGGACAACGGACAAACACTGGCGATGGAACTCAGCAGTAATCCTGCCATGGTGCCGCAATTGCTAAAAGGAAAGCCGCTTGCTGAAGGCAATAAGTACTCGTTCACGATCAAGCAGCCAGACCTGCCTGCTCTTGACTCACCCGAGATCAAAAATATTGACGTTCAAACCAATGGCAGGCAGGTGATGGTTTCGTGGACCATCCCCGATACGGCGGCCCCCCAATATGAATTCCAGATCGAAGTATTCGACAACCCGCAATGCCGGGGTAATCCCGTCACCGTGCATCAGGAACGCATGCCAGTGACACGTCACGCCATCATCGATGCTAACGTCGACAGCCCCACCATCCGGTTTTCCATGACTGACATTTTTGATCAGACCATCGAACCAATCATCTTGAACGCCCACCCATCCGCTCCACCTTCCAAAGCCATTGACTCGCCGACCGCTCCGGGGCTCACCTACGAATTGTGGCACAAAGAAAATGACCGCCACGAAAACATCATCTATCCAGCCTGCGAGGCAGCTGAGCATAGCCGGAATGAACGACACTACTGGCTATCGCTCGATGAAATTGAAAGTGGTCGCCTCGTTCAACAGGGTATATGCAAGGGCTTTGACATTGAACTACGTGGTGAACGACGTGAAGGTTATGCCTTTCGGTTTCGCGGCTTATTACGGGTACCCAAAACTGGATTTTACCTTCTTTGCATGAAAGGAACCGATGGCTACCAAATCCAGATTGATGCGAAGGATGCGATCTTATGGGATGGCCTGCATGGCCCCGAGGACAAGGTGACAGGAGTGCATCTGGCACAAGGAGACCACCCGCTGTCGATTGATTACTTTGTTGATCGAAACAAACCTTTTTTTCAACTCGAATGGGAAGGTCCGGGACTGCCACGTCAGGAAATACCTTCATCAGCATTACTGCACACAGCAAAGGACCAAATTCCCAACGTCGAGATTGTGGTTGACACGGACTCCCAAGGCGGCGTCAAGGCAGACGTAAACGTGATCGCAAATGGTCACCAGATGGAGCGCATCCTGTTCTACTTTGACAAGATGCAAATCAGTTCCAGCGAGGGCTCACAGCTGTCCTATCAAGGCGTTTTGCCAGGTGGAAAGCACCGTGTCTGGGCCCGTGTTTTTTTCGACGGGAACCACACCATTGATAGCGAGTCCATTCCGATCTCGGTAGCCATGAAACCACCGACGGATTGGGATCTAAGCAACGCGGGAGAATCGGATTCAACCTTCAATCTGCTTCAGGAGTCGTCGGACGAATTTTCCTTTGTCGGTGAGGGTGAGCACGTGCTAAGCCGTTCGATCAGCGGTGACTTCACCTTAAGCTGCAAAATTGACCATGTGGCGGGTTTGCAAGGCGAACCGGTCAACGGCAGTTCGTGGGCTGGGCTGACGGTACGCGAACATCCAGAGAAAAACAATTATGGCTGGGGTCGCGAATTTGGTCTGATGCAGGTGGCCCGTAACGGTCTCCGCACCACACCCGAACATGGTGACGGCGCGGGAACGCGGCAAAGTTACCAACGCTTGCCTGATGGTCACCCCTGGTTACGAATCACTCGAAAGGAAAATGTATGGACCGCGTGGACCTCGCCAGATGGACAGGACTGGACCTTTGGCGCACGTCACTTCAAACCTTTACCCTCTACGGTTGGTGCTGGAATTGTATTTCGTGCTCTGCCACAGGATGCTCAAATGTACTTCCGAGCTTCCGTCTCGAATATTTCGCTCAAGCTGGGCACGCCACCTGAACTTGTCCCCAAGGTCGTCGCGGCAACCGGCACCAGCACTGCCCAGATCACCGGTGTCATCGTTGCCCCATCCAATCCGGCAGTCGTCGTTTTGCGGACACTCAAGCGGGGACTTTTGCGGTCACAGGATGGTGGCAAAACATGGACACCTGCCAACGGCACACTGCAAGGTGCGGCAAACGCTGTTCGCAGTGTCGCCATTCATCCAACGAATCCTGACATCATGCTTCGAGCCTCAGGAAAAACGGACCCAGACGGCGGTAATCGTGGCGGCCTGTTTCGCACCATCGATGGGGGAAAAAGCTGGCAAAAATTATCATTGAACTGTGATTTTGACGGGATTGGACCCTCAGCGATTTGCGGTGAAGTACTCGCTTTCCTACCCATGAATCCGGAAACCATTTTTGCAGGCTGCGAAACACGCGGCCTGTTCCGCAGTGACGATGCTGGAAAAAACTGGGTCAACCTGGGGTTACAAGGGCAACGGGTAACGGCTCTTCACGCGAACCCCTATTTCCAGAATCAATTTGGACAAACCGTGATTGAAGCAGTCACATGCCCGGATCGATTCATGCCTCTGCTGGGACGCGGCAACCCAAGCATGTCAACGCCGGAGCAACAATCGGTGGTACATGTGTCCCACGATAATGGCAAAACATTCCGACCAACAGCGTCACGTTCTGACCTTGGCTACTTCAACGCCATGTCACTGCGTTGCAATCCACATGTATGGCTTTACGGAACTTCCCATGGGCTGCTTTACAGTCTCTCACAAGGCAGGGAAAGTTTTCTGTATTCAACCTCACTCGAAGTCGACTCGCTCAGGCCCTACACAGCCCTGGGAGGCAGCATCGCAGGTTCGCAGCTGTGCACACGTAAACTTGTTGCTGCACTCAAT
This sequence comes from Rhodopirellula sp., assembly GCA_003513555.1. Taxonomy (GTDB): domain Bacteria; phylum Planctomycetota; class Planctomycetia; order Pirellulales; family Pirellulaceae; genus Rubripirellula. The sequence goes on along the minus strand of DOPG01000009.1, from coordinate 4,426 downwards.
CCCAAGGAACCCGGACACCTTTCGCGCTGTGACCTGGGAGGTGATGTCTGGACTTGGGCCATCAGTAAAAAGAAACTTGTCACTGGAACGATCGCCATCACAGCAGCTGATTTGACGACATTATCTTCTGGCAATTCATGGTGGATCCTCGGAACTGACGGTCTTTACCACTCCGACAACAATGGAATCACAGTCAACAAGATTGCCGTCCCCTGATCATCCCTGATCTCACTACAAAACCCAAATCATGTAGCAAAAGCACGAAACAGACAGGTACAGAATCGACCGCTAACGCTACTTTCAGGCCACAGTCGGTTGGAAACAACGCTGGCTATCCGTTTCCCTTTCCGAATCTTGCAACGCGGTGGATTTGCGTTGGGAACGGCCTCACCAGAAAGCAGATCAATTCTCATCGCGATTACCTCACTCAGCTGATTAGTTCAGGCAGCGGTCCGCGATAGGAACTGCCATTTTGCTTCAGCACGAGGTCTTCATTTCCGTAATGCTCTACCGGATTCCCATAGGCGTTCAACAGTGTTGTCCACCAGTTGCCGATGGTGCGACAATCCTTTTCGCCGTACTTGGGGTAGCGAATATAGCGGCCGGGGATATTCAATTTTCCTGAACAACCACCAACCACCACATAGGGCCACTCAAAGCAATCGCCGTGATGCTTGTTGGCCGAGTCACTGAAATAGACAATCATCGTGTTATCGAGCATGTTCCCATCACCCTCTGGAACCGCTTTGAGTTTGCCAGCCATCCCGGCCAGCAGCTCTGAGTGGTGAGTCCGGATGATATCGCGGCATTCCTTCTGAGTACGACTACTCTCATCATGCCCTATCCCATGATTGGGTTTCACCAATCCGAGCTGTTTGTATACCGTCGACAAGTTGTCCAAGCGGATGGTGACACAATTGGTCAACCCTGCAATGAGCGCAGCAGAGGCCAAATCAAAATGAGCCTCCTGCCGCACCTCTTCCACCGACGACGTGAATTTGTCGTCAAACTCAGGTGCATTGTCTTTGATATTCCCTTTCATGCCAGTCAAACGACTATGCCGCACCTGCAATTCTTCGAACGCGTTCAGGTAAGCATCCAACTTATTTTTCTCGGCTGCAGGGACAGTCCGATTTAACTTCTTGAGATCGTCAACCATGAAGTCAAGTAAATTTCTCTGAACCCTGAATCGTGTTTCACCTTTGCCGCTTGCAGATACCGCGGATCCAAAAAGTTGTTCAAACGCAAGATCGGGACTACCCTGAAACGGCAATTCCTTGTTTGCACCTATGGCAGTAATTCCCGGATACAAAACACCGCCATACGCGTTCGACAATGCACTGCCGCGCACCGCCAGCCCAACATGACTGAACGGTGCAGGACTAAGTGCCGCCAGTTCAGCGTCAGCTGTTGCCCTTAGAATGGCTCCCCGTTCGGTTTCGCCCCCGGTCATATAGACACCCATCGCACCAAACCAACTGCTGTGTCCACCACGACACATTTTTCCTGACAATCCCTGCACAATCGATAACTGATCTGTATACGGCTCCAAAGCCTGCATCGAAGGCTGCAACTGGACATCTTGCAACGATTCATTTCTTGCATCGTCACCCTGCAGCGACTCGGGTGTAATCCCCTCAGGTGACACTCCGCTGGATTTGACGACAAACACAAATCGCTTTGGCAACGCAGCATCATTGCCTTCAGCCTGCGACTTGACTTGATACAGAAACGGTGTCAGCAGAGCCCCTCCGGCACCAAAAGAGAGGCCTTTGAGAATGTCTCGTCTTGATCTAGTCATCATCTGCGATTTTTTCCTGCAATCACTTGCGGTAAAGAAAGGAATCTGACGTCAAAAGTGAAATCAACAACGAGTTAAAACTGCCGCCGCTTTCCAGATAGGCTTTATCTGCTGCTATCAGGGTTTGCGAATCACTCAACAATTCATTCCGCCCCATGAAATAACGAAAAACATGGCGAATGATACTCTGTCGAACACGATCCGAATCGGCAAGTTTTTCGATTAACTCCAGTGCATCATCATACTCGGAATCCAAAAGCTCATCCCCTGTGTTCTCGATCATGACATTTGCATGAATCGGCTTGCTCGGAAACTGCCCGCTCACTTTAGGCAATTTATCAAGGCTTTCCCGTGTTCGAAATCGACCAAAATCATCGTAAATCTCAAAGGCGTAGCCGAGCGGATTCATTTGTTTGTGACACCGCCAGCACTCAGCCTGCTCCGTCACTGCAAGTCGTTCACGTAGAGTCTTGTTGTGATTTTCAGGGATCGTTGCGTCCACGGTAATAGGCAGATCCGGAACAGATCCCGCTAACAGTCGTTCGCGAATCCACTTGCCACGCCGAATTGGATCAGTGCTGTCATTAAGCGAATGTGCAATCAACCACGCTGGATGAGTCAATATGCCCGCACGGTTTGGCCTCTTGTAAGGCTGTGGCAGCAGAAAATCCTGCTCATCATCAGCCATGTCGTACACCATGGGATACTTACGATAAAGCGGTTGCATGCTGTGCAACAGGAGCTCTTTATTCGTTGTATTCTTCCACTCTTTGATCTCCTTCACGATCTGTTTGATCGCCCCCACGCTGCCATTGAAACCGCGATTGAATTTGTGCAGGTGATATTTCTTGTTCAATTCACCCCAATCGCGAAGATCAAGACGCCTGAGTAATTCCTGCTGCTTCTCCTCAGGAAAATCTCCCTGATCCAACGCAGCCTGATTCTTCAAATAGAAATCGTAAACCGTGTTTCGAAATGTCTGCCTATTAAGAATGTAGTACTCATCAGAAGTCAGCAATTTTCTGAACACATCCGTATCGTCTTCCAGAATATTGAGAATAAAAAAATCCGCTTCACGTTCATACATGTCAGGATAGTTTTCACCGTAGTAAGAAAACCCTCCGGATCGCTTGGCATCCTTGAAAATCTTATGTGCGTGAGAGTAGCCAAAGAACTCCTGAAAAAACCTGAGCAACCTCGGTTTGTCGATCGCATGATCTTTCAGAATTCGAGTGACCTGGATTTCGACGTGATCGCGAGCTACCAACCGACCACCGCCTGCTGCCTGCAACAACTCCTGGTCCGGACGCTGGTCAGTGATGGCATACGCAATTGCAAATGCCAACTCGACAGGGGCAAGCATCCGTCGCCCTTCACGGTCCGCCTCACCCAAACCCAGCTCAACCCGATACACGGATTCGTGGTGCAGCATGATCGCCATCAATGCAACTCGCAGTGCTTCCAAATTCCCGGCATCTACAGCCGACTCTCGAAACAGGCCGACGTACTGCTTCAATTCAGCGTCGGTCGGTTGTCGATAAACCACACGACGAAACTGCTGCTCAATCGCATCCTGCAAAACAATTTCGGTGGGGCGTTGCTCAGACTCTGCAATCGCTTTGAAAACTGTTGGCGTCCCGATCAGGCGGTCCGCTGACTCGCCAGCGTTGGTAAGCAGCACATTGACCACTGCCGAGTCCGCAAACAACAGGGAAGCATAATCCTTGATGCCCTGCTTATCGTCAACGATGAATGGCTGTCGTAAGCTACGCGAATCTCCACCATATTGTGACTTAACGTTTTCGAACACATGCGGACTCGTCCGCCACAAACGACCCGGGGAAAATGACTTTGCAGTGACCTTGCCACTGAACAGTTTTTCGTGACTAAGGTAGTTGCCGTAACTGGGTGTCTTGAGTTTTTCCCGAAAACCTGAGGTTCTTCCCATGGCCTCGAAATTTGACGTCAACACAGCAAGAGTCCTGTCGCGTTCAACGCCATTCAATTGTGGCTCGTCTTCCGGTGGCATTCGCTCCAGGTAAACTTGCTCTTCAATTTGAGCAAGCAATTCAGTCTTGCGATCGCTGCTCAATGCAGAGAGATTGTCGAGACGCACCTCTCCCTCCTGAACATCCTCCGAATGACAATCAGTGCAATGTTCTTGCAACTTGCGTTGCAGTTGCGTCAGCACAAAATCATTCTCTGCCGCGCAACAGATACAACATGAAAAAATGTGCAACAGTAGAACACAGACACCCTTACCCATGATCATTTTTTCTGTCTTCCAAGTTCTTTGTCTTCCATCAATCAGCATACATCTTTCGCGATTCACAATCATATGGAAATCATGCCCTGGGCAGTCCTCTCACGCAGAAACTGCCCGCCAAGCGAACCGTTTCGGCGTTATCTAAGCAGCCTGTCGGCAGGCGTCTCATGTTAGCATGCCCAACCCAGCTTATGAACACAGAGAGTATCGCAACCCCTGATTCAATGCTGCGCGGCAAGCCAAGTGAGGGTCATTTAAGAATACTCAGAGCGTTTCCAACCCAATGCCGCATTGGCAGGCTTTTCAGACACACGGCAAGATAATCGCGTCACTACGCGATCTTCGATCTTGAGTCGGGG
>DOPG01000493.1 GCA_003513555.1 Rhodopirellula sp. | reverse complement strand
TTCGCAGATTGATGAGCTAAAACTACGATTCCGTACTGGCACTCTTGTCGCCCTGTCTAGGGCTGGCTCACCTTGCCTTGATTTCGCCGTTCGCGTCAGCCACCATCACTGTGGCCTCACCACCGCAGTCAACTCCGTCGAGTCGTTCGACTGGAATAAAATAGCGTGCTGGGTTTTCTTCGATCCTTCCGGATTCCAGGACACTAGCTCGGCTTAGCAGTCTGGCGCCAATGCGGCTTGGCAGTTCAGGGACGGGCCAGTTCAAGGTGATATCGGCCACGCGTTTGCCAATCCAATCGTTGGCGTCACCAGTGTAGAAACCGATCAGCCTGCCAGCGATCGACCCGATGTTTTTCGCGTCAATCTTCACACGAAAGGCTTCAATCGCGGGAAGCTTGTTAATGAGCGCCTCCAGAGCGACGTCAGCTGGACCTGCCTTCGTTGTCCCGCTTACCTGTTTGTCAGTTTCACTGTGTGTTCTTTGATGCGAAGCCGAATCCGACGTGTTTTCTGGAGCCGGTGACAGCGAAAGACTTTCCGGACGCGTCAAAATAGCCAAGGCTTCGTCTGACGCGATAGCGGACTCTTCTTGCTGAGGTAGTGGAGTGGAAATGGTGTTTGCAGCATCGCCTAGTTGTGAGGCCTCGTGCTTAGATGGAGCCGAGGGGGGCTCGCGAGACATTGCCAAGTCACTCGGTGACGAAGGTGATTTGACCGTTGTTTGAGTAAGATCAAGCGTCGCTTTGGCAATACCATTGAGCTCGACAGGGTCAGACGATTTTGAAAGTGCCATTGCAAGATCGAAGGCGTCCCAAAGGCTCGCAGTTTGCTCCTGCGTAACGCGATCCTCTGCGTTAAAAGGGTGGGGTGCGATGGGGTAGGTGTTCCAGTTTTCGAGATCGCGTGCGGACAGATCATACGGCATGTAGTCTTCTTCGATCGTCGCGATCACTGGTGAACTTCCAATGAGTGGATTGATTGGTGCGACTTCGATCCTGGTGACGCTTGTGGGACGATTTTTTGGAGTGAGTACACTCGGGCCGAGACTCTTGATGTCGATTGGCTCTTCTTGAGCCAATTCCTGAAGTTGAAGGTCAAGCGGCGTTCTGTGTGCTGATTTGCGACTGGACTTCGCAGGTTTGAAATCTGTTGTCCATATGTTGTGAGCCGAGATTCCTTTCACTGAATTGGGGGTGAAGGAACCTACGGAGCTGAACGGCTCAGCCACTTGTTCGACAATCACTCGGTTTGCTGTCTTCTCGTGCTGACGAAGCAGGTTGGCCTTGGCGATCAATATGGGCGGAGCTGGCGTTGGCCGAGCTAACCTCTGGGTGCGGGGACTCTGGGGGGGAAAGAGCTGTGCATCGCGGCGCAAGGGAAGAATGTCGATGGTGGCGTCGAATTTTTGTGCCAAAACAGATGGGGCGGCAATTGCGATGGTAAAGGTGAAAATCAGGGCAAGATTGAAACGTTGCAGTTTGGAGGTGCATTGCACGTTCATGATTCGGTGGAACTCCTTAGTACCGAAGGACGCGTCCGTGAGGTGAATTTCCAAGGGTCAACTCGGGAAAGGCCACTCGTGAACGTCGAGTGTAAGGCAGGCTTGTCACAGGTCACTGAGGTCAGCATGCCCAGCGTGGCTTGGCTGACTTGGGGGACTAGGGTGACAATGAAGCTATCGGCGTGATTACTGCTCAGGCTTGCTGTGCGGCATGGGAAACTGTTGCCGATTTTCAATCAGTGGTCAGGTTGCGACGAATAAACACAGCATCATGTGTTGTGCGGGTTGAGACTAGTCAACTGAGAATGCCTGCAACAAAAATGTTTTGCATCGTGAATGAATGCCGGGGGCAGAGCTTTCTCGCGGACCGGCGATATTCAGTACCTCGGGAGCCTGAATCGCCAGCCACTCGCGTACCGCATCGATCATGGGTAGCCCGATTTTTACGGTGTAATACGGCTTTCCCCGTTTATAGCACAGGCGTCTTGTGAGCAGGGTGCCACCCTTGATTTTGCCCTCATGGAGAATCAGGGTTGCCGTACTGTCGGCAATGTTCTGTTCGGTGCGAACCGGATATTCATGCGATTTGGTTTCCTTCAGAGCGTAACGACTTGGAATGGTACCATCTTCAGCAAGCCGTCCGGCGGGGCACCAACCGCCATGTTCAATGTTCAGTTCAATGGCGGCGTCCAGTGCCGCTCGGTCAACTCCCGTTTGTCCACCGGAGACAATTCGTCTTGGTACATAGAGGGGGGTGCTGCCAAACAAATTCGGCATCACTGTGTCTCCGCCGCAGGTGGGGGGAAGAAAAGTTTGATTTGTTGACGAAGGTGTGTTTGGTCAGGTAAGTCATGTTGAAATTTTTCCCAACTCGAAGGCACAGGGGCTTCAAACCACATTGGGACTCGTTTGGTTGGGTGTTCGATTTGCAGCATCCAACTGTGCAATGCGATCCCGTTTTTAAAGTTGATTTGTGAGCCATATTTACGATCGCCTAGAACGGGATGACCGCGATCCGCGAACTGTGTACGAATCTGGTGTTTACGTCCTGTCAATAATTCGACCGAGACAATTGTTTGCGTTGGGGTGGTCGCAAGGCTTTGGTAACGAAGCTCGGCAGTTTTTGAATCATCTCGTAGCGTTGGGCTCAAACGCATGCGATGAGCGGATTCATCTTTGCGTATTTGGTCAGTCCATTGGTCTGCCTCAGCGTCAAGTTTACCTTCTACCACCGTCAGGTAAAATTTTCGAGGCGCTAGAGCTGCCGCTTTCTTGTTCTTGGATTTTTGCTGTCCATTCTCGTTTGACGATTTGCTGGCAAATTGTGCGGTGAGTCGTGAGGCTGCCTTGCTAGTGCGGGCTAGCACGAGTGTGCCGCTGGTCATTGCATCTAGCCTGCTGACGATTCCGATAAAGACTTTTCCAGGTTTGTTGTATTTGTGCTTGATGTATCGTGCAGCAAGCGAATGGACGGTGTCACCGGACTCGGCACCCATGGTTGCCAACCCTGCCGGTTTGTTCACAACCAAGAGGTGGTTGTCTTCGAATAGCACTTCCAGTTTTGGCATCAACGGTCACCTGTTTTTGTAAGGTCAGTTGGCTTTGCCGGACGCTGTGCCAGGATTTTATCCATGAGTGCTGGTGCAAGGCGATCAAAATACACAAGTGCTTTACCACCCAGACTTAGGATCACTTCGCGGCGACGCTTACAGATTGCGTTAAACGCTTTGTTTGCGACTTTTTGTGGTGTCCAGTGACCCAGACTACGGGACTGCTGATTGGGGGATGTTTCAATCAATGAATCAAAGAACTCACTCTTGGTGGTACTGGGGCTAACGAGTGTGACCTGAATGCCGTCTGCGGCAAGTTCTGCTCTCAGTGAGTCGCTCCAGCCATGCATGGCGAATTTGCTGGCGCAATATTCGCTTTTATCAGGAACGGCACAGTGTCCCAAGACGCTGCTGATATTGCAGATGACTGAGGCGGAACCGCGTTGCAGTGACGGTAACAGAAGGCGTGTCAACTCGACCGGAGCGAAAAAGTTGACCTCCATGATTTGTCGCAATCGGTCAGGGGTCGCTTCTGCAAACCTACCAATACCGCCGATTCCAGCGTTGTTGACCAATAAATCAAGCTTGCCGGCATGTTCCGTTTCGATGGTGGACCGAATCGTTGATCGAACTTCTGCGTCCGTGATGTCGCCTACCACCGGTGTTACTCCACCGAACTCATGTGCACTTGCGGACCTGTTCCACTTGTGTATTCGATCAGCTCGGCGTGCGACTGCAATGACGTGGCAACCATGGTCAGCAAGTCTTTGTGTTAAGCATTTGCCAATCCCACTACTGGCACCCGTGACGACGGCGACGGACTCCTTCGCATTCCATGACATATGCTTTTACCTGTAACGGTTCACGAAATGCTTTTATGCAACTTCGGTAGAATTATCGCTGACTGGATTTTTTGTTCCCGAAATGCCATCAGCGTGTTCGGTATGTTGATTGTCCGACTGCTTTTTTTCATCGATTGCAGGCTTGGCTGCAAGGCTGGCTATCGGAGAACCGGCGTCCTTTTGATCAGGACTGGTTAATTCTGAGTTCGGGGCAGGTGGACCGCCTGCCATGTCGGATGAAACCAGATCCGAGGACGACAGATCACTATCAGCAGGCCGAATCGCAATTGCCGAGTTGTGCACTTGCCCCATCGCACCGGTGGGCATGCGCACCCGGACCGTGATCGTTGTGTCGTTGCAGACTTGGGATACGACTTCACCTTTGGCTGCAAGAAACGCCAGTAGCCGCCCGTCCGCTGCATGAACATCGATCTCAAGATCTAAAAACTCACGCCCTAACGCTTCCCCGACTGCTTCGGTAAGCACGGTCAGACCCTTGGAACTGCGTGCACTTACCGTGATCGCGTTGGGGTAGCGGTCGAGCACCCGGTTTAATTTGGCTGGGTCTCGGATGGCGTCGATCTTGTTGAGTATTAGCAGAGTGTCTTTTTCCTCGATGCCCAGGTCAGTCAAGACGCTGTAGACCGCACTGATCTGATTGAAGACGGTAGGGCTGCTGGCGTCCGCAACGTGAAGTAGTAGTTCAGCCTGGCGCGTTTCTTCGAGTGTGGATTTGAAACTGGCGACCAACGAGTGCGGCAAATCACGAATGAAGCCGACGGTATCGCTGAGAAGAACTGTGCCCCAACCCGGTAATTGCCAGCGACGTGTCCGCGTATCCAGCGTGGCAAATAGCTTGTCTTCGGCAAGAACATCTGCCTCGGTCAGTGCATTCATTAGCGTGCTCTTACCAGCATTGGTGTAGCCGACCAAGGAAACCGTGGGGGCCTCTTTTCGGGCTTTCACCTGACGCTCGCGTCGCTGCTCGACTTTCGATAA
>DOPG01000180.1 GCA_003513555.1 Rhodopirellula sp. | reverse complement strand
AACAACCCGGACAACAACCCGGACAGCAACCCGGACAGCGAGCGAGTAGCCAAGGCAGTCGAAATAGCTCGAACCCGAATGGGGCTGGTTGGGATAGGAATGCAGCTAACGATCCAGCGGGAGATCCCCTCACTGGTGATGGGTTTATCGAGTGGTCTGACCGCTTGCGTGACGTCGAGGAGATGGTGGACTCCGCTGAATTGCGATCTGAGGCAGCGAGGATTCGTGATCGCGCGAGAGACGTTCGGCTCGAGTTTCGGCGGAATTCAAAGGAACCGCAATGGGATCTCGTGGAAAAGATGATTGCTGAACCGCTACGAGAACTGAAGCGGAATGTTTCGGAGGAACTAATGCGTCGTTCTGCGGAAAAGAATGCACCCGTTTTGATTGATCGAGATCCGGTGCCTGTTGAATACACAGATGCAGTGCAGAAATATTACGAGAGTCTTGGGAGTGGCCGTTGAGTACCTGGAAGATGGTCGGACAGGTGGATGGCGAGATCGTCTGGGGTGCCCCTCAGTGGATGCTCCCTGCGTCGTTGATTGCTGGGGCTTTGGCCGTGGTAGTGCTGTGGGGATATACACGTCCCTACGCGTCGTCGGGTGTTCGCGTGTTTGCCGCGATATTGAAGTTGGTAGCAGTGGTGCTGCTTGCATTCTGCCTGCTGGAGCCGATGCGTAGCGGAACGCGGCCCCGACCTCAGGCGAATATTTTTCCGTTATTGGTTGACAACAGTCGGAGCATGTTGCTTAAGACAGACGAGGGTCAAGAAAGCCGACGAGGGCAGGTGTCTCGCATGGTTAACGAGGACACCGATTGGCGACGCAGGTTGGCACAGGCATTCGATGTGCGTTCATATCTGTTCGATTCACGGCTCGAGAGCGTCGAGCAATTGAGTGGTTTCAAAGCAGACGGTTATGCGTCGTCGCTTGCCGGAAGCTTGGAATCATTGAATGAGAGGTTTGCATCTCGTCCCGTCGCTGGGGTGTTGTTATTCAGCGATGGCAACCTAACGGACCTTCCTTCGGGTGATGTGGATTGGTCGAGTGTTGGATTCCCCGTCTACCCGGTGCTATCTGCCAGCGATGACGAGTACCAGGATCTGCGAATCGTGGATGTGAGTGTCAGACAGACAGATTTTGAGTCAGCGCCGACCACGGTAACGATTGCGTTGGATTCAGATGGGATGGATGGTCAAGCTGCGTTTGTACGATTGGCGGATGCCCGTAGCGGGCAGCTAATTGAGGAGCAGCAAGTGAAGTTGGGAGAAAGTGAAGAGCGGCAGGAGGTTCGCTTTCGGTTCCGGCCTGAGATGACTGGTGTCAGTTTCTATCGGGCTACAGCTTTTACTGAGGATGATCGTGAGTGGGGTGAGGCGTTAGCCGACAAGACACGCTCTGGTGACGAAGAAGAAGATCATGCGGGCGGTGAAACCACCGGTTCAGCATCGGTGAACGATGTTGACGACGAGATCGTTATTTCAGAGGACGATACGTCTGGGCGAGAGAGTAGGGCAGCAGGCGCATTTGGACAAAGCGATGGCGTACCGCGCGTAGCAAAGACCGTCGAGCCTTTCGAGTTTGACATCCAGTCTTCCGAAGCGACCTTGATGAACAATCAGCGGATAGTGACCGTCGATCGTGCAACAGGGCCTTATCGAATTTTGTATGTTGCCGGGCGTCCGAATTGGGAGTTCAAGTTCTTGCGACGTGCATTGCAGGAGGACGCGGAAGTTCAGCTTGTTGCGCTGCTGAGGATTGCCAATAAGGAGGCGAAATTCAGCTTCCGTGATAAATCTGTCAACTCCACAAATCCCCTCTTTGCCGGGTTGGGTGAGGACGAGGAGGAAGCTGCGCAGCAATATGATGAACCGGTGATCATACGTTTGGGAGTAAAAGAATCAGAGGAGTTGAGTGAAGGATTCCCGGAAACTGCTGAAGAATTGTTCGCCTATCATGGTGTTATTTTGGATGATGTAGAGAGCAGCTTTTTTACTCAGGATCAAATGCTATTGCTGCGGAAATTCATTGCGGCACGCGGCGGCGGGTTATTGATGCTGGGGGGTAGTGAATCATTTGCTTCCGACAATTTCGCTGATAGTCCCTTGGGAGAACTGTCACCGGTTTATGCACCGAGATCTGGCAAGCAGTCGCTAGATGGGCCTTTCGAAATTGAGCTGACGCGGGAAGGCCTGCTGCAACCCTGGGTCAGGTTACGCGACACGGAATCTGCGGAGAAAGAGCGGATGCGTGGCATGCCCTCGTTTTTAACACTCAATCAGGTAGGGGATGTCAAGCCGGGGGCCTCGCAATTAGCAACCGCCACGGTGGCAGGGGATCGAAAGGTTCCTGCTCTGGTCGCACAGCGTTTTGGTAAAGGTCGCACGGCGGCACTCACCGTGGGCGATATGTGGCGCTGGTCAATGAGGCGGAATGAGGCATCGTTGAATGATGACGCGGCCGCGCAGCGTGATGACCCCGCCCAAGCATGGCGGCAGTTGTCACATTGGCTAGTGAATGATGTGCCTCGACGCGTGAATGTTCGTGTTGAGAAACGAGACGACCCTAGTAAACCTGTCAATTTGGTGGTGACGGCACGTGATGAGGAGTATTTACCGCTCGATAATGCGTCGGTTGAATTGGTGATCTCCCCGGTACTGGGGGATCCGTTTGTGTTGAAGGCCGAAATGGATGACAACGAGGCAGGAAAGTACGTCGCGACCTACTGGTCTCGGGAGCCGGGGGGATATTCGGTAACCGCGAATGTGACGGCCGCTGATGGGGTAGCCACAGGGACTGCTGAGGCAGGATGGACTTCTGATGCGGGAGCGGCAGAGTTCCGCGAATTGAACTTGAATCGAAAGCTGTTGCAGCAGATCGCTGAACAGACTGGTGGGGAAGTGATCTCGGAGAGTGATTTGGACCGTTTTGCAGATGACCTGCCTAATCGCGAGGTACCAGTGACCGAAACGTGGATTTATCCCATCTGGCACCGACCTTGGGTAATGTTTTTGGCGATGCTTTGTCTTTGTTGCGAATGGGGTATTCGACGTTGGAAAGGTTTGGCATGAATCACTCAAAGCCTCTGCGTTTCGCGATTGATTTTTACAGGATGACACGTAAACGGGGCCCGACTGCCAGCGGATTAGGGATGACGCGTCTGATCATTTTTGCATGCTGCCTCGGATGCCTACAGGTTGATGGAAACGCACAGCAGGCCAACGTAAATGACATTGGAAGTGAGGCTGGGATAAAAGCTGAGACGATGCCAGCGCGGGAAGCTCGCGAAGGAGGTGGCGAGACCGAGTCGGGGGCAGGGAAACTGGTGCTTGTCATCGGTGCCCCTGGTACAGACGAGTTTGGCGCTGCCTTCGCAGAGTGGGGAAAGCGTTGGCA
>DOPG01000215.1 GCA_003513555.1 Rhodopirellula sp. | reverse complement strand
ACCCCAGAACCTGACACACCGTTAAACCCAGTTATTGCAAGGGAAGTGACCGGTGTGTCACCTTCTGAAGGTCATATAGGGGACGCGGAACAACTGATTGATCCAGACTCCCTAGAAGACCGACCCGAGGAAACGTGGATCTAAACCTTGAGCAAATATTAAGAAATAGGTATTTAAGCGCATAACCCTTTTGGATACATCCCTTTCGGGTTAGCTTTGTGCGCCTCGTCCGATTCGTCCCGCTTAACAAACCGAAATTTGCGCCATCTTGTTTACTCACTATCTTTTGTAGGTCAACACCCCCAGACCTGTCGCAGTCGTTTGTTGGAACCGATCTCAGCCACTACTACCGAACTTTCGGTGCTCGCTGATGCACCAGGAGAATTCGCAGTCGAGATGCGCACTAAAGCCGCGACTGATTCCCGTGCTCATGGTGAGCTTGCTGAGAATGTTCATATAGCCATTGGCATCAACCACCAAGGTGGCGAAAACGTGCTGCTGACTGTTGTGGCGGGTGATGAAAGTATCAACCTGCAAATGTGCCCCAGTGACATCAAAGTCCTCCGAAAAGCGCTGGATTTATGTGACAAACGGCTCACAACTGATTCGGCAGCTCAACGAGCTGATGATCAGTGGACGACTGATTGCACTTGACATTGAAACAACCGGGTTGAATCCGTGGCAAGACGAGATCCTGTTAATTCAGCTCGGCACCCGTACCAAGACCCTGGTCATCGACTTCCAAAAGATCGGTGTGGCCAAGAAACATCTGGCACCGTTGCTGGCGTCTGATCGATTTGGGAAGCTGGGCCACAACTTGGCTTTTGACTGTGCTTTCCTTGAGATCAACGGGCTCAAGGTTCGTGGGCCTTTGTGCGACACCTATCTGGCATCGAAAATACTGACGGCTGGACTGCCCGAAACTAAGGGTCTAAATGGTCTGGGTGGTTGTGTCAAACGTGCCCTGAACGTCGAGTTAGAAAACAAGGACGAATTGCAGAAATCATTCGTCGGGCATCAGGGTGAGTTCTCCGAAGAACAGCTCGAATACGCGGCGCAAGATGTAGGGGATTTGGTTTTTGACCTTTACGAGGCGTTCAAAATTCAAACCACGGGACAAGATTTACTGCACGTTTGGCAGCTGGAATGTAGGGCTCTGCCAGCGCTAATTCAAATGTACGTCAATGGTTTCAAGCTAAACGTCGATTACTACAAGGAACTGCTGGTAGAGGAATCAGATTTCCGTGAAAAGAAAAAGCTTGAAGTCATCGAGTATCTCAACAACCATGGGGTGTTGGAGCAGTACAAATGTCCTTTGACTGGCAAGCTGCTGATTCACCCTGAGTATTCCGGCAAGGGTAAGGGCAAGACGAAGGGATTTAACCTGGCGTCACCCACTCAACTCGGTTACGTCCTGGCGATGATGGGCGTCCCGCTCAAACCCACGGTCAACGACAAGACCGGCAAGACCAGCTACAGCTGCGACAAAAACATTCTGGCCTTTTACCTCAGCGACTTTGAGGTTTTGCGCCTTTACAAGGAATACAAGAACGCAGCAACTCGCACCGCAATGGTGGAGAAAATGATCGATATTGCGTTACAAGATGAGAATCACCGGATTCATGCTCGTTACAACCAGATGGGCGCAAGAACTGGGAGAATGAGTTGTGTAGATCCGAATCTACAACAGCAGCCTAGGGAGAAAAAGTATCGCAAAGGCTTTATTGCTGAACCCGGCAATATGCTGATCATCTGTGACTATTCGCAGCTGGAGATTCGTCTGGTCGCTGAGGTTTCAGGTGATGAGAACCTGATCGACATTTACGAGCGCGGAGAAGACGTCCACACTGGCTCGGCCATGCTGATGACAGGCAAAGAGGCTGACGAAATCACAAAGGAAGAACGCAGTGCTGCGAAGGCGGTCAATTTTGGGGCGTTGTACGGATGCGGTGCAAAAATACTGCGACAACAGGCGATCTCCATGTTTGGGATTCTGTGGTCAGTCCAAGAAGCGCAGGAGAAACTAGACCAATGGAAAGACGCATATCCGGGAGTTTTGAAGTGGCAGAGGCGACAAGGTAACTCGGAGTCACTACAAGTTTTCACGCAATTTGGTCGTCGTCGTTTGCTGCAGCCGCCTAAAAAGAAAGAGAGCAACTACACAACCAACCTGAACACACCAGTGCAAGGCCTTGGTGCGGACTGTATGAAAGCTGCACTAGCCTTGCTTTGGGAGCAGTACGTCAAGGACGATCCGACGGTGCAAATGGTCGCTTGTGTCCATGACGAAGTTGTCCTAGAAGCCCCTCACTATCGCGTCGATGAAGTCAAATCTTGGCTTAAGGAATGTATGGAAGATGCAGCCCCCATGGTGGGTATAACCAGAGTGCCGATCGTCGCAGAACCCAACGCCGGTCCCGACTGGTCGGACAAGTAGTTCAGCCCCAACTGCCGACCTAGCTTTTTGTTTTCCGATACAACCAAAGCGGGACTAGGCCGCTACGTTGAATCGAGATGAGCTTCTGCTTCGCCTTAACGAGCTTGCAGTACAGATGCCCATGGGCTTACTACACAGGCTTGTTTTGGACGCTGAGGAGTTCATTGCTTGGCACAAGTCCAAGAAACAATCACGCCGCAAATATCGCGGTGAAAAACCACACGGGTACGGACGCTTTGATTGATCG
>DOPG01000138.1 GCA_003513555.1 Rhodopirellula sp. | reverse complement strand
CAGGAACTTTGGGTGGTGACCGAGGTGCCACTTACCATAGACCGCAGTTGCATAGCCGCGCGACCGACACAATTCTGCCAACGTGGTCTCAGTGGAGTTCAAACCGATGTTGGATTTCGGTCCCAAGGCACCCCGAATTCCGATCCTCGTGTGATAACAACCGGTTAACAGGGCTGAGCGTGACGCCGAGCAGACTGCTGATGACACAACGAAGTCAGTGAAAATACGCCCTTCACTGGCCATGCGATTCAAGTGGGGTGTTTGGTAAGCCGTTGCACCAAATGGATTGATATCGGCGTAACCCATGTCATCGATGAAGATGACCACGATGTTGGGAGGTGGATTGTCGGCTGCGTCCGCCGACGTGCTGGCAAACGACATGAGCAGCACTGTGCAAGCAAGGAAAGTTCGGAGCGGCATCGTCTTCTGTTTTTGCATGGATCATGAATTCCGGAGTCCAATCGAGATTGTAGCAGAGTCCAGCCTTTTCATAGGGAGGTGCATTGTCAGAATTGCCGCTCTCGACCGTTATTTGCAGGATATTCAGGAACGGAAATGCAAAGTCAGGGTGGGTGTTGCCTGATCCGTGTTGTGCTCTGTGGTTTGTTGAATCGTTGTTGAGGCACCTGGGGCGGAGCCGGAAGCTGAACACGAGCTTGAATACGGACCAGCTGGGCTAGAATCCGTGCAGAAGACAAGTAACGAGACGACAAGGAAGAGGGAT
Organism: Rhodopirellula sp.; assembly: GCA_003513555.1. Lineage (GTDB taxonomy): Bacteria > Planctomycetota > Planctomycetia > Pirellulales > Pirellulaceae > Rubripirellula. The sequence continues at coordinate 1,972 of DOPG01000138.1, read as the reverse complement.
GTAGATAGCACCGCAGGAGCATGATAGCAGGCTCCGGAAAAGTTAGTGAGCCAGCCGGGAGGCGTGTCCTCGCTAGTTCAGAATGGTTTTGATTGCTGCGGAAGCCCACGCTTCATCGCCAGAAACTATGGCCCGCACGATCACTGGACCAGCGATTCCTGCGGGTATTTTCAGATTCAGCTTCTGTGGTTGTGCGGCAACAGTCGTGGCCTCGAATTGCAGAACCAAGGTTTTGTTCGCATCAGCAGTCTTTACGGCACCTAAAGGCCGGTCGACCGTGATTGCCAAATGACCTGAGATCGGGCTATCTATCGTCAGTTGCAAACTTTTCGGATCACCCTCGGTTGCCGTTCGGGTTAGTTCAAGTGGTTGGGGGTGCTGAAGCCGTAAAGTGGGGTCGCCAAGCAAGTTGTAAAGCAGCATGTGTTCACGGCGCTCGTCGGGTAGTCGGGTTCCCGAAGGACTAATGAGAGCTGCCAGTGTATCGACCATCATGCGTCCGGTTGCATTGGGATTGGTCTGCTCGGTCTGCATCTCACGCAGTGCACTGAGCCAAGCGTCCCCAAGTCGTGGCAATTTCTGATGGAAGACACCATTGAGGAGTCCGATCGCGGCGGTCGTGTTTCCATAGGGCATCGTGATGCGACTTCCTGCAAACACGGCGATGGGGCCACCTTCGTTCAACACCATCTGCTCAGCGATTGAATCTTCGGAGGCGTCACAAGCCCCCGTAAAGCAGGCAAGCATCACCGCAATGGGAGCGGTGGTAGGGGCAGTTGTAAATCTCTTAACGCTTTCGCGATCAAGGACGGCCTTGCCGCCTAACGCGGGTGCGACCCGGTCGAGTTCGGTTACCTGACCATGACCAGCGTAAACCCAGAAACGTGATCCTTTCGAATAGTTTTCAAGAATGACATCCGTAAACGATTTGTGTTGAGGGCAAAATGGGTGCCCCGGGCTCGCGTAGCAGATATGTGTTCTCGTATCAGTGGGTAGCATTCCAGTCACGATGCTTCGTGTGACGGATTCAATCGCGGCATCAGCAAGCTTGCCAAATCCGCCAACACCTCCCACGACTTGGACACGAGAACGCCAAGGACCAAAGTCATCACTGGTTTCGCGTGCACGGATTCGAGTAATCCAGGTTTTCAATTGCTCAACACGATCTACTGGAAGGCGACCTACCACTGCATCTGGAACGAAATCTCCATCGAAGTCTCCATAAAGCATGTCGCTTGATAGAGTTGGTGTTGAGCCCCACTTGGCGGTGACCGTCGTGCGTGCGTAAAGAATCGGAGTCTGACAAGCGGGGTCCGTGGTTTCTCCAACCACCGGCGCATCACCCACCAGCACGATGTATCGTGTGTTGTCGGTGGCTTTGTTCTTGATTGCGGTTCGTAATTCTTGGCCTGATGTGGGGGGGTGAATCGTGGTGATGTTAAGTCCCTCGCTCTGGCGCTGAGCGATCCAAGGTTGCATCGCGTCGGTGAAGGCTGGAGGACAAACCAGGATCACGTGCCCCGAAGTCGCCTCACTGGCGTTCATGCAAACGCATTGGAACACGATGCCAAGTGCCAGTAGTCGCAAAATTCGGCGGGCTGAAGGGAACTGTTGGTGCAACATGTTTCTCTTGGGGCAGAATTGAGGGGACGACGTTCGAAACGCCCAGCTATCCCACCATCAAACTGTATTATGGCTTGAATCGCCAGCCCAACTGCTCGCAGCGGCGTACTATCATGAGGAAGCAGGTACCTCAGATGATGCGTCGGAAGGCAGTGTCCTTGGTCTATGGGAAGAATTCAGAGTCGCAGTAACATCGAATGCAGGTACATTGCGCGTGCTGTTTAAAGAGACAGCCGCACGTGTGCGAGTCGGGTGGAGTGCCCTTTTGCTGTTTTTGTGATATCATTCTGACTGAGGTTGGCACCAATGAGAGCAGGGCAATTTGGCGGCGGGTGTTGACCATGTTAGA
>DOPG01000011.1 GCA_003513555.1 Rhodopirellula sp. | reverse complement strand
CGGCACAGTTGTCGAAATCGACGTGACGGGCGCGAACTCCTTTGACGACCTCATGAGACGCATGGCTTTGGCTCATGAAGATCTGCGAATGGAATTTAACTCAGTTGGTAACGCTTTCGTTGTCGTCGACAGCACCACAGGATCACAAGCCTTAACTATCACTAATGCAGCAAATTCCACTGCAGCATCGACTCTTGGTCTAACTGCGAGTTCAACTGCCGGTACCATTGAGGGAGCTTCTTTTCCAAGCACCACCGATAATGTCGATTTTGAAATCACGCTTCCCAGTGGACTTAAAATCCCTATTGATCTTCATGGTGTCCGTACTTTTGACGAAATCGCAGAGGTGATCACCGCTGGGGATGATTCATTGACTGCACGCTTCAATGGACTCACCTCAGCTTTTGAAATTGACTTTGCTTCGACGAGCCAAGATCTTCTGATCGAACCAACGGAAACGACACGTGATCTTGGCTTAACGGATGATTCCACTTCTTCTGGGACACTCTCTGGCACTTTTAGCGAAGTGAGCAGTACTCTAAGGCGGTATTCAGGCACTCCCTTGGTTGCTGCAGAAATCGAAATCAACGGGTATGACGGGGACGATGTTCTGTACGGCAGTCGAGGTGACGATGCATTCGACGGAGGTCGCGGGTCAGACACAATTGATGGGTACGGTGGATCCCTTGACACGCTTATCGGAACGGGGCGTCCAGGTGCAAACCTAAAACTGGCGAACGGCAATCTACAGTTCAAAGATCAAACTGGTTCGGTATTAGAAACGGACACATTCACGGGTATCAGTGCAGTTTATCTGATCAACGAGGATGATAGTCCAAGTGGTTCGACCAATGTGATTGATGCCCTGTCCTACAGTAATGGACCAGTGATTATCCAAACGAACGGCGGCGACCTTATTTGCGGCACCCCCCAAGTAGGAGAAAATGCGGACACATTGGTTATTAGCCCTTCACCATCGGGCGCGGCAGCTCCAACCCAGATCTACAGTTCGGTTGGTGGTGAAGTCGATTTGGTGGTGATCGACAGTGCACCGTACACGCAGTTGCTCAGTGCGCCGGCGGCCTGTCAGAGTAACGGCTCAAGTGGTGCCGAAGGCGAGGCTGCATCTGCAGGCAGCGGGACTTTGACTTATGTTGATACTAGCGGAATCATTGCGATCGGCAGTAATCTCAATAGGCCCACTGAGAATGTGATTTTGGGTGTCGACCCTTCTGGAAGTAGTCAGTCTTTTTTTTCCCCCTTAAAAATTGACAACCTGCTATCCAGTCGCGTCGACGTCACCAGCAATATAACCGCAAGTAGCATCACGATCCTGGCCAAAGAAATAGTGATCGGAAGTGCATCGTCAACTCCGATCACGTTGAGTGCTACTCAGGGATCGATAGAAATTCATGCGATTGACCATAAAACTTTCGGTTCACAACCGTCCGGTGCCGGCTTCGTCGATAAAGATCATCGTGCTGCCAATATCACGGTCAATAACGCTAATATTCTCGCTAAGCAGGACGTCAAGTTTTCTGCTGCAACATCAAATCAAATCGTCCTGGATCAAAATTTGGCAAGGGCTCTTGAGCTTTCGACATCGCAAGAGAACGGTAGCTTCAATCGTCCAAATGAAAGTGACTTTGAAGGTATAACGGCAGGTTCTGCGGGCCTCTTTCAAGAATACTTTGCGAACGATTTTTCTTTTTTATTCGCAACTAAGCATCTCAAATCTGAAGCAAACTTGACCTTTGCATCGGATGTCTACATTCAAGCTGGCAATGACTTTTCTGCTGATACGTCTGCCACGGTCGTGGCTGATGTCAAGACCAAGTTTTTAGTCAATGCCTTTGTGGATGTAGCCGCAGCTTTCATTACGACAACGTCGAACATCGACTTCAATGGAACGCTGACTACAAATGGTGATGCTGCCTTTAATTCAAGTACCGCCGTAATCAACAAAGTTGAGGCGAAAGGTGAAGGGATACTTGGTGTGGGGTTGGCAACTGGTATTAGTGAAATAAACACGACCACTAGGGTGATGATTGGTGATCAAGCCGTCCTTCAAGTCAACGGGGACCTGCAGGTTTCGGCGAGTACCTTTGAGGTGAACTGTACCTATTCACAGGCGAATGCGGGAGATGACGGAAAACTTGGTGTTACTTTCACATTCAGTCGGGAAAACAACGAGACCGTTGCGAACTTGTTAGGGGACGCGTTTGTTGGTGGCAGCGTCAATGTTCAGGCAGTAGCAAACAAACCAGATCAAAACACGCAGGTTGATTGGCAGAAACTACTCAAAAAGAATGCCTTACTACTCCACAAGCAATTGGGTAAGTTTGCTAAGCGTAAAGAAATCCGTTCAAACTTAGCAAATTCCAAGTTGTTTAAAATAAGTATTGAGCTTGAGCCCACGTCAGTTGGGGCATCAACGCGAGTCTCATCGGGTGATTCAGGCCAAGTTCAAAAAGAGAAAAGGGAAGATGCCAAAAAAGATTGGCAGGCCCTTAAAACGGGTAAAAACGAAAAAGGTAAGAAGGTAAGCAAGGCCAATCCTCTCACTTGGATTGATGGACTAGGAGGCCTCTTCAAATCCAAACTAGCTGATCTCAAGGATTGGCTTGAAAAGAAATGGGAAAAATTTGCTAAACGAAGGCTTCCCAAGTTCTTGAAGTTTACCTACACCCCGCCTAAAAACTTTTTTGATCTTGGCGTTGCGGGTGTGATCCACATCGACGAGAACACAGTGAACGCGACGATTGGGATGCCCGATGGTGACAGTAGCTCCTTGACTGTAATTGATGCACTTGGAGATGTTCAAGTCACAAGTCAACTGAGTACTCGACCCAGCCTCTTCGCGAGCAGCCGCGCTATTAATCGAGTTACCAATGAAGAAGTCTATACTGATGTCGGCGGGGAAGAACTGAAGACACAACCTGTTGCAGATTATGGTTTTTCTGGAAGTGTTGTCTTTGGACAGTATACAAACGACTCCGACGCAAAGATCACGTCAAATACCCGAGTCAATGCTTGGGGTGATATTGATGTTGAATCTCAAGTTCGCGATGAAAGAGACCCCGATACGATCTGGGGGCGAAACCTCGCTGCCGTCTTTGATACAACTCCAACATACAAGGCAGAGATAACAAGGGGCGCCGACCTAAATGTTTCTCAGGTCAAGATCACTGACTCAAGTGATCAGGTATTGCTTAGCAATACGTCTACGTTGCAGCTACTGTCAAATGAGCCGATCACTCATGGACCGACGGGTGGGCAAAGAGAACCTTTTAAAGGGGATACCGGCAGTACACTGACGTTCGTCACTGCTTCGGGCACAACTTTTGTGTACGAATTCGTTAGGGAAGGCACTTCCGTCAATCCACCAAAACTCCCTATTTCCGTAAGAAACTCCAATGGGCAAAAACTTAATACAGATGTCGTAGCTTCCTCTCTGGCTACAGCATTAAATAATATTGCTGGTGTCACAGCGACTGCTAGTGATCACATTATTACGATCAACAGTGCTGCAGGAATGTCAGCTGACCTTCCAGCGAGTGTAGTTATTGTCAGTGGTGGACGTAGTGAGGTAGATCTTCAACACGGTGACACGATCGCGGTCACCGATACTTTGCAATCCCGCGACAGCAATTCAAAGCAGTTGAAATGGCTAGGGGGTGAACAAACTGTCGATCTGGCAACCACGAATTTTACGAACTCAAGCCTGTGGGGTGAAGAGTCATCGTTGGGTGAGCAGTTGGGCACTATCGGCGGTTATATGGGCAGTAATCTAGGGCTCGATAAATACCTTTTCAACAGTTGGTCACAAGCGGTGGCCCAAGAGCAAAAGAAAAGTTTCGCCGGTGCTGTGACTTTCCTGAGTAAAACTCACACTAGTCACGCTACTATCGAATCAGGTGCTCGGATAAATCAGGGTGACATCGACTATGACACCGCCGATCAACGCATCTTGCCACAGCAAAAGATGCGTATTGGTGAAAGTCATCCGTCTCATGCGGGCAAGTTGGTTCGCTACGTTGGTTCAGACGTTCTCACCAGTTGGAGTGCTGCTACTGATTTCGGAACTGCTGATTGGTTGGAGGTCACCGGACCTTCTTCCATTGTCATCAATCATGAAACCTCTTCAGCCCAAGTAAATCCAGGAGATGTGGTGAGGGTTCGGAGCGGCCTGACAGGTAAGGGAAGGCCAAACCAAGCCTATCTCTATCTCGGAACCACCCAAACATTGGACCTTTCGAACGAGAACTTTACCGATACTCAGAACTGGAGGCCAATCGTTGATCGAATTGTTCTCCCCGGTCAAAAGGCATACCACGGAGACTTCGCTGCGGTTGGTGACTCAGTCTACCAATACAGGAATGCGTTGAGTACGTTGGGTACCACAGTACCAAGCACCAACCTTGCAGCATCCGCAGACTGGATCTTGGTAGAGAAAGGTGAAGGCGATATCGGTGTTGTTGCGAGCAATGTCAACAACGGTTTCTACCTCTCCGGCAACTTTACGCTACCAGAGTTTTCTGTTTTCGCTGAGGATGCAACTGACTTCGCAGGATTACGTCGATGCACTGACGTGGTAAAGCAGCTCAGGCCCAAATGTGATGCGCGTAATCAACGAAATGTGCTCGGTACCGACGGTGAAACTTTAGCAGTGGGCGCATCGGTACTGTTCGCTTTTGGCACGAATACTACAGTTGCAGAAGTGGGTTCCGGAGCACGCTTGGCAGGTCAGGACGTCCAGGTCACAGCGGACAACAAACAACAACAAATCCTCGCAGGAGCCTCCGGCGGAGCGGGGGGGGAGTTTGCTGCCAACGGGGCATTCAGTGTCTTTTCTTTCACCGATACTACACATGCATTGCTCGATGAGCAGTCAATCATCCAGTCGGCTGGTCAGGTTGCGGTATCGGCGATCGACGAGTCGGAAGTGGTCAGCGTTGCTGGTGCAATCGCTCGATCAGAGAAAGTCGGAGTAGGAGCTTCGCTTGCTCTCAACCTGTTGACGAGAGACACCATTGCATCCGCCGGGTACCTAGCACCAGAGGGTGCCTACGTCAATGATGCCTCGATCCGAGCCAATGCGATCAGCGTCAACGCGGAAAACTCGGGGTACGTGACCAGCGCAGCGGCTGCGGGTGCAATTGTTTACGCAAGCCCGCTGCCGTCCGACAATGGCAGTCCTGCTGTAGCTACTCTTCCAACTCAGGACTCGGACGAGCAAGGCTCGAGTAAAACGGGATTCTTTGATGGTTTCACAGCGGCAGTTGCAGCAGGCGTGAACCAAGTGAACGATCACAGTGAAGCTCGTCTTCAGTATCTTCAGCTAAGATTACCCAACGCTCACTCAGCAATTGGAACTGATATTGACAATGTGCTTATTCAAGCGAAGAACACAACGGAGTTTTTTAGCTTTGCCTTGGGCACTTCTGTTGCAAAGGGAGATTTCGATGGAGTACGACTCGCCGGCGCGGCAGCGGTCAATCTAGTTGAAAAAGGTATCAAAGCGAGCGTGCGCGATAGCGCCGTGATTTCCTTCACCGGTGGCACAGGCACAACCGGATTCTCGGTAAAGGCTCTGGATGATAGCCTCTTAGTCGCTGCCGCGGGATCACTTGCATTATCACTGACGAGTGACAATGGCACACCTGATGAGCCTGTGAAGGCTTCTCGCAAGTCGGGATCCGTTGGCGTCTCGGTGGTAGTAAATCAACACACCGGCAGTGGAAAGAAGGTTATTGCTGAGATTTTGAATTCGGAATTGAGGTTAGGGAACCAGTACGCAGTCAAGGTCCATTCCGAGGACAAGGAGGAAGTCTACGGCGTTGCAGTGGGTGGTGCAGTGGCCACGAACAGTGCATTCCAATTCTCAGGGACGAGTTCGAATAATTTGGTGGGAAGCATAAGTGGCGGAATCACGCTTTCGACATTGTCAAGTGAGGTCACGGCATCAGTCGACCAGCTGAGCAATGATTGGAGCATTGCCAGCCTTGATGTGAAGGCCGAACAAACCGCCAAGCTGCTGACGTTTGCCTTCGGTGTGTCAGTTGCATATTCTCACTTACTGGCCGGCAAAGGAGTATCGCTGGCAGGTTCGCTGGGTGTTGGTCTGACGCTCAACAATGTTAAGAATCGCGTGAACGCAAAGGTCGAGGAGAGAAATCAAGCGAGAAAAATCCTGGCGAGTGGAACGGTCAACGTTATCGCCGACAGCGATTACGAGATCTTCGCATTGGCGGTTGGAGTTTCGGGTAGTGCTTCACGAGGTTCGGGAGCCAATGTCGCCTTCGGATTGGCCGGATCCGGAGCATCCAATACCCTTGATTCCGATGTAACAGCGCTCATCGATGGCCAACAGGACGGCTACCTCACGATCCTCGCCACCGAGTCTCTTGCCACCATGTCCGGTGGAGTGACGGTTACGGCTACGGACTCGTCTGATATTACAGCTGTTTCAGGATCTTTGGCACTCGCGTTCGGATCTTCTCAATTCAACAATAGTGTAAGCGGCGCGTTGGGAGCCGCAATCAGCAAGAATGCTCTTGGCAAAAGTGATGACAGCGCCACGACCGCGCTCGATGAGCGGAACGAGGTGGTAGCGAAGATTATCGGATTGACAACACACTCACAGTTTGTCGAAGTGAAGGCAGAAAACGCTCAATCCATCTATGCGCTTGCGATGGGTGGAGCAGGTGCAGGTGCAAAAGCGGGCGGCATTGCAGTCGCGATGGCTGGGGCTGGCGCTGGAACCGAAAATATCCGACACCAGCGGGTGCTTGCCACCGTCGAAAAAAGCACAATCAACACGACGAATCATTTCTCGATTGAGAGCAATGACCAGTCTGCGATCGCTGCCGATGCTGGTGGTGTCGCTGCCACCATGGCCTTTGTCAATCAGAACGCAATCGCTCCGAGTATTTCAGTCTCGGTTGGTGCCGCCACGGCGGAAAATAAGGTCTACACCGACATCGAATCGAGCCTGAAGGATTCGTCCGCAAGGGTGGGGTCTTTGGCGGTTGATGCCAGGGCAATCAATGCCCCCAACGAGGCGAATGAAGACAAAATTAGTGCTTTCGCGTTCGGTGTTGCCGGTGCTG
>DOPG01000329.1 GCA_003513555.1 Rhodopirellula sp. | reverse complement strand
GAGTTGTGGTTGGGTTTGCAGGGATCATCGTGGCGACACCTGCAGTTGATAGTTGTTGATGTTGTCAGTCAATTCATTGACCGCGGTTGTGGTTGGAAGCGGTTGCCCAGGAAGCCGTCCAGCGAACAGACCATTGTTCAGATTTGAGCTGACGAACACGCGTAGGTAGGGATCTGGAAACGGACTTGTCGGGTTACCAGTCCGACTGGGAAGTTCCTCACCGTAAAAATCGACCGTTGTGGGCCACCACCAATTCGATGCTTGGTAGTTGTAGTTCGCCATTGAGACGCCCGCTGCGGTGATCGGGTCAGTCGTGATGCCATATTCCCCGTCCGGGCCAGCTGAGAAGACGAGTGGACGCATCGACCATGGTTTGATCGGTGCATCGTCAAAGTAGTTGCGATTTGAGAGTACGTCGTAGGCTCCCGCTGAGGAACTGGTGCTGCCCGGTACCATCGTATAGGCATAGTCCGATCGAAACAGATCGAAATCATCAGGAATGGTTTTGTCAATCGAGAGTTCCGGATCGAAATACCCCACAGGCCAGCGAATGAAGCCGAGAGGATTTCCCCAGCCATCCAGAATTTCTCGAAGCCCATCGTTATCGGTGTCACCAATGTTTGCAGCGGGAATAGCCTCCAGCGCGGGTGAGCCCCCAACGTACGAAGTTGCCATGATCAGGTACAGACATTCCGCTCCCTGATTTGCAAGTGCCTCCGGACTGTTGAGTGTCAGATTGGCTGGCATTCGATTGCGATAGGCTGCCAGACGCGACGGGATGTTGTCACCACCGTTCAGGAATGTAGCGTTGGGCGAATACCATGAGACCGACATGACTTTGCGCTGGTTTTTTTGATCGCGTGTGTTGACTACATTCCCGCTGTTGTCGATCAGCACCTGGTTGGTAGCTGCGTAAATCTGAGATGGAGCTGTGGTGATGTCCGAAAGACGGTCAGGAATTTCCATCCGCTGCAGGTCTCGGATCATCATCAACCGGACTCGTGCTGCTTCCGAGGCGAGTACTTCATACCCAACTTCGTTGGCATTTCCGGAGGGTAGAAACAGGTCGGGGATCTCGATAGGTAGTTGGCGGTACTTCAAGTTGGCGTAGTGTTCCGCCAGCACGCTGTCGACAATGGAAATGATTGTCTTGGTGCGTGACTGCTTCGCCGTGGTTGTCACTCCTGAAACAGCAGTCGTGACCATCGCTCCCATGATCGAAAGGATCACGATCACGACGAGCACCTCGACGAGTGTGAATGCGGTCTTCGATCTTTGCTGATTCATGCTGAGATGCCTCATCTTTTTCGTGGATAGCGACTCAGTGGCGCTTATTCCTTTAACTCGTCAATCAATTTTCCATCTGCGAAGTTGGTCAGATTGTCCTGCTGAAAGTTGTCGACTTTGTTTGCGGAAACAGGCTCCTGGTAACGGTTGACGTCATTACGTAATACGTGTGTTCGTACACCATTGTTGTCGATCACAACCTGTCCGGCTTTTCCTGTGGGGTATTGGTAGTAGACAGCGGAAGTTGTGTCATTGTCATTCGGCCCAGTTGTGCCACTTTGCTTACTTAGCCAACCAAAGCTGCCGTCAATGCCTGGGGCAATGATCTGAAACGAATTTGGTTTCATGAACTGCCACGTTTGGTCAGTTTGAACGATATCGGAAATGTAAGGTCGGATAGGGCCGGCATCCGGACGCCAGAAGCCGTTGAATCCTTTGGATGTGGGCAACGGGTTGCGATACTCATAAGTACGTGAATCGAAGTACACAAAAGGTGTTGTTGTTTTTGTAGAAGCCGCATAGCTCAGAAACAGGTCGCCATCGCCGGAAACGTGGTAGTTGCTCATGTTGATTGGCGAATTCTCCGCCGGAATTGTCAGGTCCAGCTGTCCGGGGTTAAACGCAAACAGACTGTTTTCTTTGGAGGTGTTGATTTGATAAACGGGGACATCGTTGGCTTGGCCACCCATTCCTACTAATTCAAGTGGCCCTCCAGGTCCCGTGAAGGGACGCAGAGGATCACTGCTGTATCCGCCCAGAACCCAAGCAAGAACTTCACCTCGGTCCATGATCGTCGGGTTGTAGCCGTTTACGTCGGTCAGCAGTGTCTGCAACAGAACAAGATCACCCGAAATCCTTGGGAAGATTTTTCGGTAGTGACGTTCGACAACTGCCCAGTCAGAGAAGTCAGGCGGGTAGTCACCATACTTTTCCTGGTACTTCTGTACCGCTGTGTCGAGCGAGTTGAGTTCCATCTTCATTGCAGTTGATCTTGCCGTGCTGACCGCTGAGAAGATGGCGGGCACTGCGACGCCGGCAAGTATTCCAATGATGGTGATCACAACTAGGAGCTCAACTAACGTGAAGCCAGCTGAGTTGCTGTGTCGGTCTACGGAGCGTGGGTGAACACTTGGCTTGCGCGATGAAAGGCGTCGTTTTGCGTTCATGATGGGTTTTGAAGGGGTTGGGATTTCATTAGGGAAAAATGTTGGCGGACAACCCTTGGGGTTACACGCCGGTTGCCGCCCGTTGCTGTGCTGAATACCGGCAGCAAAGAGCGGCTTTCTTGTTGGTGTCTGGATCAAGTCAATCCACTGATCAGCGACACCAACGGCATGAAGAGGCTGATCACGATGAATCCAACCGCCAGTCCCAGGAACACAATCATCAATGGTTCCATCAAGGCTGTCAGACCGTCGGTCATCGTGCGAACCTCTTCGTCATACGTATCTGCAACTTTGTAAAGCATGGTGTCGAGCTCGCCGGTTTCTTCACCGACGTCGACCATGTTGACGACCAGGTCATCAACCACGCGTGATTTGACTTTCGTGACACCCCACAGTGCCGCCAGAACACCGCCGCCAACGATGCCCTGCGTCGCAAGCATGGTCAGCGTTTGGACCATAGTGCCACTATCCAATTTTGTTCCCTTCGCAGTCAAAGCGATGGACATCAGAATGCACCCGGGAAAAGAGCCAAACAGAGCCCAAAACACGAGAGCCATGGGATGGAATCCAAGCACGCTGTACTCGCGTAGCGGTTTGCTAATCACTTCACCTTCGCGAATCGATTCATTCACTCGCGTGAACATTCGTTCGAACATTCCATTTCCGGATGTTTCCCGCGTGATATTAATCGCTTCAAGAATCGGAACACCGCTTGATATCAACGTTCCTAAAGTACGTGTGGTCCGCGCAAGGATGTTCTTTTCAATCAAGCCTCCGAAAATAGGAACCTTGATGATGAACATGTCAAAGCCCATGCGGCCATGTCTGAACTTCCGCATCAGTTTGACGAGAATCAACAGACAAATTGGCATGGCGATCAACAGGAACCAATAGCCTGAGATGTAGTTGCTCATGGCGATCAGCAACAACGTGGGTGTTGGCAGCGTCAGCCCGAACTCTTCAAACATCGTTTCGAACGTGGGTACAATGAACAACATGATGAAGGTCAGAATCGCCGCAGCCACCGTCACCACGATCACCGGATAGATCAATGCACCTTTGACTTTCCGCTTGAGTGATTCAGCACGTTCAAGGAAATCGGCAAGGCGTTGCAGGATTGTTTCAAGTGCACCACCAGCTTCACCCGCCTTGATCATGTTCACATACAGACGGCTGAACACCTTTGGTGACTTCGCCATCGCTTCGCTGAGTGTTGCTCCACCTTCAATTTCTTCACAAACATCCATCAGGGCAAATTTGAGTTTGCCACCTTTCTGGTTGTTTTCGAGAATTTTCAGGCTCCGCAAAATGGGCAAACCCGCGTCCTGAAGGATGGATAGCTGTCGGGTGAAAGCACAGATTTGCTTTGTCTTGACTTTGCCAATCGCGAAGCCACGCTTCTTGCCTGCCTGACCGGCAGCGGTTGCTGCCTGTTTCTTGACGGAGATCTTCGTGACGAAGTATCCCATCTGGCGAATCGTGGTTTGCGCCTCTTCCTCGTTGGCTGCATCGATTTCATCGCGGATTTCTTGTCCCGCGGCATCCATCGCTTCGAATTGATAAACAGGCATGGCTGGCCCAGTAAGTCAGTTGACAGGGTAAATGATGTAAATGAAAAGTATTCAGCTCAGTGTCAGGTGTTGCACTTGATCGATTCTAAATTGAATTGAACGTCCTGACCTGACCTCTATGTTTTTGTGCGTTACTCCGCAACGGTTTCTCGGATCACTTCATCGAGCGTTGTGATGCCGTCGACAGCCACTGCGATTCCAAATTCTCGCAGCGGTAACATGCCGTTACTGCGGGCCTCTTCACGCAACTCGTCCGTTGATGCATTGCCCAGCACCATGTCACGAATTTTGTCGTTCAGAATCATCAGCTCAAACAGAGCGATACGTCCCTTGTAGCCGGTGTTGTTGCAATTGTCGCAGCCTGTACCTTTGAAGAATTTTTTGCCAGTGATGTCCTCGGGTTTGAGCCCCAAGTCGGTGAGCATTGAGCTGCTTACTTTGGTTTCTTCACGGCACTTTGTGCAAATGCGACGAACCAGTCGCTGGGCCAGAATGGCTTCGACCGTGGCACAGATCATGAAGGGCTGGATGCCCATGTCTTTCAGGCGGGTCACCGTTGCCGGAGCATCATTGGTATGCAATGTGCTGAACACAAGGTGCCCGGTCAATGCTGCTTGAATTGCAATTTCTGCGGTTTCGAGATCGCGGATCTCACCTACCAGGATCGTGTCAGGGTCCTGACGCAGGATCGCTCGAAGGCAACCTGCGAATGTCACACCAACATCGGTGTCGATAGGAATCTGGATGATGCCGTCAATGTCGTACTCGACCGGATCCTCAGTCGTGATCAGTTTATCCTTGACGTCGTTGAGTTCAGTCAAAGATGAGTACAGGGTGGTGGTTTTTCCACTACCGGTTGGTCCGGTTACCAGCACGATCCCGTTGGGGCGGTCGATCGCAGCACGGAACTTCGACATCATGTCTTCATCCATGCCTACATTTTCGAGGCTGAGGTTGACAACACTGCGGTCCAAAATCCGCATGACAACGCTCTCGCCGAAAATCGTTGGCAGAACGCTGACACGAAGGTCAACCGGGTGACCACCGACCATCAGCTCGATTCGACCATCTTGCGGCATCCGCCGCTCGGCGATGTCAAGGCTTGCCATCACTTTGATTCGTGTCGTGATTGCAAAAGCCAAGTGGCGTGGTGGTGGCACCATTTCATACAGGACGCCCTCCGCTTTGATGCGAATCCGGAACTCGTCCTCAAACGGCTCGAAATGGATGTCACTGGCGTGGTCTTTAATCGCCAGCAGCAACACCATGTTCAACAGCTTTCGAACAGGTGCCGAATCAGCCAATGCCTCAGCATCGGTGATGTTGAATTTTTCAGTCTCAAGAGCTGAGATTGCCGCTTTTAGTTCTTCATCGTCAGCGAGTTGTTGAACGAGTTTTTCAACGCTTTCGGTTTCGCTGTCGTAGTGCCTGCCAATGGTTTGCAGGACATCTCGCTCGGTCGCGATGACCATCGAGATCTCATGGCCAAGAAAAGTCCGTAGTTCGTCCTGAATGGTCAGGTTCTGCGGATCGCAAGTGGCGACTGTCAAGACGTCGTTTTCGAATGATAGGGGAACCACTCGGTAAAGTTGTGCCATGGTTTCTGTTATTTTGGCAATGACTTCCTCGTCAAACTCGGCATCTTCCAGAGACACCGTCTGCATTCCCATCTGCTCGGCAAGCGCTTGAATCAACTGTTCATCAGTGATCAGTTGCATGTCTTCCGCAATCCTGCCCAGCAAAGCTCCTGGTTGTTGCTCCTGCTCTTCAAGCACGATCTCAAGTTGTTCGTCGGTTAGGAAACCAAGGTCAACGAGAATCTGTCCGATGCGACGTGGTGCCATGTGTCAGTGACCAATCAAAACTGTAAGTGGTTGCGGATTCGTTGTTAATTCTGTTTGCTAGTGAAAAGACTGATAGCAGCTGTTGACGCACGAGTCTTTGTTGACGCAACAGTCTTTATTGACGCAACAGGCTTCGCAGGAGAAGTGCAGCTGTGATGCTTCGGTTTACTCTTCTTGTGGGACTGGGATCGCGTCGTCGCCTTCACCGCGACGCGATTGCACGATTCGCTTGGCAAGGTCATCGGGGCGATGTGCTTTTGCCAACACTTCTTCCACGGAGACTGTTTCGTTTTTCCAGTGATGGAACAGGGCATCATCCATCAGCTGCATGCCGAACTTGGCACCCGTTTGCATGGCACTGTTGATGCGGAATGTTTTGTTCTCGCGAATCAGGTTGGCAACGCCTGGCGTCACGTTCAGCACTTCGTACGAGGCACAGCGTCCACCGCCAATTCTCGGTAAGAGCGTTTGAGCAACAACGCCAATGAGCGTGCTGGCAAGTTGTGTTCGA
>DOPG01000235.1:18567-22040 GCA_003513555.1 Rhodopirellula sp. | reverse complement strand
CATCCGGAATTGCTTGACTATCTGGCTGAAACCTTTGTCAACGATGGCTGGTCCCTGAAATCACTGATTCGCAAAGTAGTGGAATCAAAAACCTATCAGCAAAACTCGGCTCTGGTGTCGTCAAGCGATCCGGAAAATCGATACCTGCGACGGCAGAATTGTCGCCCAGCCAGTGCGGAAACAATCCGCGATTCCATTCTCGCGATCACAGGTCAGCTCGATAGGCAGCAAGGGGAATCGGCGGTCGAATCGCTGGGAATGTACGCCATAGCAACCAGCGGGAAACGCGACGCATCCCTTGGCAACACGGGCGACCTTCGTCAACGCAGTATTTACATGCCCGTCATCCGCGGTGCAGTTCCACCCTCACTCGCTATCTTTGATCTCCCCAATCCTGATCTGGTGACGGGGACAAGAGCTGAAACCACAGTACCCACTCAGGCGCTATTCATGATGAACTCACAGTTCATGCAGGACATGTCTCATGCAATGAGTGTTCGCGTTTGTGCCGAGCATGACGAAATGGCCCCACTGATCAGGGACTTGTATCAGCGGATCCTCATTCGCGCCGCCGAACAGGACGATATTGGCAGAGCGAAAGAGTACATTGGTGTGCTGACGCGAGAGGGAAAATCAAGACAGGACGCGGTCGCATCATTCGTCCAAATCCTGTTCAGTTCGACGGAGTTCCGATTCGTTGATTGAGCAGCCAACCCGATTGTCTGTTGGAAATACCGTACCATGAAACAATGCGATAACTTCTCGATGGCACAGACCCGACGCCACTGGCTGCAAACTGCTGGCTGTGGTTTTGGCGCTGTCGCCTTTCATGCCCTGTCGCAGCAAATCGCAGCCGCGGCTGAACCAACCTTGTCCACGCACGCACTGCATCACACCCCGAAAGCCAAACGTGTCATTTTCTTATTCATGCATGGTGGGGTTTCGCAGGTCGATTCGTTCGATCCCAAGCCGATGCTGAAGCAATACGATGGCAAGGACCTGCCGTTCAAGGGTTTGGACACCCTGGACATTGCACTCAAAGACAACCTGAAAACCAACCCAAGAAACGGTCGCGTCCTCGACACCACCTGGAAATTTCGGCAACACGGCGAAAGCGGGGCCTGGATCAGTGACCTGTGGCCGCACCTGACAAAGCATGCTGATGACCTGTGCTTCATCAAATCGATGCACACCCGCGGCACATCCCATGGCCAGGCCGTTGCCATGATCCATACAGGCAATGACAACCTGCTGCGCCCATCACTGGGCTCCTGGGTCAGCTATGGACTGGGCACCGAGAACGAGAATCTTCCGGGATTTGTCAGCATCACCCCACCGGCTGGTCACGGCGGTACAAGAAATTATGGGGCCGCGTTTTTACCAGCTCATCATCAGGCAACCACCTTGGGGCATTCCGGCAGCAAAACCGCAGATGCAACCATCCGTTTCCTGAAAAACCCGACGCGGGACCTGAGCGAGCAACAACGACAGTTACAGATGCTGCAACAGGTCAACAGGAAACACTTTGCCCAAAACCATCATCCACAAATCGATGGCGTGATCCGCAGCTACGAAATGGCGTTTCGAATGCAAACGCTCGCTCCAGACTTGATTGATATTTCAGACGAATCGAAAGCAACACGCGAGCTGTATGGATTGGATCAAAAGCCAACTGCTGACTTCGGGCATCGCTGCCTGCTGACACGCCGTTTTTGTGAAGCCGGGGTTCGCTATCTGCAAGTCAGCACACCCTATGTGTGGGACCAGCATGGTGGGCTGGTGAAAGGACACACGAAAAACGCTTTGTCAGTCGATCAGCCAATCTCCGGACTGCTGACCGATCTCAAACAGCGTGGACTCCTTGAGGACACACTCGTTGTTTGGGGCACCGAGTTCGGACGCACCCCGGTTGCACAGGGAGCCGACGGACGCGATCACAACCCTGCCGGATTTACCGTCTGGCTCAGCGGAGCCGGAATCAAGTCGGGCTACAGTCATGGTGCGACTGACGACTTCGGTTACTACGCTCAGGAAAACAAAGTCCACATGCACGACCTGCACGCCACAATCCTGCATCTGCTGGGCATCAATCACGAAAAGCTGACCTACCGGTACGCGGGCCGTGATTTTCGACTCACCGATGTCTACGGGGAAGTGGTCAAGGAAGTCCTTGCCTGAGTCTCACCCAATAGGATCCCGCCAACACTTTGGTGACGGGACCTGGACTCACTGAGCAAATGCACCTGAGATCACTTGCTTTTCATCAGCTTGACCATGGCTTTGCCCATCACCTCACCAACGTTCATGTAAGTTTCGGCATTACCGCCATAATGACTTCCTGAACTGCTTCCTTTGGAAAGCGGGTGAGTATAAACGCCAGCAACATTATCTTTAAATTCTGGATATTTTCCGGATGCTCCATCGACGGCAAGCACCGCGTCGAGGATCTTTCCACCCCCATCGGTAGCACCTTTTTCAGACTGCCCCAAGGAGGCGCAGACAAAGTTAGCATGAGGAGCATCGAATTCTTTACGCAGTTGCTTGATCAGGTGCACAAGATTCTTTTCGTAACGACTGGACAGCGCTTCACTGCGACTGTCGCGATCACCCTGCCACCAAAAGAATCCCGCCACCTCATAGCCATTGGCACCGGGGTAAAACTTATCCAGTTCACCAAGCACTTTTTTTGCCCGGGCGACGTCACCATCATATTGCATCCCGGCGTACCAACCGATTTTCTTGGGTTCAGTTCCTTTCTCCCAACGCTCAGGTGAGCCTTTGTAACCCGGATGCACCCAAGTCTTTCCTTTTGAGTCTGTGAATTCAAAACCCTCGCTGCCAGGCGGTAACAAGTCCCACCCCAAGGCGCGGTTCCCAATTGCACTCTTGAGAATCATCACAGGAGCATCAGTCGCGTCCCCTAACGCGTGGCCAATCCCGATCTCGACCCCCACATTTCCACTGATCGTCATCCACTCGTTATTGAACTGTCGCATTCCTCCAGTACCACTGCCCATCACGCGAACGTTCCGAACATCACCACGCACGGTCCAATTACCTTCGTCATCAATCAAGTAGCGATATAGTTTTTTCTCTTTGACGGCCGTTTCGAGAGATCCATCACCGCCTTTGACCTTGCCGAAATTAAGCATGTTCGACTGGCCCATCAGAATGTAAACCTGCACCGGTTTGGACATATCGGCAGGCTTACCCTGGGATGCTGCTGTCTCTTGTGCATCAGCCGCAGAACTGATCGTTATTGTCAAACAGATGGCAATAAAACTCGCCAGCACAGCAAATATTGGTGGTCGTTTGTTGTTCATCATGTAGTTTCTTGAAGCGGGGAAAGGGACACACAAACTACCGGTAAAGATAACAAACAACAGCCTCGTTTTCGGGAAATCCACCACCGCTTTCGCGAACGCCTGTGATTGGCCGCCCGGCTCGCACCACACGGCTCCCCCAATGACCTC
>DOPG01000235.1:0-18360 GCA_003513555.1 Rhodopirellula sp. | reverse complement strand
ATGACCTCGCCAGCGTCTCTGTCCCCACTCAAATTCACGACCATCGCTGCCTCAACCGCTTGCACGCAATGCCTTGGCCTTCTCGACAATTACCGATTATTCGTATCGAATGACGTTAATTTGCGGGAAATTTTCAGGAGACGCCGCGGTCACCGCACTGAACGCATTAGTCTGGGTACGCGGCCAAGTGGCGAGACCAGCCCCTCGAAACTCGGATAGCAACTTGAATCAGGATATTCCTCGCGTTCATCACTCCGCTTGATTTGAACCGCCTCTCTCAACGCGTCGCCAATCTGTCATGAAAATTCAGTGTTTGTCCTCTCGCGGTCCAGTGTCAGCCACCAATATTGATGTACTGCCCCTGCGTTTACTTTGACGCAAGTCGCAGCAAGATACGAAATCAGAGGCACCTATTTTGGGCACTTCATGTGATCAGACAGGCTGTCCTCTGATACCCAATTGCGAAAAGTTCTCTTGCAACCTCACAACACCTGCAGGTTCCACCTCAATGAAGTTGATTCATTCCCCGCTTGTCACCATTTTGTTTACAGCCACCGCATTGGCGATCATCGATTCTGCGAGCGCAGATCAAACAGAAACATCAGCGGATGCAGCACGTCCGAATGTGGTTCTGATTTACATCGATGATCTGGGCTATGGTGACATTGGCTCATACGGCTGCGAAGACATTCCCACACCGAACATCGATCGTTTGGCTGCTGAGGGAGTCCGTTGCACCGCATCCTACATCACCAACCCACCGTGCTGCCCCAGTCGCTGCAGTCTGATGATGGGTCAGTATGGACAGCGTTTTGGTAAATACGGGATGTCACGAGGTTTACCCATTCCCACAGATCGTCCAACTATTGCGAACTTTATGCAAAGCGAGGGTTACGTGACCGGACAGAT
This sequence comes from Rhodopirellula sp., assembly GCA_003513555.1. Taxonomy (GTDB): domain Bacteria; phylum Planctomycetota; class Planctomycetia; order Pirellulales; family Pirellulaceae; genus Rubripirellula. The sequence continues at coordinate 17,451 of DOPG01000235.1, read as the reverse complement.
TGGCAAATGGGACATTGGCACGCGTCATCAAGGACCTCTGTCGAATGGCTTCATGAAGGTTGCCCGTAATCCTCCAAAAAAGAAATACACAAAGCAGCAGATAGCAGCGTTTCCAAAAAACCTGGCAGCTTCCATCAAACGCAAAGATGGAAAATCCAAATATTTCTGCGTCAACGAATCGGGTAAAACCATGTGGTTGACTGACTACGACGGCGACATGATGACTGAATTCGTCGACAACCACAAAGACGAACCGTTCTTTCTTTACTGGTCACCCGAGGCGGTCCACTCCCCCAGCATCGAATCTCCCGAACGCTTGATGCCACGGACAACTGCAAAGGGCAAGCGGCGTAAACTTGCCGGAGCAATCGTTTCAGTTGACGATCAGGTTGGCAAACTGATCAAGGCTTTGGAAAAGCACAATCTGCGGAAAAACACTCTTGTGATTTTTTCGAGCGACAACGGAGCCAACGGGAGCGAGGAAGGGTCTTCTGCCCCCTACACCGGTGGCAAGGGCGCTGGCACACAAAAAGAGGGCTGGGTTCGCGTACCGACCATCTTTTGCATGCCAGGCACTCTGCCCGCAGGAAGACAGTTCGATGGTCTGATTGCCAATTTTGATTTTTACTCGACCGTTGCAGCCCTCGTTGGAGCAAGGAAACCTTCGCACTGTGATGGCGTTGATTTGATTCCCTACCTTCAGGGTAAAGTGACGGGTGATCCACATGAGTACCTGTTTTGGCTGAACAACGAGCCTGGTGATGCCGTTCGCAGACACTTGATCGCGGTACGGTGGCAAGATTGGCGGTTGTACAAGAAGTACGATCGGGATGCGTGGCAACTCTTCGACCTTGAGTCTGATCCGCGTGAAGAGGAGAACGTTGCCGCGATGCACCCACAACTTGTACAGCGCATGGCAACTCAACACGCCGCGTGGAAAAAGACACTCGTGCCGCTGGGAAAAATTCCGGAAATCAAGGGTCAGCCGCAAGTCATTCCCGCAGGCCATGGCTGGGCAAACCACACTTCAGCACCCCACAACTAATCAATCATATCAACCAACTTACCGAGACAGAAATGCAGCTGTTCAAAATCGTCTTGTTCGTCAACCTACTGAGCTTGTCAGTCTACGGGAACGAAACGTTCCAACCATATAAGACAACTGATGATGTGCCCCAAAATGCCGTTGAGCTGTGGAAGAGCTACGACGCCCGCGCCGAACCACTTGACGTGCGGGTCATCAAGGAGTGGAAGACGGATGGGGTTGTGACGCGTTATGTAACATTCAGGGTTGGGACATTTAAAGAATCCGAATCCCGAATCGCGGCCTATTACTCTTTCCCGGCAAACAACAGAAAGAACGCTGGCTTTGTGTGGAGTCACGGCGGAGGCCAACGGGCGGAACGGAATCGTGGACGGTATTTTGCCACACAGGGATTCGCAACCGTCGACATCAATTGGCTGGGGCGACCGATGGAGAGCGATATCGACGTCAATACCAACTGGGGAAATGTGGATCCGACACAAGGACCCCGTTTCTACTCGAAGGCTTTGCGCGATGGATGGAAACGAAACTTGCAACCGGATGAGTTTTCGATCGACCCAGTTCCTAGTCCTCGCAATGCAAACTGGTTTCTTCTTGCAGTGGCAGCGCGTCGGGCCATCACCTTCCTCGAGCAGCAACCTGAAGTCGACGCGTCAAAACTTGGTTTCTCCGGCTTCTCGATGGGAGGCATGATCACCGCGTTGACAGCCGCGGACGCAAGATTGAAAGCGGTGGTTCCCTTTGTGGGCGGCACAGCTTTCAAACACATCGACTTTCCGGGAGACGTCCGTGGCAGCAGTATCCGAGCGCATTTCAAAGACACAGATCTTTACAGCAAGACGATCGACGCCAGTGCCTATTGGCCGTTTGTCAAATGTCCAGTCATGTTCATCAGCTCATCGAATGACTTCCATTCCGCGTTCGATCGCATTTACCAATCCATGGGCCTAGTAAAACACCCTCACTGGCGTGTCAGTACCAACATGCACCAGAATCATGGTCCGGGACCGGAACAATGGGTGCTACTGAACCAATGGTTTGACCAGTACCTCAAGGGACTCGATCAGAAGATTCCGATCACCCCGCCCTCAACTTTCACCGTCAAGGATGGCATGGCAAGTTTCACTGTCACGCCCGAAGACAGTGGAAGGTTATTAGAAACAGAAGTCTATTTCAGTTATGACCCCAACAGCCGCACACGTTTCTGGAATCGTGCCAATGCACAGCGAAACGAAAACACTTGGTCAGCCCAAGTGCCAGTGCACAAGAATCTCCCGTTGTACATGTTTGCTCTATGTCGCTACCGCCTCGATGCTCCCGTTCAACTGGAACGCGAACAAACATCAACACTTTCCTTGAACTCATGGGAGCATTCACTGATTCCGGAAACAGTCGATCTTCAGCAACTGTCACAACTTCCCAAGACCCGGGTCATTTTTGAGGACTTCAAACAGGGAACACAGGACTGGTCCAGCCGAGATCAACGCAGCATCACAACTTACAAATTCCAGACTCCGGATCTCGATCGCTCGGATCGCAATCAGCTGTCAATCAAAATCAATCCTGCTGGAAAACGCTTGTCTCTGCGATTGAATGCCGGCAGCAAATTCCTGAGCCAAGAAAATAATCTCGGAGACTTCGTCTACGTGAAAAGCATCGAGCCCGGGCAACCGCAGCAAATCGTGATCTCGCGAAATGAATTCAAGAATCCAGATGGCAAAACCTTGGAATGGAGCAAGGTTGCGACATTTGAGATCACCTTGATTGATCGTGACACCAACCAGAAGGTCATGCTGACTTCGGAAGCAGGCCAGAAACACATTGAGTTCATCAAGCTGGAAAATGGAACCAACCAGTAAACCGGCATCACTCGCCTTAAAACCGTCCGCCGCTACCGTGGCCACGGCGCGACACGTTCTTTTTCTATCGCGTGTCAAATACCGCAAGTCGAGAGTTGAAAGCACTACTTTTTGATATCGAAGCAGTAAACGATTTCCTGATCCCGTAAGTACAACTTGCCGTTGGCAATGGTGGGGTGAGTCCAAATTTTTCCGCGAGGACTTCGATACTCGGACTGGGGCTCCAATTTGAACCTACCTTTTTCATTCCAACCTTCGGGGCTTGCTTCAATCAAGACTACTTCGCCGCTGCCTTCGTCGACACAATAAAGCATTCCGTCAGCACAAGCGATCGCGCCTTTCCCCAACGCTTTCTTCTCTGCCCACACCTGCTCGCCAGTCTCAAAGTCCTGACAAACCCAACCCAAGCCATCTGAATAGCCATACAGATGGTCACCGACAAGAATCACACCTCCGTGATGATTTTTCATGACCTTATTTTCGTAGACCTCTTCGGCCGTCCCATCCACCAACTTCACGAGACCACATCCAACACCATAACCGCAAGCGATATAAACCTTGCCGCCACGAAAGATGGGTGTGGGTACGACCGCAATGCGACCGGGCCAAGGATAACTCCACAGCACTCGACCATCGTCTGCAGCAATGCCAACCAATGTCTTCTGCGTCAACTGAATGTACTGTCTCACGCCATCATGCTCGGCGACAATGACCGAAGAGTAGTCCGCTTGATCATTGAATTCTTTTGATTGCCATATCTTTTTGCCAGTCAATTTATTTACGGCAACAACCGCGCCATCGGCACCTCCTGGCGTGCAAATCAGCTGATCGCCATCGACCAACACAGATTCAGAGTATCCCCAATTAGGAACTTTGCCGCCCAAGTCCTGCAAGCTGATCTTCCAAACCAGATCTCCGCTGGCAGCTTTGGCACAAACAACAGTTCCATTTCCCGCCATCGCGTAGACGAACTCTCCATCGACCGTTGGTGTACCTCGCGGACCGTCACCCCACCCATTCTCAAGCACGGAGTCGGTCATCACCATTCTCCAACGAACTTCCCCGGTTACTGCATCAAGGCAAATCAAACGCTCGTCATTCTTGTAAGCCCCCATCGTGTACACATTTTCGTCGACGACAGCAAAACCCGCGTAGCCAACCCCGCACTTCTCGGATAACCAAGCCAACTTCGGGCCCTCCGCAGGCCATTCACCAAGAAGACCAGTTTCTGTTGAGACATCAGTCCGATCCGCGCCCCGCCATGCAGGCCAATTCTCAGCCCAACTACTGCCTGTGCCAATCAAAAAAGTAAACAGACAGCTCACAAGGATTCTTAATAACATTCGGGCGTCTCAATTATTGATAAAAAATGCACTTACACTGATGGAACCGTTCAGCTTGCGACATGTTCCGTTTTACCGCAACACAGCTTGATCCCACCGTGAGGTTTAAGTCAGAGCCATCCATCTGGCCACAAACAACCATTTCGCTCTTCCTTACGGTAAAACACCCACCCATCGCACTCAAGTCTAGGTGTTCAGAAGTGGACGATATCTGGACCGCTCGATAAACTGGGGAAGCTCAGCGAAGGGTAAAGCACAAAAGTGCTTGGCTGTAAGTCTTCCGCTAACCCCATGTTATTCTCTTGTTGCGTACCAGCTTTCAATTCACAGCACACTCACTCTTGAGCTTGCACTGCGAGAAGCACATTTTATTGAGCCTTTTCGCTGCGATTCTCTTCATTCCAACGAGCGACGCTGCTGACCGGGAAAACGCTGAATCCCAGCGAGTGCTTTGGAACGACTCCCACGTCGTCGGATTTCCTGATCCCCCACCCCCATTCGAAGTGGCCCAAGTTTATTCGAATCTGGATATACCAAAACCGATGGGCGTGACTGTGTTGCCCGGAACGAATGACCTGCTCGTGCATGTGCACCAAGGCGGGTACGGCGGTCCTGGACGCCTGCTGCGAGTCAAATCTGGTGCTGCGGGGGAGCAAAACGCGAGTGGTAAACTGGAAGAGTTTCTGGTTCTTGACGACATCATCTACGGCGTCGCGTTCCACCCCAATTTCAAAGAGAACGGGTGGATGTACGTTGGCTGCAACGGCAAATCAGAAATACTTAATAAGGTTTGCACTCGTGTGCTTCGGTTTCATATTCAACGGGAAGCGCCTTTCCGATGCGACCCAGCATCAAGAGTGACGATTATCGAATGGCCATCGAACGGCCACAATGGCGGCGACCTCGTCTTCGGACACGATGGAATGTTATTCGTATCTGCGGGTGATGGTACTTCAGATTCAGACGCTAATCACGCGGGTCAGGACCTTTCGGCACTGCCCGGCAGCATGCTGAGGATTGATGTTGATCACCCAACGAAAGGGCTGAGATATTCGGTACCAACGGACAATCCATTCCTCCAGGTTAACGGTGCCCGACCAGAAATTTGGGCGTACGGCCTTAGAAACCCATGGCGTATTTCAGTAGATACAGAGACTGGCGACTTGTGGGCCGGCATCAATGGGCAAGACCTTTGGGAAACTGCGCAAGTCGTTCGTCGCGGTGAGAATTATGGCTGGAGCATCACCGAAGGCAGTCATCCTTTCCAGTCTCATCGAAAACGCGGCCCAACCCCCATCGTGCCGCCAACCATTGAACATCCGCACTCAGAGGCACGCTCTTTGACTGGCGGACATGTGTACTATGGAAGCAAGTACCCAATGCTACGCGGGCATTACGTGTACGGGGATTATGCAACGGGAATGATATGGGCCGCAAAGTATGAAAACGGTTCAGTGACCGCACATTTCCCAGTCGCCCGAACATCTCTGCAGATTGCGGGATTCGGAATCGATCATGAGGGAGAGTTGATCATTGTTGATCACGGCAGCGGACTTTACAGATTGGTGCCGACTCGACTGGAGCAGTCGAGCGACTTTCCCCGACTGCTAAGTAAAACCGGCATCTATGAATCGATAACCGAAAATCGGATTCACGCAGGTCTCATACACTACCGGGTCAATTCACCCCTCTGGTCGGACGGAGCTCTGAAAGAACGCTTCATTGGAATTCCTGGTAACCAAACGATCGAATTCCAAACCGCCAAGAGCTGGGATTTCCCTGATGGAACGGTCTTGGTCAAGACGTTTTCACTTCCACTAGCAGGTAAGCCAAGACAAGCTGATGAACAAAACAGCAAACCACCGTTGACTCGAATTGAAACAAGATTGATGGCCCGCCAGAATGGTGAATGGCACGGCTACAGCTACCAGTGGAACACTGATCAAACGGATGCAGTATTGGTGGGAGCTTCGGGACATGACCAGACATTTGAAGTCGCCTCAAGTGACGGCGAAGATGGGCTCACCAAACAGACCTGGCATTACCCAAGTCGATCTGAGTGCATGGTCTGCCACAGTCGGGCCAGCAATTTTGTACTTGGACTTTCGGTACGACAAACCAATCTCACATTCACTGACAAGGAACACACGATCTCACAATTGGAACAATTCAGGCAGTTGGGTTTGTTTCATGCTCCCGGATCAAAGAACAACAACGAATCAACGGTAGATACCCCATTCAAATTTCCTTCTGCGGTAGAGGATTTACCCAAGCTGACAGATCCAGCCGACACAAGTCAGACGTTGGAAAGCCGTGTACGTTCCTATTTGCATTCCAACTGCGCGAATTGCCATGTCAAGGAAGGGGGTGGTAATTCGAAAATGACGCTGGCCATCAATCGTCCGTTGGATAAGGCAGCCATAATTGATATCACTCCATCCCACGATTCCTTTGGCATCCCCAATGCCAAGTTGATCAAACCAGCAGATCCATTGGCGTCTCTTCTTCTGCAACGCATGAATCGACGTGGTCGCGGTCAAATGCCTCCGCTAGGAACTTCGTTGGTCGATAAACAAGCCGTCCGCATGATCACACAGTGGATCAACAAGATGCCGGCGGAAGCCCCCGCCAACACTCCCACGACCAAACCGGCAAAGCCTTGAGGCCAAGCGTGCTTAGCACCTGCGGCTGAAGAGGTGGGTACGGGCGGACACAAGCAGACACCCCAAGGATTGGGGCAACCCAAAGCTTTTCGCTGCCACACCCGTCAGCCTCAGCCTGGAGTTCTGCCCACGACAACTGGTCCGAATACCTTATACTTCAGCGTAGCACGATGGTGATCGCACCTTGTTCGCCCCACCTCCAGTGCTACCTCGATATCGCAACCATAGGAAAACAACATGATCAGACGATACTTGCTAGCCGCTACTGCGGGACTATTACTACTTTGCACGCATGCGACGGCAGCAAACCATGTCGTTTACGAAGGTGACTCAGGCCCTGGCAAGGGCAAGCACATCCTTTTCATTGCATCGGATCACGAATACCGAGGCGAGGAAACGTGCCCTGCGATTGCCCGCATCATGGCCAAGCAGTACGGATTCAAGTGTACCGTTCTTTTTGGGCAAACGCCTGAGGGACTGATCAAACCTGGCTCCAGCTTGATTCCCGGCATCGATGCGATTGATGATGCCGACATGCTTTTCCTATTCTTACGCTTTGTTCATCCTGAAGATCCTTGGATGGCCAAATTCGAGCAATACCTGAAACGTGGCGGTCCTGTGCTCGGCCTGCGAACGACCACCCATGCCTTTAATGGACTCAAAGGCAAATACGCGTACCAGAACTTCAACTCTAAAAACGAAGACTACATCGGCGGCTTCGGGCGACAGATTCTGGGTGAAACATGGAACCCTGGACTGGGCGCAGGACATTACGGCCGCAACCACAAATTCGCAACCGCCATGAATGTCGTGCCCGAGCAGCAAGACCATCCCGTCATGAGGGGCGTGAAAGACATGCATGCCATGGCTGGCGCCTATTCGGCACGCCCCATGCCGAACTCAACCGTTCTGGCAACGAATCAAGTACTGGAGTCAATGGACGTCGGCGCCAAGCCAATCACCGACAAAGCACCTCAGCCTGCTGCATGGGTTCGCACATACCAGTTCCAAGATGGAAAAAAAGGTCGCGCGTTCTGCAGCACTCAAGGCGCATCAGAGGATATCCTCAGCGAAGGTGTGCGTCGCATGATTATCAATGCGACACTTTGGTGCATGAATATGGAAGATGAAATCAAGCCCGATGCAGACATTTCATTTGTTGGACCTTACAACCCAACGACTTTCAGCTTCAAGCCTTCGATCACAGATGCTACACCCGATGCAATCCAGGGATGGGACACACCAATCCTGAAGGCGAAAAAGTAACCACCACTCGGTGGGTACCCCACACATAGTACCCACTAACGAGCAGTGCTTTGTGTTCTTTGTGCGGCTACCCAACTCTACCCTGCTCTATCCATCGCCACCTGCTAATGCAGGTGGCGATGTTCATGGAATGGAGCGATTCTTACTAATTCCAATTTTGAGTGTGAGGATCACCCACCACCTGTTGAGCTTCGACTTTACTGAGCAAGACTATTCAGCATCATTGCTGGCCCCGTTGAAATGGCCTGCTGGAACATCACTCACGCCGCAGTTGCTTCTGCAGGAAATTGGAAAACGTGCGTAAGGCACTCCTGTTTTTCAACAAGTCATTGATCTCTTCATCTGACATTTCGCCATCCTTGTTCTTGTCGATTTTCTCAAATTCGACATCCATTTCTGGATCAAGGTCTTTGGCATGATCCTGATCTTCATCATCCGGTTTTTTCCTGGCAACTGGATTTTCGAGATCAAAATACTCCTCGGACGGTTGCGTTCCTTCTTCATACCGCATCACCGAGGTCGATGGCGGTTGGCTACGTGGGTAACAGGCATCTTTGCCACATCGTCCCAGCGGTCCGATCGAGCGGAAACGTTCTTCAAAAAACACGACATTGTGCTCTTGCAAAATGGTCCCCGTCTGCAATTCGAGTCTTGCAATTTCGGTATTGTACTGTGTGAGTGACTGGGCTTCCGAACTAACACTGTTTCCCCAATCAACAATCGCCTGCAAGACAACGATAAACTGGATGATCCCTTCGTTGTACTGGGCAAGTTGTTGTTCCAAGTTCCGACGTGCCGCAGCGCGAACGGCCTTGTATCGCTCATATTGAGCATAGAACTGTTCGAGGTTACGCAAACTCAAAGCGAGTAGTTGTTGCATATTATGCAAGCCTTGATCCAGATTGGCTCGGTCGCGTTTGATAATCAACTGCCGCTGGCGCAGAGTTGCTCGCTCGGCTCGCATCCCCAAAGGCACTGAGAAATTCACGCCAAGTGACCAGTCCTCGAAATCTCCTGCGTTACTTCGGACACGGTTGCCGGCAGGTGCAACCCCCTCAAGTCCATTCCAGCGATACAAGGCAACACCGTTGAGCTGTGGTCGAGCCTGATTTTCTGCGACTAGAATTCGCTGTTGATCAGCTTCCAGAATCAGTTTCAATTCAATGATGTCCGGACGCTCACGCTGCGCGAGTTCATTGATCTGATTCCAATCAACAGTAATCAGCTCTTCAAGCATGGGTGTGACGGGAACAGTGCGCTCTGCCTCATAAGGAGGCAATCCCAGAATATTGAGCAAAGCTGCCTGTCGTTGAAGTACGCTGGCTTGAGAAGCTAACAGGCTAGCTCGAAAATTTTCCAAAGCCAGTTCTGTTTGGGCCAGATCGCCTGCATTGGCATCTCCGCTTTCCACGCGGGCCACAGTCCGGTCGTTGGCGAACTTTGCCTGCTCGACCTGCTGCGTCCGAGCCCACAGATCCGTCCGGGCAAAGACCAGAGCCCAGTAGGCTTCAACCACCCCCTGAACTGATCGCTGTACTGCCTGCTTGTACTGAAAATAGGAACGCTCGGTGTCAATGCGTGCCAAAACGATCGGCGCCTGATTGGCCGCTTTGCCACCACCCTGCAACAGTGGCTGTGTATAACTGAATTCCGTAGCAGTGCGATCCGATGGGTCGAGTGGATAGATACCGGGCGTGATGTGATTACGATTACTCACGACTCCCAGGTTGCTTGTTCCACCTAGCAAATTCTTCTTGGCAAGTCCGAAATCGAATCCAAAGGCTTCACTTTGGGTTCCACCAATCAAGGTATTCCCCGGGTTCAGTGGGTCGGGGATTCCAATGGGATTTTCAACCTGATTCCAGACGTTGTTGAAACGCAGTGTTGGATCAAAGGCACCCTTTTGTTGATCGATCGTGGTATTGGTGATTGCGACATCATAAATGGTGCGTCCGCTGGTCGAAGCCGTCACTCCACTGAGCACCCGCACTACCTGACTATTTCCCAGTGTGATGTTGATGGCCTCGTTGAGAGTGAGATTGCGAGGCGGCGCATCAAACTGGGGATCTGCGACAGTCGGGGGACGGGGGGTCTGAGGCACCGCGACCTGCAACAACTGACCGGGGGAGCGTAGCTGCAAAGAACGCTGCTCGGGCAAAATCGGGTAGGAAGGTTCGTCAGCGATGGCGTTATGCGACGCGTTGTCAGTGCAGAACACCCAACTGCAGAACACCCAACTGCAGAACACCCAACTGCAGAACACCCAACTGCCATCAGTACAGGGGGGGCTCAATTCACGACCTGTCGATACAATACCCATATGATCGGATTCGACCGATCACGACGGTTGCGCCAGTTTTTCCGTGTATGACGCTGGTTACAACCATGTTCCCACGATCGTATCTGGCAACCGGCACCGACCTTACCGGTTACGCCAACTAGCGAAACACGACAGGCAGCTGGCCAAAGGGCGGGCGTTACGTTGTTATCTGAACTGCTGCCAGCATCCAATCATCGAGAAAGCACCTCGCGGATCGCGGCCACAACCCGTCTCCCGCTCATGGTGTTATTCTTCCAAAGCTGGGTCATGCTCGAGGGCAGCTTTTGCGAGCCGAAAATCAATCGTGTCCTCGACGATCTCACCATCCCGCAGCACCAACGTTCGTTTTGCATTACGGGCGACATTCTGATCGTGGGTCACGAGAATGACCGTGATGTCCTGCAATTCGTTCAACTCACGAAACAGCTCGATCACTTCGCGACTGGTTTTTGAATCAAGGTTGCCGGTCGGCTCATCCCCCATCAGGATCGAAGGTCGATTCACAAGCGCCCTTGCAATAGCAACTCGCTGCTGCTGACCACCTGACAACTGACTGGGGTGGTGATGGTAGCGATCTGCCAAACCGACTTTGCCAAGCATTTCCATGGCGCGATCGCGTCGCTCGCGCGCAGAAACACGAGGCCCATACATGAGTGGCAGTTCGACATTTTCGAGTGCTGATGTGCGATTCAGCAAATTGAAGTTTTGGAACACAAAACCAAGCTGCTTGTTTCTGATTTTGGCACGTTGATCACGATTCATCGTCACCACTTCCTCACCATCAAGTCGATAGCTGCCATGAGTGGGGCGATCAAGGCACCCCAATGTATTCATCAGAGTTGACTTGCCGCTTCCAGAGGGGCCAATCAATGCGATGTATTCACCAAGTTCAATTTGTCTGGTGACGGTGCGAAGCGCGTGCACCTTGACTTCGCCCAAGTCGTAAACCCTGCGAACATCATCCAGTTCAATCAAAGCCATTTACTCGTACCTCAGCGCATCAATCGGGTCAAGTTTGCTTGCGCGTCGCGCCGGGTAGTAACCAAAGAAAACTCCCACTGCCGCAGCAAATCCCATCGCCACGACTGCAGCAGGGACAGAAACGATCATGGGCCAATCAGTTCCCGGCTTATAAATATTAATCAGCACATTGGCGCACATGGACGCACCGGTTCCAAGCAACAGTCCGATCGCGCCACCAATGCACGAGAGCACAACCGATTCGATCAGGAACTGCCGCAAGATGTCTTTTCCTCGGGCCCCCAAAGCCATGCGGATTCCGATTTCGCGTGTTCTCTCGGTGACCGAAACCAGCATGATATTCATGATCCCAACACCTCCGACGAGCAGAGAAATTCCTGCAATGGCAGACAGCATCAGTGTCAATGTTCCGGTAATGATTCCAAGCGTCGCAGCGATTTCGGTCGTATCTTGAACACTGAAATCAGGTTCTTCTGAAGGCCCAATTTCGTGCCGTTCATAGAGCAGAGTTTCAATTTGTTTAGCCGCTTCCCCCATCTGGTTGGTCCCGCGTGCCGAAACCATGATGATCCCCACGTTGTCGAGCGGTGATCCGTTGAGTCTTTTCCGCACCGTGGTATGAGGCATCAAGACCACATCATCTTGATCATCACCCACCATGTTGGCACCCTTTTTTCCAAGAATTCCTATCACACGGAACGGCACATTATTGACCCTGATCATCTCGTCCATCGGATTGACGGTGCGAAACAACTTGGGGATCAAAGTTTGTCCAATCACACAGACTTTGGCATTGGATTCGATGTCGCTATTGGAAAAGAAGCCGCCAGCTTCAAGCTCCCAGTTTCGCACAGTCAAGTAGTCTTGCCCGACACCCTGCATCTGTTTTGGATTCCAGTTTTCATTTCCATAGATAATTTGTCCGGCAGTCCCAACGATCGGAGAAGCAGCCAGCACCGCGGGGCATTCGGTCCCAATTGAATCGGCATCTGCCGTCGTAAGAGTGGGCGCGCCGGACTGCCTTGCCCCACCACGCCTCGTTTGTCCGGGAAACACAAGAATCACATTCGTTCCCAAGGCTTCAAACTCACCGCTGACCAGCTTGCTTGCCCCCTGTCCGATTGAAACGATCGTCGTGACCGCCGCGATTCCGATCACGACACCGATGATGGTCAACACGGCACGCATTTTGTTTTTCAATAACGCGCGAAACGCAATCCGGACTGTATCAAAGAAAGACATAGTTGACTTAGTCCTTCTTTCCTATGACCAGTTTGTCACCAACCTGAAGATCACCTGAGACCATCTCAGTAAACTTGTTTTCCATCAAACCAGTCGTGACTTCAACAGCCCGAAGTAATTCGCCATCGACCACCCAAACGTGCCGCTGATTTTTTTTTCGCTGTGCTTCCGCACTCTCGCTCGCGGTCTGGTTAGCCGCCTCATCTTTTTCTGCATCAGTTTTTTTGGACCTCCAAGTCGATCCATCGATCAGCTGCCTGTCCTCTTCGCGAACCAACTTCACATTATCAGGAAAAAACCGCAACGCGGCGTTCGGGATCTAGAGCACATCATCGGTCGAATCAACCTCAAAAGAAATACTGGCCGTCATTCCTGGCAGCAATTTCAAATCAGCATTACTGGCTGCAATCACAACGGGATAAGTGACAACATTTTGCGTAGCAACACTGCTAACCCGAATCTGCTCAATCTCTCCGTCAAACACTTCATCAGGATGTGCATCAACCGTAAAGTCGACCGGCTTACCTGATTCTTTTGCAGCTTGAATGAGTCCAATGTCGGCCTCATCCACCGAAGCAAAAACGTGGACCTTTTCGCGCAGGTCAGGAGCCACCACAAACAATTCTGGCGTTTGGAACTGTGCCGCCAATGTCTGACCTGGATTAATCAATCGATTGATGACCACTCCGTCGACAGGGGAAGTCACCTCACAATACTTCAGGTTTGCCTGTGATGTTTCCAACGACGCCTTAGCCTGCAATATCGCTGCTTTGGCGAGCTTCCGCTGTGCTTGCAATGACTTGACCTCGAAAACCAAGGCGTCCATCTCGCGGTCAGACAAGAAATCTTTGTTCTTGTCGCGAAGACGCTTCCCACGAAGGTAATTATTCAGTGACTGCTGTAATTGCGCTTCAATACGCTCCAAATCAGCCTCACGTGTCGAAAGTGTCGCATTATCTCGATCCACTCCCGCCTTGAAGAGTCGCGGATCCACCCGAGCGAGCACATCACCCTGCTTTACCTCATCATTAAAATCAACATTGAGTTCAACAATCGGACCGGAGACGAACGAACCGATCGAGACCGATAACACCGGTTGCACTGTCCCTGTAGAATTGACAAAGCGGATGATGTCGCCAGATTCAATCTCGGCTGTATCCCATGTGATCTTATTGCGTTCACGCCAATAGTTGCGTGCAGGCTGATACCCCAAAGCCCCCACGACCCCTAATAGCACCACGACGATCAATAATTTTAAAAGAGTTCTCATGCTGACAGGCAGGTAGCCATTTTGATCGCGGTAAGTTGCAACAGATCCGTATTTGTGGGGCTGACTGCGGTATTCATGGCATCCATCGCAACTCGGCCCGAAAAGACCTCTGCTTTCCTGAGAAACGCCCCCGAACAGTGGCACCGCTTGATTCGTGGATGACTGTGACATCATAGGAGAAAAGAGGACGCAACACAGTATGAAAAATTCAGCAGCAAATCACAACGGGATTTGCAATCAACGAGCACACCCGCCGAACCTCGCTTTATCCAACAAAATGCCAGCCCAAGCTCCAACCTGCCGTCATTGAGTGACAATGAGTCCGTCATTTGTTGTCATTCGCGACGACTGCTAGGCTACAGAGCGAGCAACCAGACGCACTCAACGATCACAAACAAGGGCCAACTCCGCCCGTCGAGTAACTTCCCGATCAGATCGAACATGACACTCACCTATGACTCGACCCGAATTCACATCGTGCTTCACCCATTACATCCCGTCGTGAATCCTTGCTGACGCCACCACCTATCGAGCATTGCCAAACACCACCTCCGATCCCGGATACTGTTGCCGAGACGGAGAGGGATGCGTTAACCAAAATCAAGAGTGTTATCGAAGATTTTGAAACCGATCGGGAGCGAAAACTCAGGCAGTTTTCCGGGTTTCTATTTTCGCTCATCGTTCACTTGATCATTCTCATTGCTTTGGCCCTGGTGCTGCTTCCGACAGATCGATCCGACCCATTGGTCATTTCAATTGCTACCGCAGACACTGAGGATCCTTGGACCAACACGGAAGCATTTTCGAGCATGACGAGCGTCGACATTGCCGTCCCCGAAACGCTCACCGATGATCCGGTAACTTCAGAAATCATGCCGGTCGATTCAGTCGAGCTTGTTGATCTGGAACCAACCCCAGTGCCTGGTGCAAATACTCCGACCGCCGATACCCCAAGTGAGGCCCCCGCTGATTCTGGGCCCACAAACAAACCCAAAACGAGCATCAATTTTTTTGGTGCCGAAGCGTATGGTACTCGTTTCGTGTTCGTCCTGGATGTTTCATCCAGCATGTCTGCTCGTAATGGCCAACGGCTTGAACGTGCCACGAAGGAACTGATTGGATCAATCAATCAACTCAATGAGGAGCAACTGTTTTCAGTCATCCTATATAGCAATCACGCATTACCAATGTTTGTGAAGAACAACGAAGCTGTGATGAGACAAGCAACCCCCACCAACAAGCAAGCTGCAATTACGTGGCTGAGATACCAAGTTCGCCCCAACGGTGGCACTATGCCCGCACGAGCGTTACAAATCGCAGGCAACCTGAACCCAGATGCCGTTTTCTTTCTGTCTGATGGTGAGTTTCTCTACGGTCATAGTTCAAATCTGAATTCACCGCTTAACACTTTCTTCCAAGGCTTCGGTTCGGCTCGAAAGGCGATGCCACCGCCTGGCGGTGTAATTCTGGACCCGAAAGAAATCCTAGCTGAATACCCCCGAGAAATCATCGTGCATACGATCGCCTTCGAAAGCGTCACCAGCGGCCCTTTGATGAAAATGATTGCCACACAAAAAGGTGGTCAGTACCGTTTTATTCCGGCGCCATGAATTGCAATCGCAGGGAATCGAGATCGCTATCCGTGGTACTGAGTCATGGTATCTCGCCAGCGTTTGAAGCAGGAAACGCGAAATGGCCCCCAGCGTCGCCGACGTATTGGAAACATGGCTGCAGCAAGGATTACAATCGAAGCCATGGGGCCTGCATCTACCAGTACAGTCGCCGTGCTGCTGAACGAGTAAAATAACGCTTGAGCAATTGAAAAAACTTTGACCCAAGAGCCCTTCATGTCACACAGTCGAACTGCCACGATTTGCATATTCACCGTATTAAGCTGCGTGATGCATTCGAACAACAGCGTTGCTGCCGAGCGGCCCAATATCGTGTTCATTCTGGCTGACGACCTTGGCTACGGTGATGTCAAGGCATTTGGTGGTGACAAGTGCAATGTGGACACACCTCATTTTGACCAACTGTGTGCCGAAGGCATGAAGTTCACCGACGCGCATGTGACCGATTCCGTTTGCGTTCCCAGCCGCACCTCAATCATGACAGGCCGTTATGCCTTTCGTTTTGGAAAAGCCGAACCAGGCGGACCTTGGGGATTTACCGGATTGCGATTTCCGGAATCACAACACACGCTGGGTGACATGTTTCGGTCGGGGGGGTACACCACCGGTTATGTCGGCAAATGGCACCTCGGCACCCGAATGACCACTCGTGATGGTAAAGTCCAAGGTCCCGAAAACACCGATTTCACCCAACCTATCCAAATCGGTCCCAGCGACTATGGTTTTGACGATTGTTTTTTTCTCCCCGGTTCGCTCGACATGTTTCCCTATGCTTACATTCGAGGCAAACAATGGCAGGGTAAGATAACCGCACAGAAAGGCTGGAGTGCATTCAATCGAGTGGGCCCCGCCGCAGAAGACTTTGTCGACACGGAGGTTCTTTCGACCTTCTGCAAGGAGGCAGCTAGCTTCATACAGCAGAAAGCCAAACAGCCCAAGCCTTTCTTTCTTTTCGTTGCTCTCACTGCGCCGCACACTCCAACCTCACCCGAAGCTGAATTCAAAGGCAAAAGCCGCATCGGAATCTACGGCGATTTTGTCATGAATACCGACGCGTGTATCGGTAGAATCCGCAAACAATTGGCTGATAATGGCATTGCCGAAAACACCGTGGTCATGGTCGCTTCCGATCACGGCCCCGGACATTATTCTGGCCGTCGACTTCAAGCCACTGCCAATCAAATGCAGGAGATGGAAAAGGAGGGACACTTTTCTGCTGGCCCGTGGCGGGGCTACAAATTCTCTGCCTTTGAAGGCGGGCTTCGAATCCCCTTCGCGACGGTTTGGCCGGGCGTCATCCAACCGGGCAGCGTCAGCAATGCCCTGATCGGCCTGAATGACTTAATGGCGACATGGGCTGAAATTGCGGGGATCCAACTGTCTTCGAAACAGGCACCCGATTCTTCCAGTTTCCTGAATGTTTTGAAGCAACCGGGACAGTCACATCGCAGGAATCTGGTGATTCGCGGAACGCGGTCCGATGCTTTCCGTGAAGGTGACTGGAAACTGATCCTTGGTCCCGGCAGCGGCAGTTCCGGACAGTTCTTTACGGAACCAAAATCTGAGGATGCTTGGAAACGGGCAATCGAAGTCTTCGGCCGCAACCCCGCCAATCACAAGGAACTCGAAGATCCCATCTTCGTGCAACTTTACAATCTCAAAAACGATCCTGCCGAAACGACCGATATATCTGCCGGCAATCAAGAGCGTATGAAAAAGATGCTGGCAGACTACCAAAAGCTCATTCGCGATGGCCGATCCACACCCGGGTCCCCCCTGCACAACGATCGTGATGTCAAGGCGTTTCGTCCCCCAGCCTTTGTCTGGAAAA
>DOPG01000456.1 GCA_003513555.1 Rhodopirellula sp. | reverse complement strand
TGGACGGCAGCTCCGTTCTTCGCCAATGCCAAAGGGCCACTCGCAGCCGATTTTCGGGGGCTAGTGTGGGATGCGGACGGAGAATTCCGGCTCAACCGTGCGGCCGCCATGCAAAATTGGGCTGTTTTCCGTGACGGCGTCGGCAACCATTACAGTTTTTCAGAAGCCCAGAAGGCCCAAGCTCAGGCCAACTATGCCAAAGCAGTGGAACAATACGATTGGGTTTTGGCCGAAAACGCGACTGACCTCGAAGAATACGCCTTGGGCCGAGCCCGCATTGCGAAACTTGAGACTGAGGCACAAGAAAAGGCGGTTCGCGATGGCGTTGCCAGTCTAGGCGGCCAGAGAGACACGATCCGGCGAGAATGGAA
Source organism: Rhodopirellula sp. (assembly GCA_003513555.1). Taxonomy (GTDB): domain Bacteria; phylum Planctomycetota; class Planctomycetia; order Pirellulales; family Pirellulaceae; genus Rubripirellula. The sequence continues at coordinate 2,528 of DOPG01000456.1, read as the reverse complement.
ACAAAAGGCAGCTCCCGCATTGGCACAAATTGATTCCATTTGGGCGAATTACGAAGCTGACCAGAACGCGTTAGCCACCGGACAACAAGCTGAAGCAAGCCCATACTATCGCTTAGTCAGGCCGCGTACTGAGCGGATTGACACCAGCGTGATCGATCGGTTCGTTCCCTACTTTGACATTGCCATCGGATTATGCCTCTTGCTGGGCTTCTTCACACCCTTGGCGGCGTTGGCTGCGGCAGGTTTTCTCGGTTCAGTATTCTTGAGCCAATTTCCTCCTACAACAGGGCCCGGTTCGAGTAATTATCAACTGATTGAGTGCATGGCCTGCTTGGTGCTGGCCGCCACAGGATCGGGACGCTTCGCTGGCCTTGACTACTTCCTGCATTTGATCGTTCGCAAGACCTGGGGCGGTCAGGCCCCACAAAGCTGATCCATCACCGCACCGAACTAAAACAAAACAAAGCACACTCGAAATAGAGGATTTTTTTCATGGTCGATAAACTATCAGCTGACCAACGTGACGTCGGCGAACACAACTACTATTCAGCGGTCGGTAGCTACTACGATGTCAACCGACGCGACTTCCTGCGCGGCATTGTTGCTGCCGGAGCTGTCAGCGGGGCTGGACTCGGTGCCGCATACTTCGGTTACGGCAAAGTCAAAGATCCTGTCCGGGTGGCTGTCATCGGAACTGGCGATGAAGGCAATGTTCTGATCGGAGGCTGCAACCCCGAGTACGTCGACGTCAAAGCAATCTGTGACATTCGTCCCTTCGGACAACACCGTGCCTTTCACGGCGACTGGTCCAGCCCATCAGCTCTCGGACGTCGTCCGGGACTGATCAGCGTTGCAGGCTATAAGGATGAGGCTGAAGCCCGACGTAATGTTAAAGTGTACGATGGCAGCAACGGCGGCATCATGGCCTGCTTGGATGATCCTGACATTGAGGCGGTGATCATCGCTTTGCCACTCTGGCTGCACGCCCCGGTAGCTGCCTTGGCGATGGAACGGAAACTACACGTCTTGACCGAAAAACTGATGGCTCACAACGTGGCCCAGTGCAAAGTCATGTCGCGAATGGCCGCCGAAATGAAAGATCAGGGCGGAAACCCAATCCACTTGGCGACGGGCCACCAGCGACACTACAACGTCAAGTACGACAACGCTATCAACTTGATCCGGTGGGGATTGCTCGGACAGCTTCACCATATTCGAGCCCAATGGCACCGAGGTAACCTACCCGGTGGTGATAGCTGGAAGATGCCGATTCCCGGTGGCGAAAAAGATGCCAATGGAAAGATGATCGACAAGATTGCCGGTGACATCCGAAATCGCCAGTCAAAGCTCAAAACCGCCACCAACCCTGATGACATCGTGCGATTACAAGCTGAACTCGCACAACTGCAGGCGTGGGACGCTGATAAAAACGTCAACCCCAAAGACTTCGGCTACGAAGACTTCACTGCTGGGGGAAGAATGTTCTCATCCATGGATGAGCTGCATCGTTGGAGACTGTTCGAGCGAACAGGCGCTGGATTGATGGCCGAACTCGGCAGCCACCAACTCGATGCGGTGAGCATTTTCCTGAGTTCACTGCGAAACGATGGCAAGAAAGTCCACCCCCTCAGCGTTCATGCTGTCGGCGGAAGACATATCATGCCCGTGGACCGTGACGCAGGAGACCACGTGTACTGCATGTTCGAATTCCCTGGCCCCGAGTACTCCGAGACCTTTGACGTAGGCTACTACGACAAGGTCGAAAACTACCCGCCCAGCACGCTGAATAAACAAACCAAACAATGGGACCGTGCGGAACCGTTGCCTGGTTATGAAACAGATCCGAACAAGAAGGTCGTCGTGACCTACTCATCAATCAATGGAAATGGCTTTGGCGGATGGGGCGAAGTTGTGATGGGCAGCAAGGGAACTCTTGTTCTTGATAAGGAAACGGACGTCCTGCTGTATCGCAACAGTGATACAAGCAGCAAGGTTGGTGTTGCGAAACAGGACGGCGGTTACGTGCTGGACACCAGTGCAAGTGGAGATTATGCCGCACCCGTTGCAAAAGCTGCAGACTCAGGACCCGTTAGCCGTGGCTATCGCGAGGAAATCGAGCACTGGGCTTACTGCATCCGCAACCCTGACAAAGAGAATCACCCCCGCTGCTACCCCGAAGTGGCAATGGGAGATGCCGTGATTGCGTTGGGGACCAACGTTGCCCTGAAAAACGCAGCTGCCGGAAAAGGTGGGCATCTGCAATTCAAAGAGGAGTGGTTCGAAGTCGATAACGATGCGACACCAGATGGTAGTGAGATCGCTACCGAAACTGCAAGAATGAAGAAACCGGTTGCCTAGCTCCGAACACTAGAAAACCAAAGTCGCAAAAGAAAACGGCGTGTGGAAATTTCCACACGCCGTTTTTCGTTTGATCAGTGATGGATCGCGATCACGAAACGAAAAGCCCGCCTCAAATGTCGCATACCCGCTGGACTACTCCTTGGCTGGTGCTTCGGCTGCTGGTGCTT